>PLKU01000541.1 GCA_003140705.1 Acidobacteriaceae bacterium
AAGCCATCGAGCGAAACCAGGACCACATAATGCTGGGCCATCGCCTTGGCAGTGTTGGATCCGTTGTCAACATGGGTGAGCGGTAAGGCCGGATTTTGACCCTTGAATGCATCCGGCTGCTGGGCAGCCAAAGCGAGGCCAAAGGACAATGCAAGCGATGCAAGAGCAAATCGGCTGACTGCACGAAATCGCATCCAGAACACCCCCGAATCAGCTTACCGCATGACATGGAACATCCTGTCAGATCGTCGGCGGACTGGGAGCGTAGGATTCAGCTTCAATCAAGCCGAAGCCTTCGCTGTGAATGCCCACATTCCTCCCAATTAGGAATCCTGGGTGGATTCTGTTGATACAAAGGAACCGTTCCTTAAATCGAAGTGGTAGAGAAGAGCTGTCGGCTCTTGCTTACCGGACATTCTCTTGACAGTCTTTGCCGGGCGCGCGATTATTGAGCGGATGCAAACGTGTGCATCTCCACGTTTCAACATAGCTTGTCAAATGCGATAGACCAGGGCCCAGCCAACCTGGCGTCGCCGAAATTCCCTGTTTGCTCAGAGGTGCGAGGAGAAATCATGAATAACCTGCTGGTCCGCCCGGATGCATTTCTGGATCGCATCAACGATTTCGGGTTTGAGTATTTGGCATTTCAGGTAAAAAAACTTGCGCCGGGCGAACGGTACGCGGGAGATACTGGCGGCAACGAGTTGGGCGTGGTGATATTGGGCGGCATCTGCTCGGTGAAGAGTTCGCGGGGCGAGTGGATGCACATTGGCGGCCGGACGTCGGTCTTCGAAGGATTTCCCTACACTCTTTATCTTCCAATCGGGAGCTCATTCACCATTACNNTTACTGCCGAAACCGATTGCGACCTGGCATTCTGCTACAGCCGCGCCGAGGATGTATTCCCCGCGCACCTGGTCACACCGGATGAGGTGGGCGTTGAGATTCGCGGCGGCGGGAATGCCACTCGCCAGATCAACAGCATGCTGCCGCCCAGCTTTCCCGCGCATCGCTTGATCGTTGTTGAGGTCTTTACTCCTGCAGGCAACTGGTCAAGCTTTCCTCCACACAAGCACGACGTGCATAACCCTCCGGGCGAGGTAGACCTGGAGGAAATCTATTACTACCGGGTCGAGCGCCCTGAAGGCTTTGCGGTGCAAAAGGTATACACCGCCGATCACCGGATCGACGAGACGCTTACCGTACGCGACGGCGAGTTGGTCCTGGTGCCGGAGGGCTATCATCCAGTGGCGGCCGCACATGGATACAACGTGTATTACCTCAATGCGCTGGCCGGCTCCGCACGTTCGCTGGCCGCATCCGATGATCCCGACTACGCGTGGGTGAAAAGTGGCTGGAACGAAAAGGACCCAAGGGTGCCGGTTGTAAAGAGGTGAGTCGGATGGAAACGCGTCGATTAACGATGGCCCAGGCTTTGATCGAATTCCTGAAGAACCAGTACGTCGAGCGGGATGGGAAGCAGCATGCCTTTTTCGCTGGAATGTTGGGAATCTTCGGACACGGCAATGTTGCGGGGATCGGCCAGGCCTTGCAGCAGAACCCGGATTTTCCTTACATCCTTGTCCGCAACGAACAATCTGGCGTCCACATGGCGGCGGCATTCGCCAAGGCCTGCAATCGCCTGCGTACGTTTGCCTGCACCTCCTCAATCGGGCCTGGCGCAACGAACATGATCACTGGTGCGGCACTGGCCACCATTAATCGCCTGCCAGTGCTGCTTTTACCCGGTGATATTTTTGCCAACCGCAAAGTGGCGCCTGTGCTGCAGCAGTTGGAATCGACAAGCACGCAGGATGTTGGCGTCAACGATTGCTTCAAGCCGGTCTCCCGCTACTGGGATCGCATCTATCGGCCTGAACAATTGATCACCGCGCTTCCTGAAGCGATGCGTGTCCTCACCTCGCCTTCTGATTGCGGGGCGGTAACCCTGGCTTTGCCGCAGGATGTGCAGACCGAGGCATACGACTATCCTGAAGAGCTGTTTCGCAACCGGGTGTGGCTCATTCGCCGCAGCCAGCCCGACACCGTCTCCTTCAACCGGGCCCTCGAAGCGATCCGCTTGAGCCGCAAGCCGCTGATTGTGGCCGGAGGCGGTGTGCTGATGAGCGAAGCTTCGCAGGCGCTCGCGGCATTCGCAACGCAAACCGGCATTCCGGTGGCGGAAACGCAGGCAGGCAAAGGTTCGTTGCCCTGGGAACATGCGCAAGCAATGGGAGCGATCGGCGCCACCGGGACACTAGCCTCGAATCGGCTTGCAAACTCCGCAGACTTGGTGATCGGAATTGGCACCCGCTATTCGGATTTCACTTCCGCTTCGATGACCGCATTCCAGAATCCTGAAGTCAGCTTCGTCAACATCAATACGGCCGAGTTTGACGCGTACAAGGTCGGGGCGGTTCCCCTGATTGCAGACGCGCGCGTCGCGCTTGAGCAACTCCGAACTGCACTGGCCGGCCACAGCGTCGGCGCGGAATATACCTCTGAAGTTGCCAGCCTGAAAGCAGGATGGGAGGCCGAAGTCGACCGTCTGTTCCACCTGAACAACCCCGATAGACCGGCGCAAAGCGAAGTGATCGGCGCAATCTGGGAGGCTTCGGAGCCGCGGGACGTAATTCTCTCTGCTGCGGGAAGCCATCCCGGCGACCTGCATAAGCTTTGGCGCACGCGGACTCCGAACGGCTATCACATGGAGTACGGCTACTCCTGCATGGGCTATGAGATTCCCGGAGCCATCGGCGCAAAGATGGCCGACCCCGGCCGCGAAGTTTATGTATTCCTGGGCGATGGCACCTACCTGATGATGCCCACCGAAATTGTGACTTCGGTACAGGAGGGAGTGAAGATCGTCATCGTGCTCGTCGACAATCACGGCTTTGCCAGCATCGGCGGATTGAGCCGCTCGCTGGGACAGCAGGGATTCGGAACCAGCTATC
>PLKU01000092.1 GCA_003140705.1 Acidobacteriaceae bacterium
AATCCCTTCTGGTGGTCGGCGGACGATAAATTCTTCAACTACAGTCTTGCGGCCAAGCTCGGCGTGGCCGTCCCCGCTACCGTGATCCTGCCCCACAAGCAGCTCCCCGAGGGCACTACGGACCGATCGATGCGTAACCTCGAGTATCCGCTCGATTGGGACAGCGTGTTTGCCTACGTCGGCGAACATGGGTTTCTCAAGCCAATTGATGGCGGAGGCTGGCGAGACGTCTACCACGTCCACAATCGTGCCGAGTTCTTCAAAGCCTACGACCAGTCCCGCGACCTCTGCATGATCTATCAGAAGGCGGTCGAATTCAAGGAGTACTTTCGCTGCTACGTTGTGGGCCAGAAGAAGGTTCACATCATGACCTACGACCCACGCAAGCCGCACGCCGAGCGCTACGGGCAAGACCCGCCAGCCTATGACAAGAAGCTGCTCAAGCGCGTTCACGAAGATGCCCTCACGCTTTGCCGCGCCCTCGGCTACGACCTCAACACTGTTGAGTTTGCGATCGAGGATGGCATTCCCTACGCCATCGACTTCATGAATCCCGCGCCCGACGCCGGCCTCGAGTCAGTCGGACAGGCAAACTTCGACTGGATCGTCCGCGAAGTCGCCGACCTGGCCATCGCCAAAGCGAAGAAGGCCCCGCATCTCCCGGAACTGCGCTGGTCCGCGTTTTTCGGCGCAGAGACGAAGCCTGTGAAAGCGAAAAAGCCGGCCAAAAAGAAACTCGCCGTCAAGAAGAAGGCGTAACTTCAAGCCTGACTACTTGGCTGTTACCCGCACCCGCTACAATTGCGCAAAGCTGTCTCAAGGAGCCACCATGCGCCCATCCTTTTCGCTCGGCATTGAAGAGGAGTACCAGACCATTGATCCGGTCACGCGCGATCTCCGCTCGCACATTGAGACGGAGATGCTCGCAGCGGGCAAAATGCGCCTGCAGGAGCGGGTCAAGGCTGAAATGCACACTTCAGTCGTCGAGGTAGGCACGCGTGTCTGCCGCAACATTGATGAAGCCCGCGAAGACATCTACGAGCTGCGCCGCGAGATGATCAAGCTTGCCAAAGAACACAATCTCGTCCTGGTTGCCGGCGCTACACATCCCTTCGCCGACTGGCGCACGCAGGAGATCTATCCCGACCCTCGCTACCACCAGGTGGTCAAGGATCTGCAACTCGTCGCCCGCGCCAACCTGATCTTTGGCCTGCACGTGCACGTCGGCATCGAGGACCGCGAGGCAGCCATTCGCATCATGAACTCGATGCGCTACTTTCTCCCTCACATCATGGCGCTGGCCACCAATTCGCCCTTCTGGCTGGGCCTGAACACCGGCTACAAGGGCTACCGCGCCAAGGTCTTTGAAAACTTCCCTCGCACCGGCATCCCTGACGCCTTCCAGAGTTACTCGGAGTTTGAAAACTACGTCAGCCTGCTGGTGCGCACCAACTGCATCGACAACGCCAAGAAGATATGGTGGGACATCCGCCCCCATCCCTTCTTCAATACGGTTGAGGTCCGCGCCTGCGACATCCCCCTTCGCGCCGAGGAGACCGTCGCCATTGCCGCGCTGATCCAGGCCACCGCGTTCTATCTCTACAAGCTGCACGAGGCCAACCAGGATTTCCGCCAGTACGCCCGGCCCCTGCTGATGGAAAACAAATTTCGCGCCGTGCGCTACGGCCTTGACGGCAATCTCATCGACTTCGGCCGCCAGCAGGAACTGCCCCTGCGCGACCTGCTTGAGGAGTATCTTGCCCTCATCGATAGCGCGGTCGACGAGTTAGGCAGCCGCGAGGCCATCGACGGCGTACGCACCATCATGAAGACAGGCACCGGCGCCGACCGCCAATTGAAAGTCTTCGAAGAGTCCAATGGCGACCTGAAAGCCGTAGTCGACTACATGGCGCAGGAGACTGCAGCCGGCCTATAGCTAATAACCCAGCCCCCGCACCACCGCGCGAATCCGGTCTGCGCTGTCCAGCAGCCCGGCTTCTTCGTCAACGGTCATGGGGATGGGCAGGGGCGCTTCAATGCCTTTGCGGGTCACAATCCGCGGCAAGCTCAGGCATACGTCATCAAGCCCGTGGAATCCATGCAGCAGCCCGCTCAGCGGCAAAACCCTATGTTCGTCGTGAAGCAGTGCTTCCAGGATGCTGGTCACTGCCAGTCCTATGGCGTAGGTGGTCGAGCCTTTGCCCTGGATCACTTGGTTTGCGGCATCCTTGACGCTATGGACAATCCCGTCCTTGTCGGTTGAGGTCAGGCGGCCATGCCCCTGGACCGCCCACTGGCTAAGCGGAATCGAGCCGATAGTTGCGCTCGACCACAGCGGAATCTCAGAGTCGCCGTGCTCGCCTGCAATGTATGCGTGGACATTCTGCACCGCAACGCCGCAGTGACGGGCAAGCAAGAATCGAAATCGCGAGCTGTCGAGCACCGTCCCTGAGCCGAAGACGCGCTCCCAGGGCAGCCCGGTCATCTTGATCGCCACCTGTGTGATGACATCCACCGGGTTTGTCACCAACAGCAGCATGGCGTCTGGAGCCGCTTCCACAATACGCGGCAGGATCTTGGCGCAAATGGCGGTATTGGCAGCGGCCAGATCCATCCGCGTCTGGCCCGGACTTTGCTTCGCGCCCGCCGTCACAACCACCACATCAGAGCCCCGCAGGATCTCAATGTCGTCCGAGCCCTCCACCGTGCCAGGCGGCACGAACAGCATGCCGTGGTTCAAATCGAGCACCTCGGCGTGTACCTTTGCCTTGGAAATGTCGAATAGGCTGATCTGCCGCGCTACCCCGCGAATCATGGCGGCATAAGCAATGGTCGCCCCCACACTGCCTGCTCCGACAATGCCTATCTTTGCCGCACGTTCCGATGTCATCGATCGACCCCTCAGGCCTGAGTTTACGGCACGCTGGACCCCGCATTCACGAGGAAATCCGCTAGTGGGTCACCTTGAAGGGAACCGGGATTCAGCTTGAAGGGTACGGGCTTCAGCCCGTACATAAGCCAAGCAGAATGAACGTGGGCTTCAGCCCCTGAGGGATGATTTTCTNNGGGCTTCAGCCCCTGAGGGAATTTCTTCCAAACTGGCCACTACCCCATCTCCTCCCCATTTCATTCCGATGAATTTTCCGGTAACCTCAATAGATGCGCATTCTCTGACTGCGTGATTTCCAGTGAGGCACGTACTTTACGCATGACTGAGACCGCTGCACACCTGCTTTCGCTTGCCTATCCCGCCGAATTCACGGCTGGCGCGCGTTCTGCCGTCACTACCTGCCTCCGCATCGACCCCGCTGAGAAAGTCACCCTNNATCACCGACCGCGTCACCGAGCCCATCGCCGCCGCGCTTGCCGCGCAGTTGGCTGAGCGGGGTTGCCCGTGGAACGTATTTATTCTCGAGGATCTGGCTCCCCGGCCTTTAATCGATATGCCAGCCGCCGTGCTCGCCGATATGGAGACCTCCCAGGTTTCCATCTTCNNGCCATGCCCACATGGTCAACATCACCCCGGAGATCATGTGCCAGGGGATGAGAGCCGACTTCAATCTGGTCGACCGCCTCAGCCAAAAGGTTCTGGAACGCGTGCGCAAGGCCACACGCATCCGCGCCACCACCGCCGCGGGGACAGACATTACCGCCGAAATGAATCCCGGCTACAAGTGGTTCAAGAC
>PLKU01000491.1 GCA_003140705.1 Acidobacteriaceae bacterium
ATTGGGGTCTTGCTTAATTTTCTTAATATCAATCCGATAAAGGCCCTCTATTGGACGGCGATTCTCAACGGTTTGCTGGCACCGTTTTTATTAATCGGCATCTTGCTGGTCAGTTCGGATAAAAAAATCATGCGGAAACAGATGCCCTCAATATTATCGTTTATTCTGATGGTGCTGGTCACTTTGCTTATGTTTGGTGCGGCGATTGGCATGTTTGTCTTTTGATTTTTGAAGGTTGGTGGGTCGCGGTCGATTTTATGGTGTGTTGTTTCAACCATCTTTCGGAAGTTTCGTATTTCGGACAAACGGTTTCCACCTCCCGCCAGAAATGTGCCGAATGGTTCATTTGCCGCCGATGCGCCAGTTCGTGCAGGATGATGTAGTCGCGCACAAATACGGGTGTCTGAATCAATCGCCAATTGAGCGAGATAGTTTTGCCCTTTTGATCAGCCAGCCATTGCCGAAACGATTGAGGATTCTGGCTTTATTGTTGATGTAATTTATTATCATGCGCCAGAGCGTAATCGTGGAGGTTGGACATTGGCTGTCCCTGTGAAAAAATATTTTCGCCTGGTTTGCTCCGAAAATGCGGCAGGCAATGGAATCATCACGTCCCGGCATGTTGCAGCGCCTTGTGCAGGCTGAGTTTGTTGCCGTCGTCCTTTTTCAGTTCGCGAAAAACATAGGCGGAAACAATCGTCCAGCCCCCAAGAATCAAGAACGTCAGATGAATGCCGTGGATCATCTGCGGCGCGCTCGTGTGAAAACGGTCGGGCACGAACAGCGCCGTGAGCAGCGACCCGATCGCGATGCCAAAGCTGATGGACATTTGTTGCACCGTGCTGGTGATGGCACTTGCCCCGCTGGTTTGCTCTTCCGTCACGTCCGCAAAGACCAGCGTGTTCATGCTGGAATATTGCAGCGACGTGAACATTCCAAAAATAAATACCTGGATGACAATGAGCCAGACCGGCGTGCCCGCGCCGATGGTCGCGAAGGAAAGGGTCATCACGCCGAGCATCACGGTGTTGGCGATCAGGACGCGGCGATAGCCGAACCGCTGCAAAATGTTTCGCAGCACGATTTTCAAACTCAAGGCGGCGGCGGCCTGCGGCATGATGAGCAGGCCGGATTGGATCGGCGTGAATCCAAGACCAACCTGATACAGCAGCGGAAACAGAAATGGAATTCCGCCAATCCCCAGCCGCGTGAAAAAGCTGCCGCTCACCGATGCGCGAAAAGTGCGGATGCCAAACAGCGTCAGCCGCAGCAGGGGAAACTTGATACGCCCCGCCCGCATTCCATAAGCAACGAGACAAACGGCGGACACGGCCAGCAACGCCAGCAGCGTGCCGCCGCCCAAAGTATGTTCGCCAAAGACTTCCAGCACATACGCCAGCAGCCCGATGCCGAGGCCGAACAAAATCAGTCCCACGAGATCGAGCGGTGGCGAATTTTCCTGCCGGTAATCTGGCAGATGCCGATCGACCAGATAAAGTCCGAGCAGCCCCACCGGCAGGTTGATGAAGAAGATCCAGTGCCAGTTGAAGTTGTCGGTGATCCACCCGCCTAAAGTCGGTCCGATCGCCGGCGCGGCCACCACCGCCATGCCGTAGAGGGCAAATGCCTGTCCTCGTTGTTCCACCGGAAACGTATCCGCCAGGATGGCCTGTTCGCTGGGGGCCAGGCCTCCGCCGCCAATGCCCTGCAGGATGCGCGCCAGGATCAAAAAGGGCAGGGTCGGCGCCAGGCCGCAGAGCAGCGAGCAGATGGTGAACAGCGCCACGCAGGTCATGTAGAAACGCTTGCGCCCGATGCGGTTGGCCAGCCAGCCGGAGATGGGGAGAATGATGGCGCTGGCGACGAGGTAGCTGGTGAGGACCCAGGTGGCCTCAGAGTTCGAAGCAGAAAGGCTCCCGGCGATGTAGGGAAGAGCGACCGAGGCGATCGCGGTGTCAAGCACCTCCATGAAGGTAGGGAGCATGACGGAGACGGTGACCAACCATGGGTTGACGCCTTGAGTGAGCGGGTAACGGGCTTGGGCGGCGGCGGTGGTCATGATTGGCGGAACTTATGAGGTTAAACGATTGGAGCGGGTGCTGGTAGTGATGGCGCTCGCTTGCGAAGCAGCTTCTAGCTCCCAGCTCGTGGCAGTTGGTGGGGTTGGCGAAAGGACCTGACTGCCCTGGCCGCAAAGAAGAAATCGCGGCCAGGGCGAGGTTCCGCTTGCTACTGGATGGAGCGGAGCCAGGAAATGACTTGCCAGCGCTGCGCTTCCGACAGGCTGGACCAGGAAGGCATGCCGTGGCCGAGGTCGCCCTGGCGGAGGAACCACTCGATGTCTCCGTCCGATGCGGAGCGAATCCCATCGCTGCGCAGTGAAGGTCGTTTATGGCCATCGCCCTCGGCATTGGTTCTGTGACATTGCAGGCAGTGGTCGCGATAAACGAGCGCACCGGCTGCGACTGTCTGCGGCGTGCCGGCAAGCGGGTTCGGGCGTGAATGATCGTTTTCCGGGACCTGCTGCCAGCGGGAGCTGAAAGCCGCGGCCACCACAAGGGAGACACTGAGCAAGATGGGAAGAATCGCTAGCCTGAGGCGCATCATTCCGCACCTCCCTATGAGCCGGACTGCGGTCTCGATGGATGGAACCAACGGCCGATCTGCTCGAATTCGAAGGCAAGACCGACGCGGTAGACGCGGGCAAGGCTTGAACTAGTGAGGCCAAAACCTGGCGAGAAACTCAGGCGTGCACCCTTCGGCAGCTGCCACCCGACAATTGGCGCAATGTAGTGCGAGGTATCGCGCATGGTCAGTGCGAAGGTGTCACCGAGGCCGCCGTAGGCCTCCGCGCCAGCGGTGAACTTTTCCGCGCAGAACGTACATTCCCGTCCGCCAGCTGCGCTGCGCAGGGGTCGAGCAACGGCAACGGCGTAATCGAACTCCCATGGGTCGTGGCCCATGTCCTTCTCGGTAATGAAGTTCTCTGAGATGTTCCAGTCGTGGAGGTTGGAAGAGAGGATGAGCTTGAGTTCGGCCTCGTGCTGGTNNATATCGTGACCGACGAACTCGAGGATCGTCTTGTCGGCGCCGGAGGTGTTCTCGTACTCCACATAGAGGACTGGGTTGATGGCGTGGTCGCGCATGAGAGGCAGGATCCGATTCTCAATGCGGAAGCCGGTAAAAATGGTGGAATCCTGAGAAGTGGCCTGGCCATCCAGATAGAGCTCGGTTGTCCACCGGGCGCGGGTGCCATATTCGAATTCGACGGCGGTGGCTCCGATGTTATTGCCGCCATTGGGTTTACCGAGAGCGGTTTGGTTTCGATCCCGAGGTTGCCGGGTTCCTCTAGATCGTGGGAGTAGGTGACAAAGTAANNGCAGGCAGGCAGCGAGGCAGCTGGCGTAGGTGATCAATCTAAAAGGTTTATTTGAAGACAAGATGGACTTCCATAAAAGTGCGACCAAATCAGTCTTATTTAATATAAGACTAAATTAGTCTTATATTTTCGGCAAGTGGTTTGGTTCCGGGTAGAGGGACGGGCGATAGCTTATGTAGGTATCATCAAATAAAGTTGACACTAACACACTCAATCATGCATCTTATAAGAGTCAGAATTTAACTGAAGAGGCAGGGAACAAAACCATGGCAAAGATTATTGGCATTGACCTCGGCACGACGAACT
>PLKU01000139.1 GCA_003140705.1 Acidobacteriaceae bacterium
GCTGGTGGTGGTTCGGCCCAGCTGTGACAAAGCCGGAGCTCGGGAAAGAGCTAGAGACGATGCGCGACGCTGGCATTGGCGGAGTGGAGATTCAGCCAGTTTATCCTCTGATGCTTGACGATGAAGCTAAAGGAATAAAGAACCTGCAATACCTCTCGCCAGAGTTCCTTGATGACGTTAGTTTCGCCAACCGGACGGCTCGATCGCTGGGGCTGCGCGTGGATATTACGCTGGGCAGCGGTTGGCCTTACGGAGGCCCAAAGACAACCGTTGCTCTATCCGCGGGGAGCCTCAAAGTGATCTCTGTTCCAATTAGAGGCACAACCGTAACATCTCCTGCGCTTGCAATTGGAGATAGCATCATCGCGGCATTCGCCGTCAACGGCGCCGAGAAAGTCTTTGACGCGGCGTCTGCCAGGCGGGTCAATCTAGCTAGTGGTGCCGTACCCGCCGGGACAAGTGCACAAACCGCGCTCTTCTTCATTGCGAGTCATACGGGAATGATGGTGAAACGGCCGGCAGCTGGTGCCGAGGGCTACGTGCTCGATCATTTCTCTCGCACCGCAATCGACGAGCACATTGATGATGTGGCGACTCCGCTGCTGAACGCTTTTGGCAGCGAGCCACCATATTCCGTGTTCTCTGATTCGCTCGAGGTCTACGCTTCCGATTGGACCACAAACTTTCCTGCTGAATTTCAAAGCCGTCGAGGCTATGACCTGCTCCCTCATCTTCCCGAGCTGCTTGCGGGAGGTACACCGGAGGCGGAGGCGATTCGGCACGATTGGGGCGAGACACTTTCTGATCTCATCCGTGAAAACTACCTGATCCCACTCACACATTTCGCCGAGGCGCATCAAACCCAATTCCGGTCGCAGACATACGGGGAGCCGGCAGTGACTCTAGCGGATGAGGCCGTTGCCAATTTGCCAGAAGGCGAGGGTCCGCAGTGGCGCGCCTTCTCATTTACGCGCTGGGCGAGCTCCGCCAACCACCTTTATGGCCATAACGTCACATCTGCCGAGACGTGGACGTGGCTTCATTCGCCTGCGTTTCGCGCTACTCCTCTGGACATGAAGGCTGAGGCAGACCGGATGTTTCTGCTCGGAGTGAATCAGATTGTTGGGCACGGTTATCCCTATTCCCCTCCGGAAGCGGGAGAGCCGGGCTGGTCGCTCTATGCGGCAGCGGTCTTTAATTCGCACAATCCGTGGTTTCCGGTCATGCCCGATGTAACGAAGTACTTGCAGCGGGTAAGCTGGTTGCTGCGTCAAGGGAAGCCGGCCAACGACATTGCGATTCTGTTGCCTGAGGATGATGCTCAGGCAGCATTCACACCCGGTCACGTGTCGGTTACGGACGAAATGAAGAAGCGGATTACCCCCGCTCTTATGTCGGCCATTCTCGATGCTGGCTATAACGTCGACTACATTGACGCGACCACCATCGACAAGCTTGGTGTGATTCCTTACCCTGTCTTGCTGATTCCGCCAACAGACCGGATACCACTGTCTACTTACAAAAAGATCGAGAGCTATGCAGGGACTACGGGCAAGGTGATCGCACTCGAGAGGGCTCCGTCGCTCGGGCCAGGATTCAAGGACCAGGACGCATCTGCGGAGATAGTTGCTCTTTCGGGCCGTCTGTTCCGGGGCACGGGCCACATGGGCGTGCTGGTCGACTCGATCGCCGATCTATCCGATGCTTTGCATGCGGCATTGCCGCCGGACATTGAAGCCAACATGGATGCCAAAGGCAACGCATCCAATCTCGGCTTCATCCACCGCAGGCTTGCAAACAGCGATATTTACTATGTGATCAACAGCACCAATCAGCTATTCGATGGGAACATTCATTTCCGGTCTACCCGCGCTGCAATTGAGGCATGGGACCCAGACACTGGTGCTGTTACAGGAACCCTCAAGGGTGGCCACGGCGCAGAGATTCCGCTGATGCTTACACCGTACGAGTCCCGGGTCTTTGTACTCAAGGATAACTTTGGGACCGAAGATAATGCGGCCGGTCCACTTATACCGGAATCTTCCAGCATAAATCACGACTATCTCCCGGATACCGGCACTGAGCTTGCAGACTTGAGCAGGGGTTGGCAGGTGCGTTTTGCTGATGAAACGGCGTCAAAGACTCTCAGCAAATTGACCTCGTGGACCGAACTGCCAGGGAGGCAGAACTACTCCGGCGAGGCGGTTTACTCCCGGGGTGTTTTCATGGAAGATCCGCAGGCGGCTGGCACGCGGATTGTTCTCAATTTCGGGAACGGAACTGCCATAGTCGATGAGCGCAAGCCAAATGCGAACGGCATGCACGCATTGCTTGATCCGCCGATTCGTGAGGCGGCGATTGTTCNNTTGTTCTTGTCAATGGACAGCGGGCGGGGTCGCTCTGGCATCCGCCTTACAGGATCGACATCTCAAAGCTGGTTCATAAGGGTGAGAATCAGCTTGAAGTCCGCGTGTATAACACTGCGATCAACTTGTTGGCCGGGCAACCGCCTCATGACTACACTGCGCTGCGAGCAAAGTACGGCCACCGCTTCGATCCTCAGGATATGGATCATTTGAGACCCATCCCGTCCGGGCTCTTTGGGCCGATTTATCTAGAAGAACAGAGGAGCCGATGATCAAAGGGAATCGATGGACCGTAATGCTTACACTTCTAGGTCTGCTTGCCACTGGTGTCGCCAACGCCGCGCCGAAAACATTCGTTGCCAATGACTATGGAGCGAAGGGAGACGGCACAACACTTGAGACGGCTTCAATTCAGAAGGCGATCGACGCGGCTGCTGTCGCTGGCGGGACAGTCACGATGAAGCCCGGGACTTACTTGACAGGCTCTTTGTTTTTGAAGTCGGGTGTCACATTCGAGGTGCCAGAAGGAACAACGCTTATTGGTTCGGAGAGGGTAGAGGACTATCCGATGCTGCCAACTCGCATCGCTGGTATCGAAATGACCTGGCCCGCAGCCTTGATCAATGTTCGCGATCAACGTAACGTTGCTATCACGGGAAAGGGAACCATTGATGGAGACGGGCCTATTTGGTGGAAGTCGTATTGGGATTTGCGCGCCACGTATGAGCCAAAGGGGTTGCGCTGGGCTTCCGACTACGACGCGCGTCGGCCGCGATTAATACTGATACAGAATTCGTCAGATATTCAGCTCGGAGGCGGAATTCTGTTAAAACGCTCCGGGTTCTGGACGGTGCAAATTCTTTATTCGCATGACGTTCATGTGGATGGAGTCATCATTCGCAACAACGAAGGCGGCAAGGGACCAAGTACAGACGGAATTGATATTGATTCCTCACGCAAGGTTTTGGTTGAGCACGCCGACATTGACGTAAACGACGATGCCCTGGTGTTGAAGGCGGGTCGAGACTCGGACGGGCTCCGGGTTAATCGGCCAACGGAGGATGTTGTGGTGCGGGATTCGATCGTTCGCCGTGGCGCTGCCGCCGTCACATTCGGCAGTGAGACCTCCGGTGGTTTTCACAATATTGAAGCCTACAACATCACCGCTCTTGCTGGTGTTCCTTCGGGTATTCTCTTCAAGTCCGCACACACACGCGGCGGCTATGGAAGTGACATCCGCATCCACGACATAACGCTTGAAGGCGTAGCCATTCCGATTCATATCACAATGAATTGGAATCCCAGCTTTAGTTACGCCACTCTGCCAGCGGGGTTAAGAGACATTCCTTCCTACTGGGTTACGCTCACAACGCCAGTTCCTGAGCAGCAGGGATTGCCTCACTTTAGCGACGTTCACATCTGGAACATCAAGGCCACCGGAGCAAGAGCCGCGTTTAACGTGGCTGCATATCCTAACGCGACTCTGAACGATTTCCGACTTGATCACCTTGAGATTCAAGCCGCTACGGCAGGTACAATCGCCAACGCTAAAAACTGGATCATCACAGACAGCAACATTCAAACAGCGGACGGGAGCAAAGTGACGTTCACAGATTCAGAATTCAAAGATCCGAAGGACATACCGTACGGTGAGCCAAAGTGATATCGGATTTCATTCGTATCATCGAGGCGAGAGATGAACGCCAATAGAATGAAACGTTGTTTTGCGACGATTGGCCTTGTTCTGGCGTCGAGTTCTTGCATGAACGCAAGTGCTCAGAGTCTGAGTGCTTCTCCTGCTGTGCAGGTGGGGACAGGAAATGCTTCAGCGGGAGGCCCTACCGGGGGCCAGATCACTGATACTGGCACGGCTGCTCTTCATCGGCGCATCTGCCGGATCTCGCTGCCTGCAAGGAGAAAGGCGCCAACGCCGTAGGTGTAGTTTGCAGAGGCCTTGAAGGGCTCGGGCTCCGCACCTGTTTGTTGAATACAACCTAAGCGCCCATCGGCAAAGATNNCCGGGCGATAGACCGCGCGATCCAGAATGCCTGCGTTGACCCCCGCGGCCAGTGCATAGGTAAAAAGGGCTGAGCCGGAAATTTCAGGCAGATCGTAGTCCTCGGGATCCAGGAGGCCTGCACGCCAGAGCCCGTCTGGACCTTGCAGCTCGGCGACGCGCGCAGCCATCTCCTGCAACTGAGCAACGTACTTTATGCGGGCAGGATCATCATTAGGCAGGTACTTGAGAGTTCTGATGATTCCGCCCATGACCCATCCGTTGCCTCGGGACCAGAACATCTTCTTTCCGCTCGCTTCAGTCCTGGTCAAATAGGTGGAATCCCGAAAGTAGAGGTGTTCCTTGGGATCGTAAAGGCGGGCGGAGGTCTTGGCCCACTCCTCATCAAGATAGGTAATGTACTTCCTGTCGCCGGTTGCGGCGTACATCCGCGACCACACGGGAGGCGCCATAAAGAGTGCATCACACCACCACCAGGCAATCTCCTTGCCCGTGACTGCCGAGCCGCGTGGCGCAGCGAGCAGGGCATCAAGCTCAGTTTGGGTTGCCAGGATCATCGCTGGATCTTTCTTGAGCAGGTAAAGCTCCAAATATGTCTGAGCCACGCTTTGATCGTCGGCGTTGGGCAGATGAGACCTGAGCTGCCATTCAAACTTCTGGCTCATGGCGAACATTGCATCGCGGTATTTCGGGTCATTCAGCGAGTCCGAAGCAGCCATGAACCCTGAATAAAGGACGCTCCATGTCCAGATACGATCGAAGTAGGGCTGCGACCTCTGCAGCTGCCAATCGGCGACTTTGTGCATCGCCTTCGCGACGGCCGCAGGCTTGGTCGAGTAAGCAAGGTCTGTGGCGAGCGGGCCTGGGTCGTCCGGTGCATCTCCAAAGTGGCGTGCCTCGTTGGTTGCAATGTTCTTCAGCTCTTTCTCTGACGGCTGATGCTGCGAGAGAGCGAGCTGTTGCGTTCCCAACATACAAATACAAGTCGTAAACGCAAGCGTAAAGCCGTTCCGTTGCAGGGACATACTTTTCTCCAGTTTTAGATACTAAATAGAACTGGAGCCGTCTATTGCGATCCGCTGCAATCTTCGGCTCCGGGATAAGGAATGATCGGCAAGTCCGAGTTTAGAAGCTCAGCCTCCCGGAGAATTGGAAGTCGCGGCTGCCGGTATTGCTGGTGGCCGAGCTGACCGCTCCGAAGGTGATTTTGCGTTGTGAATCGTCCTTTTTTTGCGCCAACCGAAAGAAGTAGATTCGACTAGGCGAAAAAGTTACTTCATCGGCAGAACTGATGTCAATAGAAAACTTATTTCAGTTCTTTATCGTGGAGATCTCAAGTGGCACATGGCGAACTTCCTTTTGGGGCTAGACTTTAGCGCGCGAAACCTGTCTGATGTTCGACGAATATGGACTCAGTAGCTGGCTCGTAAGTTTCTCACAGGAAACTCTTTTCCCTCGTCGGATTAAGGTCAGACCTTGTGAGTGAGAAAGAGTCGTACCTTCAGAACGCCTAACGATCTGGATCAGAATGTGCGTACGCTGTTTGCTGGTTGGGCCGGAGTTGCCCTGAACTGTGTTTCGCCCCGGGTCAAGCCGGCCGCGGCAGCATGAACTTGGATTGCTCCTGGGCTTGTTGCAC
>PLKU01000269.1:0-399 GCA_003140705.1 Acidobacteriaceae bacterium
GTCACCGTGGTCGACAACGGCACAATCGCCGGGAGACGCGGTTCCCTCAACGTGGACGACGAGGGATCGGCAACGCAGGAGACGGTTCTTATCGAGGGGGGGGTGCTCAAGGGCTATTTGACTGACAAACTGTCCGCCCGCCTCACTGGCGGCGCCAACACCGGCTCCGGCCGCCGNNCGTCAAGCGGGGCCTCTACGCCGTCAATTTTGGCGGCGGCCAGGTTGACATTACCAACGGCAAATTCGTCTTCTCCGCCTCTGAGGCCTACCTCATCGAAGATGGCAAAATCACTGCCCCCGTCCGCGATGCCACACTGATCGGTAACGGCCCCGAAGCCCTGAAATACGTCTCCATGGTCGGCCACGACCTCAAGCTTGACGAGGGCATCGGCACCTGCG
>PLKU01000269.1:405-5197 GCA_003140705.1 Acidobacteriaceae bacterium
TGTTACTGTTGACGCATGCCCCAAGCCGCAGCCCAACCCGACGCGACCGCCCTCGACCTCGAATCCCTCACCGCCGATGTAGTGTCGCTCGCCATGAAAGCAGGAGCCACCGACGCCGAAGCGGTCGTCCGCGAGGGCGATGAGTTCAGCGTCAACGTGCGCATGGGCCAGGTTGAGACGCTCAAGGAATCTGGATCGCGCGGTCTGGGCCTGCGCGTCTTTCTGGGCACCCGCTCGGCATCCACGTCAACCAGCGACCTTACCCCCGACGGCATTCGTCAACTTGTCGATGGCGCAATCGCCTTGGCAAACGTCACTGAAGAAGATCCCTTCACCGGACTGCCTGAAACCGCCGAGTTCGGCTCGATCCCAGACGATCTCCACCTCTACTACGACGATGTCTATTCGCTCTCCGGCCCTGAACGCATCGAGTGGGCTCGCCGGGCTGAAGCCGCTGCCCTCGCCGCCGACCCGCGCATCACCAACTCTGACGGCGGCAGCTTCGACGCCGCCACCGGCCGCAAAGTCATGGCCAACTCGCGCGGCTTTGTCGGCGGCTACCGCACCAGCTATGCCGGTGTGGCCGCGGCTCCGCTGGCCATGGATGCAAACGGCGCCATGCAGCGCGATGCCTGGTGGTCCGGCGCGCGCCGCTTCGCCGACATTGAATCTCCTGAGTCCATCGGCAAGGAAGCTGCACGCCGCACCCTGCGTCGCCTCGGTGCGCGCAAAGTGCCCACGCAGCGCGTGCCCATCGTCTTCGCGCCGGAGGTGGCCCGCTCGCTCATCGGTTCCGTGTTTGAAGCAGCCTCCGGCGACTCCATCTGGCGTCACGCCTCATTCCTCGCCGGCAAGCTGGGCGACCAGATCGCCACGCCGAGCCTTACGATCATCGATGACAACACCATGTTGCTGCCCACCGGCGCAGGCGGCTTCGGCAGCTCACCGTTCGATGGCGAAGGACTGCCCTCTCGGCGCACAGTTGTGCTCGAAAAGGGCATTCTCCGCAACTATCTCCTCAATACCTACAGCGCCCGCAAGCTCGCTCTGAAGTCCACCCACAACGCGTCAAGAGGTTTAGCGGGCACCCCCGGCATCGGTTGCGGCAACCTGTATCTTGAGCCCGGCTCGCTCACCCCGGACGAGATCATCGCGGGTGTCACCGCTGGACTCTACGTCACCAGTCTCATGGGCTTCGGCACCAACATCGTCACCGGCGACTACTCTCGCGGGGCCACCGGCCTGTGGATTGAGAACGGCCAGCTCGCTCACGCCGTTGAGGAAGTCACGATCGCCGGCAACCTTGCGGAAATGCTTATGAACGTCACCGCCATCGGCAACGACCTGGTCTTCCGCGGCTCGGTCGCATCTCCAACCCTGCGCATCGACGGCATGACCATCGCGGGAGCCTGAGAGGGGTAGCCGTGCCAAGCGAGACCCTTTCTCAATCGCTGCCCTTCGACCCGGCCGAACCCAAGGCCGCGCTCAGCCAACTCCCGCAAACCGCTGCCGTCTACGCCCTCTACGGTGCCGAGGCGCATGCTGAGCCTTACATCGGCCGCACCCCAAACCTCCGCGCCCGTCTTGCCCGCCTCCTCCAACCCTCACCGAAACATCCTCGTCGACTGCAGTTGGCTGGCCGAGTACGCCGCATCGCCTGGCAGCTCACCGGCTCCGAATTCGAGTCGCTCCTTCTCCAATTCGAACTCCTTCAAGGGGTCTACGGCCCGAAGGCCCTTGACCGCATGCACCTCGGCGCGCCGGCTTTCGTCCGCTTTCTGGGCAGCAACGCGTACCCACGCATCACGGTGACGAACCGTCCCAGCCAGCGCGAAGCCGGCTGGTCCTACGGCCCGTTTCAATCGCGTTCGGCAGCCGAGCGCTTTGCCGACGAAGCTCTCAAGCTGTTTCTCCTGCGCCGCTGCACCGACGATCTCGACCCAAATCCGAGCCACCCCGGCTGCGTCTACTCCGAGATGAAGATGTGCCTCGCCCCTTGCTATCAGGGCTGCACAGACGATCGCTACGCCGAAGAGGCTTCCGCGGTCGAGAGTTTTCTGGCTACTCGCGGAGACAGCCGCCTCGTAGTTCTCCGCTCTCAGCGTGACCAGACCTCCGCCAACCTTGAATTTGAAGCCGCCTCCGCCCTTCATGCCCAGGTTCAGCGTGTCGAAGTCGTGCGCTCCCTCGCCGCCGAGTTGGTTCGCCCGCTCAGCCAGTTGCGCGCCGTCATTCTGCAGGCAGCGCCCAATCCGGATGAGGTCGCCGTCTTCCTCTTTGACAAAGGTCGCCTCCGCGGTCCCGCCGCTTTCTCCACCCTCGGCATGCGAATCCAGAACGAGCAGTCCGGGTCAAGCTCGCTCTTTGCCCAGCCAATGGCAATCGAACCTGTCGTTGAAGTTCCACCACCCGAACCCCTGCCGCAGGACGCCACGCGCGAATCCAGCGTAGCTGCGCCCGCCAGGATTCCTCGCAGCGTCCTGGAAACCCGAATGGAGGCTGCGCTGGCCGCGCTTGCAGAACCATCGACCGCGCCATCTGCCACCGAGCGACAAGGCTATTTGGCCCTCCTCAAGCGCTGGTACTACCGCCCTGAAGTCCGCCGCACCGGCGAAATCTTTTTCCCCGATTCTGAAGGCCAATGGCCCATCAAGGCCATGCTGCGAGCCGTTGGCCGCGTAGCCGCAAAAATGCTCTCGGGCGCCGTTCGACAATAGAACAGAGAAGGGCTCTCATGGCGAAGACCGAGACCATCCGTTCAATGCTCAGCGAAGGCAAGGGGCGCATCTCGGTCGGACGCGCCGAAGGGGTTGCTGCGCTTGTCCTCGCGCATCCGGAGAGGCTCAACCGGCTTATGGAATGCCTGTGGGACAACGACCCCGGCGTAGTCAATCGCGCCGCACATGCCCTCGAGCGCGTAACCCGCGATGCCATATCGGTATTTGCTCCCCTGCTTGCCCCATGGAAGACCTCCTTGCTGGGATTGCTGCCCGAAGCCACCGAAAACAAGCTTCGCTGGCATTTCGCGCTGGTCATTCCAAGGCTAATACTCGATCGTCAGGAATGCCGGCGTGCGGCCTCTGCATTGCAGGCCTGGTTCGAAGACGGAAGCTCGATCGTCAAGACCATGGTCATGCAAGGCCTCGTTGACCTGGCAAACCAGGACCCATCGTTGCCGCCCGATGTGCTCGAATTGCTGCGGATCCTCAGTCGCACCGGAACTCCAGCCATGCAGGCACGCGGCCGTATGCTGCTGCTGAAACTCGAATCCAAGCCAGCGGCGCTGTGAAACTTAGTTCCGCATGACCGGTGGCTATGCCAGAAAGCAAGTAGGTGGATATTGCTTTCAAGCATTCCCTGTCCCATTCATTGGGCATGCGTCCCAGATTTTCCCATGGCCGCTACAATCCTTCTTGGCAGACCGCGTGGCGTAAGACACAGATTGAGCAGCATCCAAGTTGAAGGGGGCGCCCCAAATGAATCGTGCTGAACGTCGACCGATTCTCTTGCCGCTGGTGATGTTGACCTGCCTGTCCGCGCCAGGTCAATCGCCAGCTGCCGCGAACACTTCGACTCCTGTACTCATTGAGCTCTTCACCTCAGAGGGCTGTTCAAGTTGTCCTCCCGCAGACGCATGGTTGCAACAATTGGATTCTTCTCAGCCCATTCCCGGCGTGCAGGCTATCGTGCTCAGTGAGCATGTCGACTACTGGAATCATGACGGCTGGAAGGACCCGTTCTCTTCCTCGTTGTTGACTGAACGTCAGAGCGAATATGTCCGCGTGATGGGTCTCGGCAGCCCGTATACCCCGCAATTGATTGTTGATGGAAGGACCGAGTTGCAATTGACCAGTGCCGATCAGGTCGAACAGGCTATCGTGAAAGCTGCCAAACCCGCACAGGTGCCCATCACCGTAGGAACTGTAAGCGTTGAAGGTAGCTCCCCCGCCGTCCTTCGCGCCCACGTCACCGCAGATGGATCTGCGGCAAAGCACAGTGCCGATATATTTGCGGTGATCGCTCTCAACCACGCGGAATCCCAGGTCTTGCACGGAGAGAATGGCGGTCGCCGGCTTTCCCACGTGGCAGTTGCCCAGGACATCGTCCGAATTGGCAAGCTTGAAAAGGGAAAGACCTTCGATGGCGATTATCAAGCCCGGCTAAAGCCTGGTATGGACCCAGGAAACTTGCGCTTGGTTATTTTCGTTCAGGAGTCCGGCCCTGGCGAAGTGCTCGGCGCTGCACAACAAAAAGTCAGCCCTTCCGCGGAATAAGCACCCACAGCTCCGAAATCCTCTTCAAGGACGATGCCCCGCCGCCGCTGATACACTGGGCGGGCAAGGAGAATCGCCCGCAAGGCCTATGGTCGAGCTGCTCCCATCCATCCTTTCTGCGGATTTTGCTCATTTAGCCGACGAAGTTGCCGCGGCTGAACGAGGCGGCGGCACCGTCATCCATGTGGACATCATGGACGGACATTTTGTGCCCAACATTACCCTAGGGCCGCCTGTGGTCAAGAGCCTGCGCAAAGTCACGAACCTGCCACTCGACTGCCACCTCATGATCGAAAACCCAAACGAATTCATCCCGGCCTTCGCAGATGCAGGGGCTAACTGGGTCAGTGTGCACTATGAAGCCTGCACCCACCTGCATCGCTCGCTGGAGATGATTGCCCAGCACGGCATGCAGCCGGGCGTGGTCCTGAATCCTGCCACCCGTGTGAACGTCCTTGTGGATATCCTGCCCATGGTTCATCACGTTCTGATCATGAGCGTCAACCCAGGCTTCGGCG
>PLKU01000044.1 GCA_003140705.1 Acidobacteriaceae bacterium
ACCCGCGCCGGGGTGAAGGCCGCGCAGCGCCGGGGCGTCAAATTCGGTCGTAAGCCGAAATTGACCCCGCAGCAGATCGCCCACGCCCGGAAGCTGATAGACCAGGGCGAGGACCGGCAGAAGGTTGCCGACCTTTTCAAAGTCGGGCGGAAGACCTTATACCGGGCGCTTGCGGCGTGATCTGAGGCGGGAAGCAAAAGGGGATACCTACCCCATGGAACACATCGAGAAAACGCGCCTACGGGCATCCTGGCGCGTCGTTTTTCCGGCTTTTGGCGGAGAATTGCGGGTCCTGAGGCTTTTTCGCACGATGCCGCTAAGGGTAGTGACCGCCTCGTGAGAGAGGACATTATCACATATACGAAAAGAGGCCGTGCTACTCTTCCCGAGTTCGAGGTGACGATGAGAGCTCCTTTGACTCTAGATCCTTCCCCTTCGCTGTTTGGAATCATTCAACATCGAGGCATCCGCGGATCGCCTTGCAGAAGTCTTTGAACTGGATTTGGCCCTCTTCCGCTCTCGCTCGCCTTTCTTCTTCCTGAGGTCTCGCATGGCGTTGTACACCGCGTACTTCGATGAGAGTGGACACGAAAACGGGCCGATGTTTACTTTCGGAGGTCTTGTCCTGAATGTCGAACATCCCGCAGCATTCGAGGCGGAGTGGCTTGCAGCGATTGACCCGCTCAAAGAACTGCACACAACCCCGTTCCTTGCAGGCGGCGAAGGTTTCAAGCAATGGAACAGCGAAGGACTTAGTTGGAAGCAGGAAATATTGAGGCGAGCCGCAAGAGTGATTGCGAAGCGTTCGTTTCAGACTTTCTCTACAACTCTGGACATGGATGATTTTTCCGCAATCAGCGCAGAACAACGTTTTGATCTAAAGGTTGCGCACCCTTATGCGTTCTGCGCCCGGTACAGCGTCGTTCAAGTTGGCCATTGGTCGGGGTGGAACAGCATCCCAGGCCGAGTGAAGATGGTTTTTGAAAATCGGAACAAAGAGGACAGGCTTGAAGTTGCTAGGGTCTTCGCGCGCGACCACCTAAACGCCCCCGCTTTTGAAGGTAAGAATGTACTGCCTCTCCAAGCCGCAGACCTGATTGCAGNNTTCAAGTACAACCTGCTTACGCCGAACTAAATCAGACGCTACACACAAACGACAATGTTGGCCGCTCCGGTTTGAGGAGTATTTGGAATCGCGTTAATCCGCTGATTATCGAAAGACCAACACCAGCCGGGGAGACGCCCGGTGTATATTTTGAAACCAATCTGACAGCCAAGCGCAAGCCCTTTCGATGAGCCGAACTCTGTTTTCAATTTCGCATCACGGGCGCTCTGATGATCTGATGAATTCAACGCTCGAGGTCAGCAGGCAGTCTTCAGAAGCGCGTACTGATGATCGTTTAATTCGAGAAGGACCGCGCCACGCCCCTTCTGGATTGCCCGGTTAAACGCTTCGCGCCTCTTCAGGCTCGCCAACCCGCCGCCCCGATCCGCGAACGCTATCAACTTGTCAACCGAGTTGAAGTTTAGGGGCCGGTTGAAGGTAGCGCGCAGACCCGCGTCCATGAATTGACACCGCCAGTAACCGTCGTGACGGAAGAACATCATGACCAGATGGCGAGGAGCGGGGTGNNCCCGACTCGGCCGAACGGATACCGGATGCCGCGCACCAATCAGGAGACGGCGGAAAAGGCTGGATCTTTGCCGCAGCACGCACTTCGGAATTGCGCTCCGCGGAATTCCGCGGAGCGCCTTGTGGATTGTTCATCGATTGTCCTTTCGGTTGGGCAGGAACCGCTGCCGGTAACGGCAGCAGATTGCTGACCTGTGGAATGTGTGGGGTTGAGAGGAGGTCCTCTTTGAGGGAAATGGCCGTTGCCTGGACAGGGAGAGGCTCGGACCCGAGATACTATCCGCTCCGGGACACCTTGGCTATCAGGTGCTTATCGATGGCTCCTGCGCAGCTCTTTTGATTCGCAGTTGTTTTCACGGTTCAGGCCGCTTTGCGTTCGGTTTGAATAGCGGCTCGCCACCAGGCAGGAAGTATCCCCTCGTTGCTGGTCACAAACCTCTCGAACTGGGAGTCGAGAACGAAGGTGGTGGCGTAGTCGGTGTCCGACCGGACGGCGCGGCCGACCATCTGGACCAACGCCCATGCCGTATGCAGCCGATACCATGTGCTGTCTCTCGCGGAGCGCGCGCGGGTGTATTCATCCAGCCGTGGATACGGCACCTTGCATACAATCTGGAATCGGGCCAAGTCACCGTGAAGGTCCACGCCCTCCGTCAGCGAAGGACTGACCAGCACAGTGGCTCCGTCACTTTCGGAATGGCGCCGAATTGCCTGCTCGCGATCCCGAGGATCCTGACGGTGGGTGATTATGCGCTGGCATCCGTACTTCGCCGCGAGGCGCCGCGCAATGCACTGGTTGAGGTGATAGGAGCAGGTGTGAATTACCCCTTTGCACCGGCCGAATGAACCTACAATCCGCTCGATCTCGGTGCACAGGTCGGGGATCGTACGATTTATGGTTTTGGAGGCCATGTCGCCGACGGGCTTGTAGATAATGGGACGATTGCGCAAGGGAAAATCAGAAGGAGCGGAGAAAACCAAGGAACCCGAAATGCCGAGTACGCGCTGAAAAGCCGCGAAGTCGAAGATTGTGGCGCTCTGAATAAGCACGTATCTGGCCCTTGCAAACAGATCGCGCGCTTCGGCAGTCACCGAAAGCGGCTTTACGTTCAAAGCGTCTTCGTCCATCCAAGCGACCCATTGACTGCGATCGTCCAAGTCAATGTACTTGGCAACGCGCTCAGCGAGATCCTCCAATTCTCGTCGTGTTGCCGATTCCCGAGAGCGGCTAGCCTGTTGGCGCAAAGCGGGCAGAAGCGTTGTGCCCAGCCAGTCGGCAATCCGCTCGCCCGTCAGATGCTTGGGCGGCCCGTCGATACCAACCGCGCTGCAGGTCCCGGGCGTAATCCGGAAACCGGCCATGTCGAGCAGGATCCTTTCTAGCTTGTGGCCCTCATCAAGTATTAGAACCTGCCGTTTCGGCGCCTGGCGCGCGCGCAAGAAGTAGGCGTAGTTGGTCACGCCCTCAGTTGACTCGAAAAAGTCGGCTTTGGCGTCGTTGTAATTGCCGGCGCCGGACTTCGCATCGTAATGTTTCCTGCCTTTGAGGCCGGCTAAACCTTGATCCCCGAAGTCCGAGGCCATTGCGGCGGCGAGATTGTTGTAGGGGGTCAAGATGTAGGCGCCGGGCTCGAATTCGTCGTCGCCGAGATCGTCCAGGGTGCTGGCATACCGCGCGGCGGTAAACGCCAACGCGGATTTCCCGGAACCGGTGGGAGCCTCCAGAATGGAAAAGCGATTGCCTGACTCGAACATCCTGGCCACGACATCGAGCGCCGCCCTCTGGATTGGGCGCAGACGCTCGTACGGGAAAAGGGATAACAACTGGCGGAGTCGAGAATCCGATTGATTATTGACGTGCACGGGAACCTCTTGGGCTGTGTTTGCATCGCCCTCGGGCGAGGAACTGGATGTGGTCCGGCGGCATGCCAGCAAAGCTGGCCGGATGCCGGCGGCATCGCAAGGGGCCGAACAGAGGACACAGCCACAGGCGCCGCTTTGCCGGGAGGGCTGTTCGGAGCTTCGAACGCGAGTTTTCNNTGGAACTGCGCTGATATCGGAGGCGTACTCACTCGACGCTGGGACAGGGCAACTGCGGCCTTCGGCGAGAACAATGTCCATTGCTGGTCTCCAAAAACAGAATGGCCCGCCGCTTCGGAGCCTATTAGGCAACGAGCGGCGGGCCGCGGGTTAGGTGTCTATTGAAGTTGAGCAGTTAAGCCCTACCGGTAGAATGAGCTGAACGCGAAAACGAATCGATTCCTCCTCAATCTAGACCACGGCTTCCCCGGCACCGTCCTGCAACTCGTTCCGAAGTAATCTTTTCTAAATGCCGAAAGTTAAAGCAG
>PLKU01000249.1:0-4067 GCA_003140705.1 Acidobacteriaceae bacterium
GTGTATTCCGAAATTGCTCTAATCTAATAAACTAGATCTCCACCAGGAGGAACCGTGGGCTACTACACGCGGGTTCTGTCGAAAGATGACGCCTTCCCCGCCTTCGATGAACTCGCCGGGCTGATTCGTGACGCGCATCCTGAGTACAAGCTTGTCGTCGAAAGCAGCGACGAAGAAGATTGGGACACACTACTGCTCGTCGGCAATGATGAAGTCGAAGTCGCCGTGATCGAGCGAAACCCTATCTTCGATGGCTCAACCGGCCAGGACGAGATCGCCGACTTCCTCGAAGAGATTCAGGATTGTAAGCCTGCATCAGGGGTTGAATGGCTTGTCGAGTACCTGGGGGAAGTCAAAACAGTTTACGCATTTCAGCACCTGCAAGGATCGGAGACAGAGGAGGGCAGCAACGCCCTGCATGCGTTGCGCTCGGCCCTTTGGGAACGCGGCGACGCAATTATTCAAGCAGACGGCGAAGGCTTTACCAACGAAGACGCCTACCACATCGTCTGGCAGTTCTCCGATTCAGTCTCCGGGCCCTGGAACATGGGCGTCTTTCAGGACGGTACCTGGCACCATTTCAAAATGGACCTCGGCGATCCCGATCATCGAGCTGCCTTCTTTGCAGGTGAAGTGCCCTCGGATTTATCCGCCATCCGCGCGTCTGGCCCAATTGATTAGCCGCGCCCCTTCAGCAGCTCGAAGATTCCCGATTCTGGCCGTGCTGTGCCGGCCGTCACCCCATCCCCCGATTTCCATCAACTAAAATCGCCATGAGGAACCTGACAAAATGCCCCGTAAAGCCCTGATCGCTGCCAATTGGAAGATGTTCAAGACCCCTGCTGAAGCCAAGGCCTTCGTCGATGCCTTTTTACCGCTCGTTGCCGGCCATACCCGCGATGAGATTGCCCTGTTTCCCTCGCCCGTGCTCCTGCCCACAGTCATTGCTGCCGCCAAAGGCTCAAACGTCGCCGTCGGCTGCCAGAACATTCACTTTGCCGAGGAGGGCGCCTACACCGGCGAGACCTCCGTGTGCCAGCTTCTGGCTGTTGGCGGAACGCATACCCTGATCGGCCATTCCGAGCGCCGCCAGTACTTTGCCGAAACCGATGAGATCGTCAACAAGAAGCTCCACACCGCGCTTAAGCACGCCGTGATTCCAGTGGTCTGCGTGGGCGAAGTCCTCGCTGAGCGTGAGGCCGGCGAGACCGCCAGCGTTCTCAAGACTCAGATCACCGGAGGTTTCGCCGGCATCACCGCCGAGACCGCCGGGCCGATTGTCATCGCTTATGAGCCGGTGTGGGCCATCGGCACAGGCAAGACCGCAACTCCCGAGATTGCTGTCGACGCGCACAAGATCATCCGCGCGGAAGTCGCCAAGCTGTTGGGCGCAGAAGTCGCCGCAAACATGCGCATCCTCTACGGCGGCAGTGTGAAGCCTGACAACGCAACGTCGCTCATCGGCGAGGAAGAGATTGACGGAGCCCTGGTCGGCGGCGCAAGCCTCAACCCCGACTCCTTCACCGCCATCGTCAAGTACTGATTCAAAGAAGCGCGACTGGGCCGCGTGCAGAGACTCGCGGCCCAACGAATTATGGCTCATGCCTCAGCACGACTTCTACATTGATCGCCTTCGCAGCGTGATGACTATCCTGGTCATTCTGCACCACACGGCCATCACCTACGGTGCCATGGGCGGCTGGTTCTGGCACGAACTGCAACCCTCCCGCACACCTTCAAGCATTCTGCTCATCCTCTTCTGCACCACGAATCAGGCCTGCTTCATGGGCTTCTTTTTCCTGCTCGCCGGCTACTTCACGCCAGCGTCGCTGGATCGCAAAGGCTATCGGCAATTCGTTCTTGACCACTTCATTCGCCTCGGCATCCCAATCCTCGCATTTGATTTCTCCTTGGCCCCCTTACCGCCGCGATTGTCACAGCCGCAGAGGGCGATGGCTTCTGGACTACGTTCGTGGCCATCTGGCTCCGCAAGGAGTTCATCTCCGGGCCACTTTGGTTTGCAGAAGCATTGCTCGTTTTCAGCCTCTGGTACGTTCTAGTCCGCCGCGTAGCGGGCCGCTACCGGGTGGTCTCGGAAGCGCGACCCAAGTCCCAACTCCCGTGCCTTCCTGGCGAGAATGGTTCCTATGCGCTCTAATCGTCAGTGCCGGCACCCTGGCCCTCCGCCAGGTTTTTCCCATCGGAACAAGCCTGTTTGGCTATTGGGCCATTTACGTCGTCCTGTTCGTTGTAGGAGTTCGCGCCAAACCCCGCAACTGGATCGCGCAACTGACCTGGAAGAATGGCCGCCCATGGGTCATCATTGCCTGCGTCGTATGGCCAACACCGCCGCTCGGGTGGAGATTCGCGGGCAGTCATGCCAACTTCAATACCGGCTTCTCCTGGGCAGCCATCCTCAACGCTTTCTGGGAGCCCTTCATCGCCTGGGGATTCATCGCCGCATGGTTGCTCGTCTTTCGCGAGCGGTTCAATCGGCCTTCAGCCGTCTGGGATTGGCTGAATCGCCGTGCTTATGCGGTCTACATCATCCATCCACCTGTGCTGGTGGGCGTCTCTCTATCGCTCCACAGTTGGATCGCGCCCGCGCTGGTCAAATTCTCCGCCGTCGGCCTGTTGGCCTGCACCGCTACCTGGCTGCTGGCCGACCCGCCTGTCCAGATGTCCGGCGCGCGCCGAGTTGTCTAATTACCTGTCACAGTTTCACGCGCAGTTCGCCATGTTCCACCTTCGACTCAAAGACCTCAGCCTTCATGCTGGAATCCTGCTCTGAGGCTCCCGTGCGCGGGTCGAAGGAATACCCATGACACGGACACACCACGCGGCCATCCTCGACGATTCCTTCCCCGAGCGGCCCTCCCTCATGCGGGCAGGTGCCGTCAAGCACCGCAATGGACCCGCCAATATGAGCCACGCAGAGCGTACGACCCTCGACCGTAAACTCGCCCACCTCGTCGGTAACGGGCAACTCAGAAACTGAACATATGCGCACAAACTGTGACATGAAAGAAGCTCCTCGCCGTGGAACACCGACGGCCATCATAACCTGCCAATGCGGTTAGCATAAAGGGAAACCCTCGCCTCTGGCGAAGCACGAGAGAAGCCGTCCATGCCGCACAAGAAAGCCCCACCCCAACCAGCCGCGGCGCCAACCACGGTGTCAGGCCGTTGGCTGATGATCGCTGTGAGCCTGGCAAGCGTGGGGGCCGGGGTTTGCGCATGGGGCGCACTTTGCCTGCTCTTCTGGCAGGGGAGTTGGCAGTTGCTCTACCATCCAACATCCACTGTCACCCGCACCCCTGCCAGCGCCAGCCTGACCTTCGATCCGGTAGGGTTCGCAACCACCGATGCGGGCGAGCCGTTGCTGAAGGGCTGGTGGATTCCAGCCGCCCCCGATGCCCGCTTCACGCGCTACACCGTCCTCTACCTGCACGGCCAAAACGGTAACCTGGGAGACACGGTGGATGCCCTCGCCTCCTTGCACGCTGTCGGCGTCAACGTGCTGGCGTTCGACTATCGTGGCTACGGCCAGAGCCAGTTTGTGCACCCCAGCGAGACCCGCTGGCGCGAAGACACGGAGTCGGCGGTCCAGTACCTGACAGGAACCCGCCACCTGGCAGCAAACGCCATCATTCTTGATGGCAATGACCTCGGCGCCAACCTCGCGCTGGAGGTTGGGGCGCAGCATCCCGAGTTGGCAGGAATCGTGTTGCAGGACCCGCTCGACTCGCCGGCCAATGCCATCTTCAACGACCCGCGCGCCCACATGGTACCGGCACACCTGTTGGTAAGCGACCGTTTCGACGCAGCCTCGCCGGCGGCTGCACTCCGCTTACCGTCGTTGTGGTTTCTTCAAAGCGCGCAGCCCGGAAAAGGCGCGCCACCGGGCGATCCCGAAGCCTTCAAAAGTCTAACCGCGCCCAAGATGCTTGTCTGGCTCGATCCGGCTTCCAACGCCATGAAGAATATGCAGGACGCGCTATCCCGCTGGCTCGACGATCTACATCCTCAGACACGAAACCTGGTGCGCTGACTTGCTGACTCGCTGA
>PLKU01000249.1:4094-18960 GCA_003140705.1 Acidobacteriaceae bacterium
TAGTGCGGCAGCAGGTAAAGCATCAACTCCGTAACACGATCAAGAAACTCAACCGTCTGCGGAAATCCGCGTATATACGCCGCCACTTTGGTGTTCTGCCCGGTCTTTTTGCGAAACTCAGGAACAAAGTGGGGATTAGGCAGGAAGCGCAAATCGAAAACCANNTCAAGTGGCACGCCGTTTTTGAAGCCGAAACTCAGGCAGGAGACGAGCAGTTGCTTAGTCTCATCCTGCTTCCCAAACCGCGCATAAATGTGGGCGCGCAGCTCATGCACATTAAAGTTCGACGTATCGATTAGCGTGTCTGCCACGTTGCGAATAGGGTCAAGCAGTTGCCGTTCTTCCACGATCGAGCGGGATACCGTATCCGAGCGTCCCAGCGGATGCGGCCTCCGTGTCTCGGAGTAGCGCCTGACCAGAACGGCGTCCTGCGCATCAAGGAAAACAACCCGCGTGGGGAGAAGTTTCTTGACGGTCTTCAGGATCTCCGGCAAGCGATCAAGAGTGGTTCCTTCCCGGATATCCACCACGATGGCCGCCCGTTCCACCTCGACTGATTTGCGCACTAGACGGGCAAAATCAGGCAGCAGCTCAAGCGGCAAGTTGTCCACCGCATGGAAACCAAGGTCCTCAAACGCCTTGAACGCCGAGGCTTTGCCTGCGCCGGAGATCCCGGTCACAATCACCAGTTCCTTAGCCGGTTTGGTTATCTTCTTTTCAAGTTTCGTGCCTCTCCGTGGCGAGACCACGGGGGCTCGTTTTGAAGACGTCATGGGCACATGCTACACCGAAGAGCCGGTTGGTGCCTTCACCCAGTAGCCCGCACCGGCAAGATGCAGCGCCCGCGCCGGGTCCACCGCCTGGGAAAGATAGTGCCCCTGGCCCAATTCACAACCAAGGCGGCACATCGCGTCCAACTGGGCAACGGTCTCAATCCCCTGTGCGATCACCTGCATCCCCAGCGTGTGACCGAGATGAATCACCGACCTCAAAACAGCAAGTTGCCGACCCGTCGAAGTAGCTGCCACGGTGAGCCTGGGATCGAGCTTCACGACGTCAATGGGCAGGCGCGCCAATAGATTCAGAGGCGCCAGGTTGGAGCCGAAGTTATCCACCGCGATGCGAACATTGCAATCCACCATGCGCTGCAGAATCGCCACCGCTGCGTCAGGATTCTCGTTCAGTGAACTCTCCGGAATCTCAAACAGAAGGCGCGTCGGATCCACGCCGGTTGCTGCCAGCGCCATCTTTACCTGGGCCACCATGTCCGGGTGGTAAAACTGCCGGTGCGACAGGTTGACGGTCAGCGTCAGGTCCGACTGCGGCAATTCGACTGACCACTTCCGCAACTGTCGGCAAACCGTCTCCACCGTATCGACACCGAGACTGATGGAGAGCCCTGTATCCTCGGCAACCGGCAGCAGATCGCGGAAGCTGTCTATGGAGCCATCGGAGCGGCGCCAACGCAAAAGTGCCTCAAAGGCATCAAGCTTTCCCGTTTGCAGCCTGTAAATCGGTTGGAACCAAACTTCGAGCTGCCGATTCTCAACCACGCTGCGCAGCTCCCGCTCACGCTCCTGCTGGTTTGAGACATGCCCTTCCATGTGTACGTCAAAGATCTGGTAGCGTCCGCCGCCTGCCTGCTTTGCGCTGTACATGGCAAAGTCCGCATCGCGGATCAGCAATTCGGGAGCAGTGTGATCGGGACCCGCCATGGCCACGCCAATGCTGGCGCCCACTTGGATGAGATTTCCGAAGACGTCAAACGGCCGCTGCATCTCGGTCAACACCCGGGTAGCCACAATGTCCAGGTCGCTGATCGACGGGATACTTTCTACAAGGACGCCAAATTCGTCGCCGCCCAGCCGCGCCGCTGAATCCTGGGGACGCAACGCCGCGCGTAGACGTTCAGAGACTGCCTTCAGCACAATGTCACCCGCTGCATGGCCCATCGTGTCATTGATCTCTTTGAAACGATCAAGATCGAGAAAGAGCACGCCGCAGGTCTGGTCCTTTCGACGCAACCGCCGGCTCAGCGCCAGCGTCAGGCGATCAAGAAAGAGCGCGCGATTAGGAAGCTCCGTCAGCACATCGTGCATTGCATCGTGTTGCAGCTTGGCTTCGGTCTCCTTGCGGTCGCCGATATCGCGATAGGTGAACACGTAGCCCACCTTGGCGCCGTCCACCAGCAGCGGCCCAGCCAGAAGGGCCACATCCACCAGTTCGCCGTCCTTGTTCATGCGCACCGTTTCAAGGGCTGCGCGGCCGTGCAGATCTACGGTCTTTTCCAGCAGCGCATATTCGTTCTGGCGCGTCTCCGGCACAATCAACTCCCGCAGATTGCCGCCGCTGGCTTCCTCCGCGGTATATCCAAACATCCTGGTGAAAACCGGATTCGTGTACAGCAGATGGTCATCGTGGACGATGGCAATCGCCTCGGGAAGGCTCGACAGCACATCCTCCATCAACCGCGACTTGGGTGCAACCTCCCGTCCTCCGGGATGAGCCACAATGACCGCTTCGCGACGCTCAGCACTCAACAGGCAGTAGGTACCTTCCACGGGAAGCAGGCGGCCATTTTGAGCAGGGATAGTAGCGTGAAACGGGCTGCCCAGCATGGTCCCTTTCAGCGAGGTTTGCGGCTCCGCTGTTCCAGGAAAAAGTCCCCACAAAACGTCTTCAACAGGACGCGTGACCCACTCGCCTTCTTCCAAGCCCAGCATCGCCCTCGCTTCGACATTGGCAAACACGATGTTGCCCGCCCGCTCAAGAAAAACAAGAACCGGCAGCGCGTCGAGGATCTCCTGCTGTTGAGTAGAGTCCGAGTTTTCAGGAAGGTTCAAACTCTTCGTCTCCATAGGACCCGATGTGTACCCCGCCCTAACCCGCTTTCCTCTGGCCACCGTTGCGATGCCCAATTGAAAATCCCTATTCAAAATCGTATGCCGCGCAGCGCGCCGTAACCATCCCCTAAAGCGGGCATCTGGTGCAACCAAAGTCTGTCCAATGTCCCATTTGCATGCAAAACACAAATGTTTTTGCGGCAAGCCGCTGACCACTTGAGGGGAGGACAGTGACGCCGAAGTAACGTCGCTGTGAATAACTTGTTCTTAACTCACTTAAGCGGAACTCATCCCGTATCACGGGGGCCGGAAGAAGATTGGGGTTGCTGCGCTTTAGGGAATGAACGCATCCGAGAGAATCTCGCCACAGGACTGAGGCTATGATCAACCAGCCCGCACCTGTAACGCAATCATAGATTCGTAAAAGTTACGAAAGAGTTAAGGAATCTCCACCAGTTCCATTTGTCCGTCGCGTCGACGATGAAGGACAAACATGTCTCCGCCAGGACTGCGGAAGATGAGCAGGTCCCGATCACGGAACTCAGCGTCTTTCACTGCCTCTTCAATGGTCATGGGCCGTAGAACAATTGCCTCTCCGCTCTTGAGAATATGCGGCTCCACCACTGTGGCCTGGTTGGGAAATGAATGAACCGCGATGGACGTGCGGGCCTCCGAACGGGTTGCAGCGGGCTTCGCCTCGCCATTGTCTTCCGTCACCAGCGCAGCGCGAGCCTTGGGCCGGGCTACCGGAGGAGCACTCAGTACCTTCTCTCCCTTTGGCAACCGCTTGCCATCCAGGCGCCTGTCCCGATAGCGCCGCGCCTGGTTCTCGGCATGGTCCATGGCCTGCCGCAGCGCGGCATCNNCGCTTGCACAGTAAGCTCCACAATCTGGACGTGCCGCTGCGATCCGAAAGTGATGCTTGCCCGCGCGGTCTTTCCCAGGATGCGGGCTATGCGTTCCATACCCTCCTCGGCCTGCGTGCGCAGTGCCTTAGAGATCTTTACTTGTCTGGCGGTGAACTCCACTTCCATGGTCAGCCNNCAGTGAACAGTGATCAGTGAACCGTTGCCAGTCCGTCAAAACAGATGTCGTTTCCGGAATGGGCGGCGGGTAGGAAACTCATCGCTGACCACTGTGATCTGACTACGGCTTTTCTACCCGTCTCGTCGGCGTCGCTGGTGGGTGGATGGAATGCTCATATCCTCGCGATACTTGGCCACCGTGCGACGGGTAAGCTGTATGCCCTGCGCTCCGAGCATCGCGGCAAGCTGATCGTCCGTCAGCGGATGGCGCGGATTTTCGTCTTCGATCAGCTTTCGCACCTTCCGCTTAAGCACTGGCAATGGCGTGTCGGCGCCTTCCGGCCCGTTCGATCCTTCTGTGAAGAAGAAGCGCAGTTCGATCACCCCTTGCGGGGTAAGCGCATACTTATTGGCCACGGCACGGCTCACAGTNNCACTTCCTTGATCATCATCGGCCGCAGCGCCTCGACACCCTGGTCAAGAAAATCCTGCTGGCGACGGACGATGACCTCGCAGGTTCGCAGAATCGTGCTCTTCCGCTGGGCAATGTTACGCATCAACTGCATTGCGGAGCGGAAGCGCTCCTTCACGTAGTCCTTGACCTCTTTATCCGTGCCCTCTGCCACCAGCATCCTGCGATACCGCTGACTGAGACGCAAGCTGGGCAAATCCTCCTCGTTCATTGAGACCGCCCACTCGCCCCCACGCTTGATAAACACCACATCCGGCTCGATCAGCCTGGTCTGCTCGCGGTTGTACAAGCGGCCCGGCCGGGGATCGAGCGTGCGTATGAACTCCACTCCAGCGTTGGCTTCAGCAGGCGTAATGTGGGCCATGCGCGCCAGATCTTTCACATCCCTCTTCTGCAACAGCTGCAGGTGCTGGTCCACAATCGACGCGGCCACTTCCATGCAGCGCCGCCGCTCTTCGATTTGCGCCTCGGCCGGGGCCCGGAAACCCCGGTGCGTTTCCTCATCGGCGTCCACCGGATGTTTGGTGTACAACTGGCTGAACTCGTCTTGCTGCGCCGCTATCTGAATCAGCAGGCATTCGCGCAGATCCCTTGCCCCCACTCCGGCCGGATCAAGATGCCGCACCAGGTCCACTGCGCGCCGAAGCAGATCGAGCGCGGCGGTGATCGCCTCATCCCCGGGTTCTGCCGCCCCGTCATTCTCATCGGCCTGAAAGAAGGCCGCCGCAAGTTCTTCCTCGCTGGCGCAAAGGTATCCGCCCTCGTCCAGGTTTCCAACCACGAACTCCGCCGCCTCATGCAGACGGGGCTCCAGTTTCAGTGCGCCCAGTTGCCACGCCAGGTGATCGGAGAGAGTCGTCGGCTGGGAGAGAAAATGCTCGAACGACGGCTTCTCGCTGTCGTCGAACTCCGGCTGCGTGCGATAACCGGGATCAAGATAATCCCGGAAGTATGAACCGAAGTCGATTTCCTCAAACGAATCCTTGGGCGGAGCCGGTGGTTCCTCAGCGCCCCGCGCCAGCTGTTCCTCGCGCCCGGCAACCTCATCCAGCATCGGCACTGATTCGTTAATCTCTTCCAGTACGGGATTCTCCACCATCTCGGCATCGATCATCTCCTTCAGTTCCAGCTTGTTGAGCGCCAGTACGCTCACCATCTGCATCAGGCCCGGAGTGAGGACCTGGCGCTGGGATACTTTCAAGCTCAGATTGGGTTGCAGCAACGCCATAAATGGGACTTGTCCCCGTTTGGACTTAATACAAGTGTAATCGCGCAAGAAAGCGGCTAAAGGGTAAATTCCCGCGCTTCAATCCATCCGTTCCAGAATAAGCAACCATAGATTCACAAATCTCCGGCGGGAATTCTACTCCTGGCTGAGTACCTTTTGCACATTGACAAATCCTCAGCAAGGGCAGCCTGCTTCCGGCAACGCTTCGGCCCATCGGCCTGCCTTAGCCCAGCGAGAACCCCTCTCCCAAATAGAGGCGCCGCACCTCAACATTGTTGCCCAGCTCGTGCGGAGTCCCAGTAAAAATAATCTGCCCCTCGGCGATAATGTACGCCCGATCGGTGACGCTCAGGGTCTCGCGGACGTTGTGGTCGGTGATCAGAATCCCGATGCCGCTGGCCTTTAATTCGAAGATAATCTTTTGCAGCTCAAGCACCGCAATGGGGTCGATGCCGCTGAAGGGCTCGTCAAGCAGGATGAAGCTGGGCTGGATGCAAAGGCAGCGTGCAATCTCTACCCGTCGCCGTTCCCCGCCTGAAAGCGCATAACCCCGTGTGGTGCGGATGTGCCCCAGGTTGAGCTGATGAATCAGCCGCTCTGTTCTTGCGCGCCGTTCTCTGTTGCCCAACGGCTGCGCCTCAAGAACCGCCATGATGTTTTCTTCAACGGTCAGTTTGCGGAAGACGGATGGTTCCTGCGGAAGGTAGCTTATGCCGAAGTTGCGCGCCCGCAGATACATGGGCACCCGGGTGATGTCGGCTTCGTCCACCAGCACTCGCCCCGTCTCCGGCACAACTAGTCCCACGATCATGTAGAAACTGGTCGTCTTGCCGGCGCCGTTCGGACCCAGCAACCCGACAACCTCCCCACGGGAGATCCGCAAATCTACCCCGCGCACAACCTGACGTCCCTTGTACGTCTTGCCGATCCCCTCAGCAATCAGTTTTTCCATCTATTCCCTGGACTCGCTCCCGCCCTCACTTCGGCGCCGTGGTTTCTGTCTTTGTCGTGCCGCCTTCCACGCTCACGCTATCATCGCGGCTATGGAAAATCAAAGCTTCCCCGGTGACGTTTCCCCGCGTCGGATCGGTCATCCTTGGCGGTGTCGCGATGGTCCCGGTCAGTACGTATTCCCCCGTCTCGCTTGTATACACCAGCTGTTCTCCGGTTCCGCGCCGCCCGCCGGAGTTTAACACTACGTGGCCCCGAGCCGTCAGACCGTCCACCTGCGCCTGCCCACCATCTCTACCAGCATGATTGCCGGGCGGCAGCAACCGCAGTTCAACCTCGTTCGAAACTGAACTTGCCGTGCCGGTTTCGGCGACCACCGTACCCAAAGCGCCGCCATGCATCACCGCTTTGCGCTCGGCATCGGAGTACTTCAGATCCCCTCCGCGCACGCGGATCACCGAAGGCGCTGCCGATTTTCCCGCCGCATCCTTGCCTGAATCCTTCCCCGTATCGGGGACTGCAGCCGGGCCGCCCGCGCTCAACAGCACCGCGCGCACGGGCTCAGCCGGATCGGTGCTGTGTGACACCAGCGTTTGCTTTTGCCGGTCAAGCACAATTACCGGACCGGCCACGGAATTTGCATCCTGCCATAGCCGGGCATGCCCCTTGAATGTAGCCTCACCGGTCGCCTGGTGCAGTTGCGCTTCACTGGAAATGGCATGCGCAGGCCCCTTTCCACCCAGAGCGACGTCTCCTTTTTGACCGCTCTTCTCCGATGCGGCCCCGGCCGTCCCTGTGTTCATCCAGGTTGCCTTCACGTTGCCATGCGCAAACGCGTCGCCTGATTCCTGAGATACATCAACCTTCTCCGCTGTGAGTTGCAAGCCACCGTCTTCCACTCGCGGGCTCACCGTCAAATGTAGCCACTGCCCCGTGCCTTCGTAGGCCGCGTGGCCTGCCGTGGCTCGCATGGGAGCTTCAGCCTGCGCACCGGGTTTGGCAGCCGGTTGTTGAATCAGGACCACATGGCCATCCAGCACGCCTGACTGAATCTGCCCAGTTCCATTCGAATCCCGCGCCGCCCGATTTGCGGTCGGGCTCCCAGCGGCGCCGATTGTTCCGGCTGCGAATTGCACCGTCAGACGGTCGCCGTTCGCGGTCTCCCGCGTGCCCGTGGCGCTGGTTTCTTCCAGGCTGGCGTTGCCTGTTCCAGTCATCGCCGTCAACTGTGAACCTGGCCCGAACTCGCCTGTCACTGCATCCGCCGCCAGCCTTGAAGGCACTATGGCGCCATTGCCACGCTGGCTCTCGCCGGTAACAACCACGCCTTGGGCTCCGGTCATCTTTGCCGGCTCAAGCTGGCCCTGACCGCCTTTGCGGAAGTCCACATCCGCAATTGGCGATCGCCACGTCCGGCTCACCCGCAGCGGCCCTCCCTTTGCATTACTTGCCGCCGGCTGGTTCAGTTCCTCGCTGTGCATCTCCACGCCACGTTCCATGTGTGCGTGGCGAAGATCTCCCTTCGCATCAAATGCGAGTTCCATCGCGGGCGAGGTTCCATGCATCTTTCGGCTCTGGCCCGCACTTTCGCTCGCCGAGTCCATTTGGACCCCACCTTCCAGATGGCCCCGGCGGGGCTGGTTGTGACCGTTGAAGTCCATTGACCCCTTCGGCGCCGTAAGGTGGCCGCCGTTCGAAGTTGTAAGGGTGAACCCGTTCAACGCGTCAAGGCGGATCACCGACCCATCCTCCCGAAACTGGATCTTCGCATCCACCGCAGTAGCCACGCCGCCTCGGTAATCGGCCGTCGCCGAGTGCAGGCGGCACTCCTGACTCGCGTGCTCAAAGTCCGCGTGCGTGGCATGGATCTCAACCGTCTGACCAGCGCGCTTTGTCATCAACTCGACGGCGCGATCCAGCACCAGCGTGCCCTCTTTTGAATCGTAAGTTGCGCCCATCGAGCTCCCGGTTCCCTGGACCATCGAAAAGTCCACGCGCTGGCTGGTTGTCACCACCCCGCTCCCCTGGTCGAAGGTGAGCCCGCTTGTCTTCACGTGTACCTCGCCAGTTGACGCCGTCTCAGCGGCCGCGGCCAGGGGCTGGCTCTTGCCTTTGTTGGCCACTGCGTGGCCCGGCGCAGCCTTGGGAGCAATCGCCGGCGCAACTCCCGGGCGCATCAATGTGATCTCCACCGGCCCTGCGGCAGTTGCCGTGTTTGTCTTCTGGTCGTATTCAAACTCCGCGCCTTCAATGCGATCCACGCGACCGCCAGCCGTGTCGTAAAGCTCGATCTTCACATCATGAAGAATGGCGCGATTGTCTTTTAACTGGACCACTTTCGAGGCGTGAATCTTGTATTGCGAATGCGCCCCGAAAGCATGGGACAAGGTGTAGCCATTGGCCTCCTGCTGTATGTCGACGCCAAGCCGTTTCGGCAGTTCCTTCAGGTTCAGCGGGTTCTTCAGCTTGCCTACTGCCAGGAACAAAACCAGGGCCCCCACCAGCAGAACTCCTGCCGCAAGCACCAGCGTCCGCATCCGTTCAATCGTGAATCGCACGCTCAGTTATTCACTCCCAACCTTGCGGCAAGACGTTGCGCCAGACTTTCGCCCAGTTCGCTCCACAACAGGCGCGCCGTAGCCCCCGATGCCTTCTCCACCGCCCCTGTCAGCTCGACCAGTTGGCGCACATTCTCTGCCACGTGGCGCGCCGCTGCCGAGTCAAGATCGACATCTTCTTCCAGGAACGGCCCGTCCGGCCCAAAGTCAATGCGGATGTGCCCATCCTGCTCGTAGGCCCCCTCGTCAAACATCGGCCCATAGCCCGTGACACGAATCAGCCGCGGCTCCCGCACCCAGCGAGCATTTTTGTCGCGGCCAGCCTCAAGCTCCCAGAGACTCCAGCCGATCTGAAATTCGTACGCGTAATCGTCATGCAGTAGATCCAGAGCATCTTGCACGGCCAGCTGTGGCTCCGCGCCTCGTTCGCCCCACCCATACACGCGTTGCAGAACTGGCGACTCGGTCCAGCTGATCGGCCACACCGTCATCGCATACACCCTGGGCTCGCCGCCGTGCGCGGCAAACGCCGTAAGCACGGCCGTCACCTTGTCAGCAAGCGCTGCAAGCTGCAGATTTGGGTACCACAAACTCAAATAAAGTGTGTCGGACATCTCTACTGATTGTAGACGCGCGAATGGCTCCAAAGATGCTGAAGGATGGAGCGCTTCAAATGAAATTGGGTGGTCTTTGGGTGCCGATCATCCGCCTATTTTCTGGCGAATGGGTGGCAGGCCAAACGCCTAAGTCCGATCGAAGGAAAGACTACCCCGTCACAATCTCGCTGAAGTCAGCGATGCCCGAGAATCCACTCAGCACTGAGGCGATCAGGCCCAGGTGAGCGCCGCGCACCGCCGGGTCGGGATCGAGCACCATCACCTTGTCGAAGAAGGCATCCACCACCGGCCTCAGAGCAGCAATCATTGCCAGCGCTTCTCCATAGGCCCGCTCCTGGCGACGGAAAGCCACCTCCGGAGCCAACGCCGCCGCCGCATCTGCCAGCTGTCTGGCCTCGATTGAAAGCGTCTCGCTCCGCGCAGGAGCGATCGTAAATCCCTTCTCTTCCGCCTGCCGAAGAATATTCTTGATCCGCCTGAAGGCCGCTGAGATTGCCGCAAAGTCCTCTGACCCACGCACCGCCGTCAACGCCTCGGCCCGCGCCATCGCGTCACACACATCGTTGGCATCCGCAGCAAGCACCGCGTTCACCACGTCGTAAGCGTAGCCGAGCACGTCCTTCAGATAGAAATGCAGCCGCTCGCGAAGAAACGCTGCAACTTGCTCGCGATTTTCCCCGTCCGCGCCGCTGGCTTGCATGACTTCGCTCAGTGTCAGTGGCAGACCCGAATCTGCCAGAATCTTCACGATGGCATTCGCAGCGCGGCGCAGCGCGAATGGGTCCTTCGACCCGGTCGGCGCCGAGCCGATTCCAAACATGGCCGTGATGGTTTGAATTCGATCCGCAAGCCCAAGCAACTGACCTTCAATCGACGGCGGAATCTCGTCCTCAGTGGAGGCCGGCGTGTATTGCGCATAGATGGCTGCTGCAACCCGCTCGCCCAGTCCCTGTTCCCGCGCGTACAAACCGCCGATCACGCCCTGTAGCTCGGTAAACTCTTTAACCAACTCCGTTGTAAGGTCAGCCTTTGCCAACTCGACCGCTTTCAATAGGGCGGATTCATCGAAGACAATGCCCGCCCCTTTCACTGTCACAGCCAACCCGTGTGCAACAGCCAGATTGGCTTGGGTCTTCCAGTAGTAGCTCCCCAACTCCTTCTGAAACGTCACATTCTTCAAGCTCTCAACACGCTCCGTCAGCGGCGTCTTCTGGTCAAAGTCCCAGAAGAACTGCGCATCCTTGAACCGCGCCCTCAGCACGCGCGCATTGCCGTGGCGGATAATGGCCCGCCCCTCTTCATCCACTTGCGTATTGAGCACAGCCAGAAAATGTGGCGCCAGCTTCCCGTCCGCACCCTCGACGGCGAAATACTTCTGGTGATCGCGCATCACCGTCACCAGCACCTCTTCCGGCAACGACAGGTACACCGGCTCAAAGTCACCCAGCACTACCGTAGGCCACTCGGTCAGGTGCACAACCGTCTCGATCAGAGCCGCATCTTCACGCCAACGCGCGCCCACAACCGTGCGGGTTTCCGCATCGAGAGCCTTGCGAATCGAATGCCTGCGCTTCGCCACATCGGCCACCACATACGCCTTCTGCAGCGCTTCGGCGTAGTGGGTTGCGTGGTCAATCACCACAGGCGCTTCCCCGTGCTGCACGCGATGCCCACGGCTCGCATTTCCCGCAGCGATCCCTGCCAGTTCCAGCGGTACCACCGACGAATCCATCACCGCCATAACCCAGCGCACCGGCCGCACAAAGCGCTCGGGCTTGCCCGCGCGCCAGTACATATTCTTCGCCCAATAGATCCCGGCTACCTCTTTCGGCAGTTCCGCCGCAAGCAACTCTGCCGCTGCGCGACCCAGCCTCTTCACCGTTGCGCCGACATACTCACCCTTGATGCTCTCAACTTTTTCCAAAGCAGCAACGGCCACGCCGGCCTTCTTGGCGAAGGCTTCTGCCGCCGCTGTCGGCGCTCCATCTTTGAAAGCCACCTTCCAGGGAGGCCCCGTCAGCTTTTCCTCTGTGTCTGCCTGGCTCGCGAGCACGTCCTCCACCAGCACAGCCAGTCGCCGCGGCGTCGAGTAACTCGTAACCTTGGCCGCAGGCCCCAACAACCGCTCGCGCGTGAGCAGATCGTTGACCCGCTTGCCTAATTCGGCTTCAGCCCCTGCAATCATGCGGGCCGGAACCTCTTCCAGCCCTATCTCCAACAAAAAATCCGCCATAATTTTGATTGTCTTTCCGCTGACTCGCTGACTTGCAATCTCCGCTCACACACAGGAAGCGAGGCTAGCTCCGCGAAAGCCGCTAACTCGCCTGCTGTCCCACATACACTTTGGCCACGCCCACCGCCAAATTTCGAATGCGCGCAATCATGCCCACGCGTTCCGTGACACTGATCGCCCCACGGGCATCCAGAAGATTGAACAGGTTCGAGCACTTCAGTGCCAGCTCATAGGTCGACATCAGCGGGAAGCGCCGCTTCTCCGTCGGGCTTGCGTTCTCATCGGCCAGCACAGCATTGCCCTTTGCCAGCAGCGCTTGCGCCTCGGCCTCGTAGCTGTCGAAGTGCGCCCACAGACGGTCAATGTCGGCGTCTTCGAAGTTGTACACGGAGTACTGCAATTCCTCCGTCAACCGGACATCGCCATAGGTGACCACCGCGCCCGTATCCGGGTCGCGCGCCCACACCACGTCGTAGACCGAGTCCACGTCCTGCATGAAAGCACAGAGTCGCTCCAGTCCGTATGTCAATTCAGCACAAATCGGGTCCAGGTCGAGTCCGCCGCACTGCTGGAAGTATGTGAACTGCGTGATCTCCATGCCGTCCATCATCACCTGCCAGCCCACGCCCCAGGCCCCCACCGTCGGGCCTTCCCAGTTGTCCTCTTCAAACTTCAGGTCATGCATTGAGAGGTCGATCCCAATCGCTTCCAGCGACTGCAGGTAAAGCTCCTGCACATTCACCGGTGGTGGCTTCAAAATCAGTTGAAACTGCGTGTGGCGAAACAACCGGTTCGGATTTTCTCCGTATCGCCCGTCTGCCGGACGCCGTGAGGGCTGCGCATAGCCCACCTTGTAGGGCTTGGGCCCCAGAACGCGCAGAAATGTCTCTGGCGCCATCGTCCCTGCGCCTACTTCAACGTCATAGGGTTGCTGCAGCACGCACCCGCGCGCCGCCCAAAAACTCTGCAACCGGAACAACAGTTCTTGAAAGGTCAGCGCGGCGACCTTTGCAGGGGACACAGCCGCTGACGGCAAAACACTGGCAGAAGGCACGTTGGACTCTCTCTCGACGGAACTGAGGCAATTTTATCAGCCCGACAGAAACAATCTGCAACGCGTTGCACTTTGAGTGCTGCCGGTTCCAACCCTTGCACGTCTCTGAACACGAGGTTGGGAATTCGTAAACCCTAGAGCCGACCCAGCGCCTCCGCCGACTTCAGTTTGCGCTCCAAATGGCGCTCCAGCGCCTGCAACGTGAATCGTCGCAGATCCTGCCCACGCCTCCGCGGCCATGGTTCGCCGGCAAAATTCGCTGCCGGTGCCCTCAGCATGCGCTGCGCCAGTTGCCACGAGTCCGCTGACAGCTCACTGGCATTTCCATTGCGATGCAGCGAGCAAAACAAGCCGTCCCCCAGCGAGTTGAAGTTGGTTTGTCCGGCTTCCAGGGCCTCTCCACATGCGGTGCAGTGGCCGATATCAGGCAGTAGCCCCATCAGCCTGGTCATCCAAAGAGAAAAATAGGTAAGCGGCATCCACGGCTGCTCCACCGTGGTCTGTTCCAGGACGGCCAGCAGCAGCCGGAACACCGTCTCCTGCGGATCGCGCTCCGGCAGCGCCTCGTCCAATACTTCCGCGAAAAAGCTGAGCACCGCCATCCGCGCATGATCGACTGGTGTCGAAAGGGGTGAGCGGACAATCTCCAACTGGTCAAGCCGCACCAGCTCCTGCCGCGGGCGTTCGGCGAACCAGGCCCGCGTCACCGTCATGGGCTCCAGCGCCCCGCCAAACCGTTTTCGGCTCCTCAGCGCGGACTTGGCTACACCCTTGAGTCGCCCATAGTCCCGCGTGAAAAAGCTCACGATCAGGTCGGCCTCATGCACCGGCCAGGTGCGCAAAACCACGGCTTCTGAGGTCAGAACGCTCATAAGTCTTCTATCTTCGCACCCTGCACAAGACCAAATTGGCCGTAAAAGTCAGGTTTCTGGCCTGTTTTGACCGTTGCAGAATCCCGATCCCACGTTACAATAGTTGTAGAGGTTCCAAATGCCCACCGCAATGGTCACCTTCAACGGTCGCATCACCCTCCCCACTAACGTACGAAAAGAACTCGGACTCAAGACAGGCGACAGCGTCGATTTTGTCGAAATTGAGAAGGGCCGATTCGCCATCAAATGCAGCGGTGATTCGCTCGCAAGATTGAATCGCGCCGTTGCCATTGAAGAGCCCGACAAAGTGATCCAGTAACCTTCCTCAAACAATTTCATCACCAGATTCAGGTGCAGTAAAACTGCGCCCGAATTGCTTCGCGCACAAACAAACGCGCATCCCGCTGGGCGGGACGCGCGCTGACACGACTCAATCGTGCGATTCTGGTGAGAGTTTAGCGCCCGAAGTGTGCCGCGTTCTTCTCAGTAAAGTGAGCCCACTTCTCCGGCAGGTCATCCTGCGCAAAGATGGCGGAAACCGGGCAGGCCGGAACACATGCGCCGCAGTCGATGCACTCGACCGGGTCGATNNGTGCCGATACAGGGTTCTGCAATGATGTATGCCATCTCTGAATTCTCCGGGGAGACAAACTCTCGACGCTGATAGTAGCACAGGACCCCCAAAAGGTGACTCGCCCTTGTGCTCAGGCGTTTTGCCATGCGGGAATCTGAAGAATCATTCCCCGATCCCGACAGCTACGCAGGTCGATAGCGCGTTCAGCCTTGGCGGGCCTTCGCTTCCCTGCGCTGCGCAAACTCCTGCGGCGTCGGGATCGGCGTCAGCTTGCGCCCGGCGAACATATCCCCAAAAAGCCCCACCAGCTCATCATGGATCAGTCCGTTCGATGCCAGCACTTCGCGGCTGTCGAGCTTGAACGCGCCACCGGAAAAGTCGGTCACATGGCCCCCGGCCTCTTCCACCAGCAGGATTCCCGCCGCCGTGTCCCAGGGAT
>PLKU01000249.1:18966-25148 GCA_003140705.1 Acidobacteriaceae bacterium
TGATAGAAGTGGACATTTGGACTGTCGTGCCGTTTACGGCTGGGAAACCCTGTTGCCAACAGCGCCTCGGCCAACTCCGGCGTATGCGAAACGTGCATGCGCTTGCCGTTCAACTGCGCACCTTTTCCTCGTTCGGCGGTAAAAAGCTCGTCGCGCATCGGATCGTAAATCACCGCGGCCACCAGCGTCCCATCCTGTCCAGCCTCGAGGCCCGTAGGTCTGTGCTCAAGGCCCATGGAAACACAAAACTGCGGCAGCCCGTGGGCAAAGTTCGTGGTCCCATCCAGCGGGTCAATATACCAGCGATACTCGCCGTCGAGCCGCTCCCGCGTTCCCTCTTCGCCGTAAATCCCGTGCCCAGGAAAAACTCCGCCGAGCCGTTCCTTGATCAGCTTCTCCGCCGTCCGGTCGGCCACTGTGACAATATCTACGCCGCCTTTGTACTCGGTCTCCACGCCCTGGGCCAGGAACTCGCGCAGTCGCGCGCCCGCCTCTTCGGCGATCGCAGAAGCCTTGGGAACCCAGACCAGCTCTGGCGCCGCGGCTTCGCTCAAGAGGCCACCACGGAAGAGACCGGCCTGCGCGACGTTGAGGTTTTCGATTCCGCTCCGTTTCCTGGTGCCACTCGCGGCCCGATCTCAGTCCGCGGCCCGCGCTGCCGCCCGATTTCAGAGATGCTGCGGATCTGATGCTTGTAGATGAACAGGTTTGGCTGACCTTCGCGTGTCAGGCGCAGCATCGCGTCGTCAAAGTATTCAATCCATCCGCGCACGGTCTCGCCATCGCGCAACTTGATGGTGACGACAATCTGACGGTCGCTGAGAGAACGAAGGTAGAGCGCCTCCTGCCCGGTTTCTCCCGGTGGAGGCGTCTTGGAGCGGCGGCGCGAGGACAGTGGAGAAGTCATGTTGCCATTTTAGATGCACCGCGCCGAAAACATCACGCAAGCCCCTCGAGAATACGCCAATTTTTAGATCCACAACAACCGATCAAACGGCGTCATGAACTACTGACCGGCGACTTGCCACAACTCGAGTTTTCGTAGGATTTTCGATCATCGGGAATCATCCGATTCTCGAACCCTACCTCAATCTCTGGGATATGCGGATTGGACAGAATCGTTTGGTAACCGTCGTCTGCGCTAGTTCTCAGAAGGTGTTTCGATGTGGTCGACAATGAGGAATTCGAACGGGGCATTGGTGGGCACCAGCTTAACGCCGACCTAGTTTTTTAGTGCCTGCTGAAAGGTTGGGCCGTCGGCGTCGGGCGGCGGATCGCGCCCAGGGCGTTCGTCAATGAATTCCATCACCCAGTCATAATTGCCGGCAAGTCCGGTTTGGTCCACGACAGGGCGGCCAAGGTTTCCCACGCCGGTAAAGGTACTTACAATCTGGGCCATCGTAATGTTGCGGGCACCTTCATGGCGCAAATAGGGCGCGGACGGACGCGTGTTAACAAATGTCCCGCCGCGAACCGGAAACCCACCGGGCACTGTGGACGGAGGCGCAGATGCCGACCCGGCAGAACTCGACTGCACTTCAATTTCTTTGCCCGCAGGCGCGCGGGGAACGATGCCAGAGCATGCATCGCCGGTGGGGTGTGGACGCAGTTGTGGGCCGAGTTCGCCGGGTTTGACCAGTTCTGCAGCGTAAACGGATACCTCGCGGGTGTCGTAATGGACCTTGAGCTTGAATCGGTCAATGAGGAGCGACTGCACCATCAACCGCATCTGGCCTTTGGTAACTTCGTGGTTGTCAGTTCGCGCTTCGATGCTGAAGCCCTTGCTCAGCGCCCAATCAGGCAGTGTGGCACGGAAAGCATCGCGCTGTCCGGTCGTGGTCTTGAAGGCGAATGATATTAGGCTCACAACCGGCCAGTTCTTCGCTGAGAAGACACCGCCTGTGTTGGTATAGTTGTCCTCCGGACCATAGGCGACATTGACGCTCGAGGGATCATCGGGATTCTTGTGCGGGTGAACGGAGATGACATCAAACTCCTGGTGGCCGCCCGCGGCGACCTGCCAATCGGGAACCTGTTCAAGTTGCGGTGGAGTCGCTTGAGCGATCAGGCGCACGGGCAGGAAGAGCAGAAATACGACGAGGACTGAGACTTGGAGGGAGGCCCAAGGCTCTTTTTCGAGTTGATCAGGGGACTGTGAGGTGTTTGCCGTCATCCTCTGCCTCCTGCTTGCTTCACGGGAGCCCTGAAATCGAAGCTATGCCTTCAGGCCGATCGCAGCAATGCTCTGCAGGAAAATCTTGTGGTCCGAACTTCGTACATTCGGCCTCACTTCCCCTTCCCCGCCGAGTCCACGTAGTAGCCCGCTTTGCTGCGGATGTTGAATGCCTCGGCGGATGCCCGAGGAATGGTCACCTGGACACGATGAAAGCTGCGTCCCGGCTCCTGGTGCTGCGGATAGTAGCCCAGCAGGTATTGCGTGCGCAGGTCATCGCTCACGCGGGCGAAAGCCTTGTTCAGCCCACCGTCGCTGACGTAAAAGCTCTTGCCGCCGGTCTGCTCCGCCAGCGTAATCAGTGCGTGTTCGCCGCCCAGATCGCGCCCGGCGCTGGCCTCGATGGGCACGTCAATGATGCTGTAGATCATGACTTCATTGCGTAGAGCCTCTTCCAGTGCCTGCGCATAAGTGGTGCTCTTGGCCGTGTCGCCGCCGTCTGAGACCAGCACCAACACCTTGCGTCCATCTTTGCCCCCCAGCCCATCAGATCCCAGGTAGATGGCATCGTAAAGCGCCGTCGCGAAATCGCTGCGCAACTGGCTCAGGCCGTGATCGATCAGTGCCACTTTGTTGGTAAACGGCGTAAGCTGCTGCACGTTGGTGGCGAATTGCATCAAGCTCATCTGATCCTGAGAGCGCAAGATTGCGTGAGCAAATCGGTGCGCGGCATCGGCCTCCTCGGCCATGTCCTTGTGCACGCTCCCGCTGGTGTCGATGGCCAGCGTCAGGTTCAACGGCAGTTCCGACTGCCGCTCGAAGACTGAAATCTGCTGCGGCCGACCGTCCTCGGCAACGGCAAAGTCTTCGCGTGTCAGGCCGCCCACGATCGCCCCGTTTTTGTCCGTCACGTTGACAAACACATTCACAAGCTTCACATCCACGTGCAGAGTCGTCTCCTGCGCACAAAGCACAGTTGCGAAAGCACAAGCCATCAAAATCAAGACGGATTTGAAGCCACGCTGCAGATCCAGAGTCTTGATCTGCCTACCGGAGATTCCGCGGCGATTACTCCTCATGCGAAGCCTCCCGAGGCGTTACGGCCAGGTCCGCTGGAAACGGCTCGCCCGCGGCCCACACCGCCCCGTCCACAAATGTTTCTTTCTTCCAGATCGGAACAGTCTTCTTGAGCGTGTCAATCAACCACCGGCATGCTTCGAAAGCCTGCGCCCGGTGTGCGGAAGCCACGACGATCAGCACGCTGGTCTCGCCCACTTCAAGCCGACCCAGGCGGTGAACCATCGTTACCTGGCGCACGCCAAATCGGGCACGAGCCTCAGTGGCCAGCTCCGCCATCTGCCTGTGTGCCATCTCTTCGTAAGCCTCGTAATCCAGGTGGAGGGTCTGCCGCCCGCGCGTGTGGTTGCGCACAATGCCGTCAAAAACCACCACCGCTCCATCCTCACCCTCTTTGGACGCGGCCACCAGCTCTTCGGCATCGATCGGCGAACGCGTCAGCGCTGTCACAATCGCTGCCTGCCCGTCCTGGTCGTCCCGAGGGGTTGCTTGATCGGCCTCGCTGCCCCCTGAGACGGGCGGCAACAATCCGACCTCATCTCCCTCGCGCAGCACATGGGAAGCGGTGGCATACTCGGCATTCACGCTCACGGCGATGCTGTGCAGCACCTCCGTTGGCCGGCTCGCGCCCAGCAGGTCAAGTAAATCCGCCACAGTCGCGCCCTCGCGCAATTCCACCACCGCCGCGGAAGGCTCCAGCCAGTCTTTCAACACACCAAAGGGAAGAACGCGTACCTGCATCNNGCTCCCCGGCTCGCGCTCACACCATTTTGTAGAGGAACCCCGTCGGCGTGCCCCACAGGTTCCGAGCCCGGTCTTCGTAAAAAATGCTGAACTCGATGCCTGCCATGTCGTAGTCGAACAGGGGTACCCGGTCAAAGGTGTAGTCGCCACGGACGGAATACTCGTCGCCACCGCAATCGATCTTCAACGTATCGCCGGTAGAAAGCCACTCAGGATGCGTCAGCAGCATGCAGACAAACGAAAACACGCCCAGACCAAACTCGTTCCCGGCCGTCGCCACGCGGGTGCGGCGCGCAGAAGAGCCGCGATGCAGCATTCCCGCCTGCGCGCCAACTACGAGTAGGTCGTTCCCTTCCTGCTGCTCTCCCAGGAGTTTTTCAGCCAGTTTCGAACGCTCGCTTTGCCGCAGATCGGTAGGCCCCAACCGCCCGACGATGCGATTCTGAAACTTCCTCTTCGTAGCCAGCACACCCAGCACCATTTCAACCGCTTCGTTGCAAGTTGGCGCCAGCGCCTGCCAACGTGGAATGGCGAACCACGCCTCGGCGCCCTCCGGCAGCGACCTGCGTCCCAGCCTCTCCAGGCAGCCACCCAGGCTGGGAAAGTGCTTCTTCAACTCAGTCACCCGGGCCTCGACCGGCCGTACCCGATAGGTGGGCGGATAAACGCGGTTTGAGCCCACTTCTTCATCCTTGTACTTGTCGCTCACTGTGTGGCGATGGATGATCTCCACAACCGCGCTAGCCACCTCACGCTTGAGTTTCTTGTCCCTCTCCAGTGCCGCATGTGCGCTGTGCCGGTCCAGTTGCTCGATGGCGGTCTTGTAAGCCTCCTGGACCGCTTCGCCAAGAAACTCCTGCAGCATCCCGTTCTGTTGTTCGGTCGTGTTGCCAGAAAGCTGCCGCGGAACCAGCAGATGGGAGATCGCATTTGGATTCAGTTGTGAGGTCGCCATGGTCACCGCATTCCGTGCGCTTCCGCGCAATGGTTTCTGCGGTCCTTATCGGCGGAACTCCGAATTACTCCAGTACAGTGCCTCGCCGTCGGTCCTGCTCCAAGACGCGTTTGCACGTAATGCCCATTCGTCGAGAATGCGCGCAGGCGGTCGAGCTGAGAGTCCGCGATCGATTACCCCCCCAACATTCCAGCCGTCCTTGTTGGATTTTGACGCAGAGATGTTGGTGTACGTGATCTGGCTGAAGGTTAGGCTGAACTCCTCTAACTCGTTGGTGCGAGCTTGACTGCTGGAACTCCCATGTCTAGGCGGTTTGAGTTTCCATGTGTATTTCGCAATGCCCGCATCGGTCAGTGCGATCTTGCCAATCAACTTCTCCTTCCCACCACTCCCCGGAGAACTCGCCTCGATGATATTGAATCCAGCGCAGCGATATTCTCTTGATTGCACAGGGCGCTGAACAGCGTCGGCGAGCTGAAGTCCTTTTCCTTGGTAATGCTGATCGGCTTGTGCTCGCGTTTTCCAGTGGATTGGCCGGTGAGCTCTGCAGATGCACCCGCCATTTGAAACACTCCTTGATTCAGGTTGCGCGGAGTGAAGGCAATCAACCCACACTCCATCCCGTGAATCATGGACTTGCCCGGACTCAAGGGCCGCCCTCCTGATGAAAACTGCACGTAAAATGCCATCGGCTACCTCCAATTTTGGATTCCCGTTCCGCTCAGCGGAATTGGCAAATACTAGCATCAGGCCAATAAAAAATGCCACAGCGATCGTGAGATCACGATCGCTGTGGCAATCTCCACCATTCATTGGTAAGCCCCGAGGCTGAGGGAAAAGTTATGCGGTGGCAACGACCGCCGTCTCGGCCTCGGGCAACCTGGTTTCCGGCTGGGCATCGTGACGCGCTTTCAGCAGCGGCAACGCAACTGCCAGCACATCTTCGATACGGCTGGCGTAGTGCACTGCTACACCCGCCATCAGCTCTGGAGTCAGATCCTCTTCCACGTCCTGCCTGTTCTCTGCGGGCAGGATGATGGTTTGCACTCCGGACCGGCGCGCTGCAAGGAACTTCTCCTTGATGCCGCCCACCGGCAGCACGTTGCCGCTCAACGTGATCTCTCCGGTCATTGCTGTCAGCGGACGAACAGGTGTGTCTGTCAGCAGCGAAGCCAGCACCGTAGCCATCGTCACGCCGGCCGAAGGGCCGTCCTTCGGAATCGCTCCCGCCGG
>PLKU01000045.1:0-2717 GCA_003140705.1 Acidobacteriaceae bacterium
CGACGAAGGTTGACGCTGAATCGTTCGACAAGCCCTCCGTCAAGTTAGGTGCGTTGGAAACAAAAAAGCGATGATCGCGCCCCCACAACTCCTGGAGCAGCTTGACTGCTTGCTCATTGTCTCCATGGTCGATTGCGATGCGCGACTGCCCAAGAAGCGCCAGGCCGCATTCCGGATGCGTCGCGCGCTCGGTGGCAAATTCGGCGGCAGCGCCATCCGGATCGCGATGCCTGAGGAGCGCAATGCCCAGTGCTGAACGCAGGCATGGGGGTTGAGGATGGGAATCGAGCAAGCTGCGGTAGAGAGTCGCGGCCTCGTTAAATCTTGCCTGCTTCTCCAGCGACTCGGCATAGAGCGCCCCGGCAAATGGAGAATCTTTCGCTTCCACTGACATCTTGCGAGCGTCCAATTCCACCTGGTTCAGGCGAGCAATCCCCAAGGCAATCCAGGCTCCGCCGAGCTTGGGATCGAGCGCGATTGCACGCGCAAATTCCTGAGCCGCAGGGGTGAACTTGCCAACGGCATAGTAAGCACGCCCCAAGGCAAGCGGTGTTTGAGGATCGGTCTTGTTGATCTTTTCCGCTTTGATCAGAAAAGGGATTGCTTCCTGCGCCTTGCCCGTGCGGAGGAGATCGATGCCAAGAAATAGGTTGGGAACATATAACGAAGGATTGAGATGGTTGGCCTGATGAAAGCTGGGAATTGCCGAGACAATGTTTCCCGCTTCCTGCTGCATCAGACCTAGATTGGCCCATAGCTCCGGCATGTTCGGCTCAATCCTGACAGCCTGTCTGTAAGTCTTTTCTGCCGCGGCATAGTCATTCGCCGCCTGGGCTTGCTGGGCGGCGGCTACCAGCGATTCGAACGTTGGGGCTGCCGGCTGCTGGCCAAGCCCCGGTAAGGGCTTGACCAGCAAGGCCAACAGGATAACCAACACCAATTTGAAGCAGTTGTTCACGAATGGGTTACCAGTAGAACTTCCCGGCAAGCTGGACAACTCTGCCGGGGAACGCCTGTGTGATTTCCCCGAAAATAGCGGGGCTATACAGACTCATATTCCCGGGTGCAGGCGCATAGAAGTTTGGATGGTTGAGGGAGTTGAAGGTCTCGAAGCGGAACTGGGCTCTCATGCTTTCTTTGAATGTCCAGTTCTTCTCAAGCGCGCTGTCCCAGTTCGTGTAATGGGGTCCGCGTAGTTCTGACATGTAGCGGGGGGTGTTGCCGAAACCGCCATACGGCGCATAGGCGAAGGCGTTGACGTTGGCCCAGGAGTTGGCCACACTGTTGCTTATTGTTTGATGAGACGGTTTGGGATTCACGCCGGAAACGTAATTCGGCCTGGGATCGCCGCCGTAGGAGTTCCACTGGTTTCCGAAGACGCTAAGCGGAATTCCGCCCCTGAAGGTTGCGATTCCTGAAAGTTCCCAGCCGCCAACCACGGCATCCGCAATGCGGCTCATTCCCGAACCGACCGCCCTGCCGCGACCGATGGGGAGTTGATACACGTAGCTGGCCACCAGAGCCTGCGGAATGTCACCCCCGTCCACGCTCTTTTCGCCGGCTATGTTGAAGTAGTTTGCAGTGGCTGCCCAGTTCCCCGCTCCGTTGTACGACCAGGATTGGTTGCCCTCGACGTTGTCAATGAACTTGGAGTAGGTGTAAGACACCAGCGCGGTAAGGCCCTTGCTGATGCGGTGGTTGTAGGTGACCTGCAGGGCGTTGTAAAGGGACTGGCCGTTAGGCGCGTCGGTCTGGCCCACGCCGCAATACTGCGGATGAGGCGCGAGCAGTTGTTCATTTGTTACCGATGCGTTATCGATATTGCAAGCGCTCGGCGCAATCGTTCCACTTTTCTCGAGGACCTGGAGCGGAGCGGCCATTGGATTGTAAGCTGCGGTCGCCTCAAGGTAAGCGGTATTGGGTGTTACCCCATCCGCCTCGAAGTCGTACTTGGGATTCAACTGGTTGTATTCCCAGTTGCCAACCATACGAACCCCGCGGTTGCCAATGTAGTTTACGTCGAGTGAATCGTTCGGCGTGAAGGCATACTGCACGCCCAGGAGCCACTGTTGGACATAGGGAGATGGACGGCTCTGGAAGGTACCGCCGGCGTTATTGCCGTCTTGTTGAAACGACCCGTTGGTATTGCCGGTAAGCTGCGCGTACTGCCCGCCCCAGGGATTGCTGGTGCTGACATTCGGGTTGGGCGTCACGCCGCCGTTCAAGCTCCTGTTGAGGCTGGTGGAGGCGGTGAAACCATCCACATCGTCTGCGCCCGAGCTGGTCAACGATTCCGGATAGAAGATTCCGTATCCGCCATGTATAACCGCCTTCGGGATCGCCTGATACGAGAAGCCTACACGGGGGGCAATGTTGTGGTAATTCGGGTTGTACATATACCGGTTGCCGGGTCCCAGGAACTGGAGCGCGCCCAGCAAGGGCATTCCCGCCGAAATGCTGAGCGGATTCAGCGCGTTCGGGTTGAAGATCGAGCCCTCGTTTCCGCGCGAAGTGTACGGAGTCTGAATCTCATAGCGGATGCCAAGATTCAGAGTGAGGTTATGGGTCGGCTTCCAATCGTCCTGCACGTACTCGCCAAAAAGATGGTTGGACTCATAGGGGATGGTCGGTGTTCCGACGGTTGTTGGAGCGTCCAGCACGCCGAGCAGCGCCTCAGCCACTCCGTTACCCGTAAAGCTGACACCCGGTGTTCCACC
>PLKU01000045.1:2760-3850 GCA_003140705.1 Acidobacteriaceae bacterium
CGGTGGTTGGACCGAGTTGGGAGATCGCCAGACCTCCGCCCGAAAAATTGACGGTGGGAAATATCGGATCCTCTTGGTTAACATACGGCGGAAGTCCGAGAGTGGTCGAGGGGTTGAAACCGACCGACTGATTGGTAGAGGTTTCATGCCAAATCTGGAGACCCGAAGTGATGTTCATGGTGAAGGTGGGGCTTAATATCCGCGTAAGCCCCGCCCACATGCCCCAGCGGTTGTTGGGGCGCTGATTGCCTTGGCCTGCCGGATCGGATCCCCAGGCAGCGGGAGTACCGGTCTTTGCCTCTTCCTTATAGGAGTAGCGGAAATAGGCATTGGTATTGTCGTTGATATTGTGGTCGACCCTGATCCCGTACTCGTCCCAATACGTGGGCGCCGCTGCGGCCAGAATCAGGTTGTTGCCCACATAGCCTGGCTTCTGTGCCGCAGGAAAGTAGCTCAGCAGCTTGGCGCCGACAGCATCCGGGGTGTAACCCGCAATGTTAGACAGAATGTTGCCCTTGACCGGGTTCCGGATGTGTCCGGTTTGTGTGGCCGTCAAGTTCGTGCCGTAGGGGTTGGACACAGGGTTATAAGTATCCGGTTGGCCAGCGGTAATGGCGTGGCCGCTGCGCGGATCGTAAATTTGACCGTCATAGATGGGTCGGCCGAGACCGTCGTTGGCCACAGACGTGGTTGACAGCTGCTCGGAGAAGTTGCCGGCCAGGAAGTTGGTGTCTGGCACCGTGAAGGACTGCGGAGATGGGGTGTTTGCATGGAAGTGCTCGTAGTTACCGAAGATGAAGGTCTTGTTCCGCTGTTTATACACGCCAGGAATGTACAGCGGGCCGCCGGCTGTTCCGCCAACCTGGTTGCGGCTAAACTGGCAGAGGTTGACGCTGGCGTCGACGGCGCTCACGCAAGTGCCTGGTCCCTGGAAGTAGTTGAAGGCATTGAAGGTGTTACTGGAATAAAACTCGTATGCCGAACCGTGGAAGTCGTGCGTCCCCGACTTGGTGACCACGTTGACCACGTTGCCCGTGCTCCATCCATACTGAGCCGTAAACGAGTTGTTCTGGATTTTCATTTCCTGAAC
>PLKU01000029.1:0-9978 GCA_003140705.1 Acidobacteriaceae bacterium
CTGGCCATCTCCATCGCGCTCCTTGCCACCAGCCTTCAGACGGCCACTACTGTTTGGGACCATCTTCACGCACTCACTACCGCTACTGACTCTCTGACCTGGCTTGCGATTGGAATTACAGGAGTTGCGCAAGTTGAATTCGTTCGCCTGATTGTCCGCTTGCGACGCTCGCACTGGCTGCTGACGCTGGAGATCGCAATGTTCCTGGGCAACTCTTTTTTTGCACCGCTGGGCGATATTGGCTTCTGGACGGGATATTCAGCTTTTGCCGGATTTTTTGTCCCGCAGCTACTCGGATTTCTGCTTTTGCCCGTGTTGCTGCTTAGGGCCGCGCTGCGCGGCAACCGCGACGCGCGCCTGTTTCTGCCCCCTTACGCATTTCTTGGCTTCCTGAATCTCTGGAACTTCCTGGCGTATCTGTACTTCTTCTTTCACGTTTTTCTCGAGATCCCTCCCATCCCCTATTTCCGTCTCGCCAGTTACGGAATCAGCCTCTGGGACGTGTGGAACATCATTTACTGCGTCACCATGCTGCTGTTCCTGGTGCTCCGAACTGTCCGCATCGCCCGCGATCGCGCCCAGACCGCGGCGGAACTTGAGGCCGCACGGACGGTGCAGCGAGTGCTGATCCCGGAGGAGATTCCCTCTATTCCCGGCTTCGTGCTGCACAGCACATACAAGCCGGCAGGCCAGGTGGGCGGCGATTTCTTCCAGTTTCTTCCGGTCAAAGGCGGCGGCGTGCTGGTGGTGATTGGCGACGTCAGCGGCAAGGGCATGCCGGCTGCCATGACGGTCTCTCTGCTCATCGGAACCGTCCGCACCCTCGCCCACTACACCCAAAGCCCCGCCGAAATCCTCACCGCCATGAACCATCGCATGATGGCCCGCAGCGGCGGCGGATTCACCACCTGCCTGGTGCTGCGCGCCGACCCCGGAGGCAAACTCACCGTGGCCAACGCAGGCCACATTGCGCCCTACCTGGCCGGCAAAGAACTGCCGGTTGAGAATAACCTCCCACTGGGATTGGTCGCCGACTCCGTCTACATCGAGTCTTCATTCCAGTTGGCCGAGGACGAGCAACTCACCCTGTTGACCGACGGCGTGGTCGAGGCCCGTGATAAGGCCGGCGCATTGTTTGGCTTTGAACGATCGGCTGCGCTCAGCACCCAATCGGCAGAAGCCATCGCCAGCGCAGCGCAGGCGTTTGGACAGGACGATGACATTACTGCTCTGACCTTGTCCTATGCGGGCGTTCCCGCTTCCGCCTGATACTTTTGCGCCTAGTCAGATCGAAAGCTAAGCTGGGTTTTTGAGGGTTCCCGGTGTGTAACCGGCAACTCGTCTCTAATCCGGTTTTGGGGTTGGAGACGAGTTGCCGACCATCCAACCGGAACTGAGAACACAGTAGGAATAGCTCTTCCAAGGCTGAAATGTCTGGCGCACGCTTCGCACTGCCTCAGATAGACTTATCCGACGCCATTTATGTCCATCTCCCCAGGTTCGAAAGTCAACCAATACGAGATTCTTGCGCCTGTGGGTTCGGGCGGGATGGGCCAGGTGTTTCGTGCCCGAGACACGAAGCTTGGCCGCCCTGTAGCCATCAAAGTGCTGGCTGCTCACCTCGCCTCCAACGCAGAGGCCCGCGAGCGGCTGCGCCGCGAAGCGCAATCGGCCGCTTCGCTCGATCACCCTTTCATCTGCAAGGTGTTTGAGATCGGCGAAGCCGACGGTTCTCTCTTTCTGGTCATGGAGTTCCTCACCGGCGAGACGCTCTTCGACCGGCTGCGCGCCGGCAAGCTGCCACTCGATGAAGCGCTGCGCATTGCCCGCGAGATTGGCGAGGCTCTCGAAGAGGCGCACAAGAACCGCTTTCTCCATCGCGATCTGAAGCCGGCCAACGTGATGCTCACGCAGGGGCACGTGAAGGTGATGGACTTTGGCCTAGCACGGCAGTTCACCAACGCCGCGCCCAGCATCGTTGACAACGACTCCGCACCCACGATTGCGGCCTCGCCGGCCATCACGGAGCAGGGCGCCATTGTGGGCACGCCGGATTACATGTCTCCCGAGCAGGTGCGCGGCGCACAACTCGATCAGCGCTCCGACCTTTTCTCTTTCGGCATTCTCCTCTGCGAACTGCTGGCGGCAGCCAACCCGTTCCGTCGCGACTCGGCCACGGAGACCATGGCCGCGATTCTGCGCGACCAGCCCAACCTGGCCGGGAATCTGCCGCAGGGGCTGATGATCATGATTCGCCGGCTGCTGGCCAAGGATGTGAGCCAGCGCTACCAGTCGATGACCGATGTGCTGGCCGATCTTGACCGGCAGGCCGCCGCTGCAACCGCGCCAAAGGAGGAACCAGGCGAGACGCCCATTCCACTGATCGGGCGTGAGCAGGAGTTTGCCGAGCTGAAGCGGGCCATGAATGAGGCAATCGCAGGGCGCGGATCGATCGTGATGGTTGGCGGCGAGCCGGGTATCGGCAAGACGCATTTGACTGGCGCAATTCTCGAAGAAGCGCGCAGGCGGGGCGCCGTTGCGCTGATTGGGCACTGCTACGAGGGCGAAGGCGCGCCGCCCTATATTCCCTGGGTCGAGATCATGGAACGAATCGTGCGCACGGCCCCGCATGCTTCCCTGCGCGTGGGGATGGGCGACGACGCTCCGGAGATCGCACGACTGATTCCCGAGCTGCGTACCATCTACCCCGATATGCCGCCGGCCGTCCAGCTTCCGCCGGAGCAGCAGCGCCGGTTCCTCTTCAATGCCGTGCGCTCCTGGATCGAACGCGCAGTCAAAGTGACGCCGGCCGTTACTGTGTTTGAGGACCTGCACTGGGCCGATGAGCCAACGCTGCTGCTTTTGCAGCATGTTGCGCAAAACCTGCCCACCATGGCGCAACTGTTCATCTGCACCTACCGCGAGACGGATCTTGACGCCACCCGGCCTTTTGCCAAGACGCTGGAGACGATGCTGCGGCAGAAGCAGGCCACGCGCATCTCTCTGCGGCGGCTGCCGGTGAGCGGGGTTGAAGCCATGTTGGCCGCCATGAGCGGGCAAAAGCCGCCGCCCTCGCTGGCTCGCGTGGTCTTCAACGAGACGGAGGGCAACCCGTTTTTTGTGGAAGAGGTCTTCCGCCATCTCTCCGAAGAAGGCAAGCTCTTTGACGAGACAGGCAAGTGGCTGCCGGGCCTTAGAGTAGATCAGTTGCAGGTGCCGGAAGGCGTCCGACTGGTGCTGGGCCGCCGTCTCGATCGCCTCGGCGTGGACGCCCGCCGCATTCTCACCACGGCAGCCGTCATCGGCCGCAGCTTCAGCCTGCGATTGCTGGAGGAGCTGGAAAATAAGAAGGCCGATGAGGCCCTGGATGCCGTGGAAGAAGCGGAGAAGGCTCACCTTGTCGTCGCTGAGCCTGCGGGACGGGATACGCGCTACCGGTTTGTGCATGAGCTGGTGCGGCACACTCTGGCCGAGTCGCTGAGCCTGCCGCGCCGCCAGCGCATCCACGCCCGTGTGGCCGACGCCATTGAACGCGTCTACGCCGCCAACCTCGCGCCCCACACCTCCGCTCTGGCCCACCATCTCTACCAGGCCGGCGCTGCCGCCGATCCGGAAAAGACCTCCACCTATCTTGAGCAGGCCGCGAAGCAGGCAACTGGGGCCGCGGGCCACGAAGAGGCGCTCGCGCACCTGGACAACGCGCTCTCGCTATGGGAGGGCGAAAGCAGCCTGCGCGTTGCCGAGTTAACGGCGCTCAGGGCCAACGCCCTGCGCAGCATGGGGCGCTTTGACGAAGCTGTGGCCGGCTACGAAAGAGCGATGGATATGTTTGAAGCTGAGGGCGCGATTGCCAGGACCATCGACACTTCTGTGGATCTCCTCTGGATTCATGGGTGGCGCGCCGATGTTGAAGCGGGAGCCCCAGTCCTGGCCCGAATGCAAATGTATCTGGACGGGGCGGACCTGCGAACGAAGATCATTTTGCTCATCGGCACGATGATGATGCAGAGCACCACAGGCAATGTTGCTGAGGCTGCCCTCACGCTGGAAAAGGTCAAGGCTCTGCACCACGCAGCCGGGATTCCCTTTGCAGGGGTTGCAGCCAATGCTGAGTGCGAGCTTCTCTGGAACTCCGGGCAATATGCCAAGCTCATGGAAGCGAGCCCGAAGGCTGCCGCGGAGTTTCGCAAATCCGGCGATCGATGGCTAGAGTCCGATGCTGACCGCAGAACGGTGTACATGGAATATTGCTTCGGGCGTCCTGCCCAGGCGGCTGCTGCGCTTCCTGACGCAATTCTTCGCGCCGAACGAACAGGGCACTACGGTGCTCTCTGGGCCTTGAAGAGCCTCGGCTCAGCGATACCCGCAGCCCTGGGCGATCTGGCCAGTTCTGAAAGGGAAGCGCGCGAAGCGTACGAGTTTGGCAAGACACACGGTATTGCCTGGAGCTTCTCCTCCTGGGTGGCGCTCGCTGAGTTTGCGTTCAACCGAGGAGACCTGGCAGCGGCGGAGCAGTTTTGCTCCGACCCCTCCGGAATAGAGCCAAAGACCTACATTGCCGGAATGATTGATTCCACACGCTTCTCCCTCTTTGCCCGTTCTGGGGATGAGCGGGCAACCGAAGCCTGGGCCAGGCGGAGTTGGAAGCTGCCTGTCGCAGGGCAACTGAATTCGTCGGGGTCGTGGATTGCGCTTATCAACTCGGTGGTCGGGCTGGCTTCGATGGAAAGAAAAGAGGACGTTGCCCTGATGTGGCCTCTGACAGAAGAGTTGCTCCTCACCGGCGCATGGATGATGCGTATCAGCAGCCTCTGCCGGACAGTTGCGGGTATCGCTGCCGCTTGCGCTGGAGATTGGGCCGCAGCCGAGGAGCACCATCGCACGGCAATCTACCAGGCAGACACCGCGCCCTACATGCATCTGCAGCCGGTGGCGCGGGAGTGGTACGCGGCCATGCTGCTGGACCGCAAGGGTGCGGGGGATTTGGACAAGGGGCGGGCGCTGCTCGAGGAGGCGATCAAGATGTATGAGGCGATGGGGATGACGTATCCGGCGAAGCTGGCGAGGGAGAAGCTGGCGGCGATCTGAGGGGGCTGCTAAAGTCCGCTCTATCAGAGCTCAACCATGGAGTTCCGAGCGGATGACCGGCCAACCGGAAGTTATCCCAAAACGGGGGTCTGTCCGGTTTGCCGACCACCCGGGCGCAACCTCATTCTCGGGCCCCTGGGACGTTTAACAGCTCTAATCCGCAGCTCGCTTCCTGACCTGGGTTAGTTGAGCGCGTTGGCGGAACAATTGAGAGAATTTCGGACGGACATGCCCTTGCGATCTCTGCCTCGCATCATCCCCGCTATTCTACAATTTGTAGAGCTTCGGTAGCTCTCACGATTACGGGTTTTGAGAATTTGTGTATTACGCCGCCCTCTTCGCGGCTAATAGCTGAAACCAAATTACGGCCGCCCAAGCGAATGGATTCCGCGTGCTGGCGGAGCTTCAGGGCACTCAGTTCAAGCTGCCCATGGGCGCATGAGAGCGACAGAGTTTGCCCTGCGCGACTTAGGGTGCCGAAGCCGGAGGCTGTGACCCATGGAACTCTAAAGTCTCCGGGCGCAGCGGGCATCAGCGCGAGGGTCTTGTTTGACAGGTCGGGCTTGAAGCCGGCAGCGGCCAGCATGGTGGTCCAGCTACTCATAGCGCGAGAGTAGTGGCCGCCGCATTCCACATGGTTCCACGGCTGGCCTGCGCGGAGGTAGCGTCGGTTGATGGCTTCAACGATTTGGACGCCGTCGGTGTAATGACCATGATCAATGAGGAGCGACGCGAAGGCAAACTCGATTCCGGACCAGACGCCGCCGGCTTGGAGATTGTTGAGAGTGAGAAGATCCGGACCGCGTCGAGGCGCTGTGGCGTTGTGCACTCCAAATTCCCGGTTGAAGTTGTTGCGGAAAACGCTGGCCATAGCGCGCTGAACGTTCTCTTTCGACACGGTCGAGGGTAGCCCGATCAGATGGGTGAACCATTCCCCAGAAATCTGATCGGTCATGCACAATTCGTCTCGTGCTTTGCCATCGACCCAAAGACTGTAATAGTCGCCGTTGAAGAGCATTCGATCGAAGCTTGCAGAAGCCTGGGAAAGTGTGGCGTTCCAGAAGGTTGCCTGTTCTGTCTCGCCCATGGCCTGCGCGATGACGACAGCGGAACGAAGAGCGCCGATCCAAAGGGAAGCGATGTAGGCAGGCGTTCCACGCATTNNGCATTTTCCACTGGTCGTAGGTCTGGAACCCGGTGTCACGGTCGGGAAGGCCGTCGCCATCACTGTCGAGGGACTGGGTGAACGCAATGGCGCGAACGACGTGCGGCCACATGAACGCGAGATAATCGCGGTCACCGGTCCAGAGGTAATCGCGGCACACCATCATCACGAACTGCGGATTCATATCGACGCGCGCAAAACCTTGGGGATCGACCTGATCGAAGCTACCGTCGTAGTTGTGCGGCACCTGGCCGAGCTGGTTCTGGCGGGTGATGATCCGCTGCATCTGCGAGAGCTTGAGTTCCGGGAAGAGGGCGACAACAGGGAAACTCCCCTGGTAATCGACGTCGGTCGTCGAGAGACCGCAACACCCGAGACCCTCCCATATGGCGTATTCACCGCTCTTGCTCCACCAGCTGTTAAAGACCAGGGTGGAAAGCTGACTGGACCATGCGAACCCCAGCGCATCGCCGAGAGTTGTGTCGCACAGGGTGCGCGCGAATTTCTCCGTCAGAGAGCGATGCTGAATATAGCGGACGCAGAGAAAGCGGTTGACGTCGGCGGCATCGCTGAACCAGTTGGTATACATGTGGCCGATTTCGTGTCCATCGAGCGTAAGGTGATGGGGGAAGTACCAGCTGAGAGTGAAGCGAATTTCGGCTTTCTGACCAGGCGCCAGACGCACGGTGGATGCCAGGGCCCCGGTTCCCCAGGTGAGACGGGGCCTGCCCTCCTTGTCGAGGACATTCTTCCGTACTTCGTTGAGGAGTTCACCGTCGCTCGTGCCGGAAACGCTGGAAGCGGCATCGGTGAAGACGCGGTTCAGCAGTGGATCTGAGCTCAGGTCGGCCATTATTCTCCGTAGTTGGGCGCCAGAAGCGGAGTCGATTTCGGACGCGGTAGGCAGTCCGAGGCTGGGGTCGGTCGCTCGCTGGCTATTCGGCAGACGACCACTGTCAGCAAAGGGATGCATGATATCCAGCAGCATGTAATTAAGACGCGGAGTCTCCCATCGGCACAGGCCGGGCAGCAGATATTCACGGAAGCTGCCGGTGATCCAGGAGGGTTCTCCTCCGGTGACGGAGAGGCACATGTTGCCAATGCCGGACGGAAAATCAGTCTGAGCATCGGTATCGAGAAAGAGAGCGGCGGTAACGCCGTCATTCTGAGAGATCCGATTGCTCAGGCGCCGGTCTGGTAGCGCAGAGGCCAGTGGGTTATCGAGCAAGCCGACGAGCGATACTTCGGCGGGCTCACTGCCGGGATTCTCAAGAGTGAAGGCGATATGAAACCCAGGCGTCGCTGATTCGCGGGCGTTGCCGGGGATGAAAGGCGAGAAGACTAGCGCGGAGACTCGCACGGGGATTGTGGGATCGTTGTATCTCAGGCCGGTCATTGGGTAGGCGGCCAGATACTCGATCGACTCAACGTCCTGAACGAAGGGCAGGCTATACAGGTCGTTCTCGTCGGAGCGCAGGTAAAGGCGGCGGACCTGGGCGACCTCGCCCGAGGCATTCTTCGTTCGGAGCAGAAACCGCAGGTATTGAGGGCCGGGTGGGGGCGGAGCCGTGGTGGAGCGGGCGCCCATCGCCCACGGGCCCGAGTTGAAGATCTGCCATTCGTGAAAACAGCCGTCGGCTCGGATCTCAACGAAGCCGGTGCCGACGCCACCGAGGGGCGCTCCGGAACCCATCGGCATTGCAGCGGGAATCCTGAGTGGCACAGATTCGCTTGCGAACCCGGAGACAGTGCTGTATGCGCCATCCGCAGCGGGGTCGCGATGAACGCTGACGCGATACGGGGCAGCGAAGCCAGTGGGATAGGTGAGTGCAACAGTGCCTGTGGCGGCCGATGCGGCGAGAAACCTGCGGCGTGATATACCCATGGGAGCTCCGACTTGCTGGACAGGATTGTGGTGCCTTTTTCACATTCTCATACCCCGGTCTCCCTTATGTGAAGTCCACTGTTGCAGGCCTCTGCCCAGTCGGTCGCAAGCTTGTCCGGGCCGGCGGAAACTGAGACAAAGACGATCGTACGTCACAGGGGTTCCGCTTCCGGTTCAGACCCGCCAAAGATCATCGCAGGAGGCGGAGCCCCGCCTCCTGAAGAAAATCCAACTGAAAGAAATATAACTTCTTACCTATAGTCTCCGAAGATGGGTGCAAGGATATGGGCCAGTTATTTGCGACGATCCAGGCGGAACCAGACATCTTGGTGTTCATTGGCTGCATAGAAGCCATAGAATCAGTCGCGACGGGCGGTTGGGATGCAGACCGTCCTTTGGGTAACTGGCGCGATCCTGACTTTGATTCCTTGGCTAATCGGGTATAAGCGCAGATGCAAGAACATGGTCCTGATTGACGTTCTTAGCTTCTTCTTCAGTTGGACGATCATCGGTTGGATCGTCGCGATGCTTTAGGCATTGTTGAGGGAACCTGAGTCACCAACTGGTAGCCCGAGAGTGGATACGGCCGCCTAACCTCCCGAGTCACCGGCAATCCGGAAGTAACCCCGAAAATGGAGTTCTGTCCGGATTGGCGACAACCCACCCGGAACCCTTTCAATGAGTGCTCAGGGACATGTTTTTCGACTAAGGACTCAGGGAGCGTTTCCAGAGCAGTTCTCCCCAGAATATGGAAACCACGTAGAGGGCGAAGGCAACGGCCAAGACCCAGAGCCCCGCCCTTGCCGCTCCGATTCCAGCTAATCCGCCCAAGAGAACCTGTGCTACTCCGAAACGTGGATCTCCTCCGACAAAACGCCATCTACGCTGGTTCGCCCGCTGCCTCAGCGACGGGTATCGTCCGACTGCGATAGCGATCAACCCAAATGCAACGCCTGTTCGTAGATTTAGGAGTGAAACCATGACGGCGAGCGGGATCAGGAAAGTCATGTCCAGCGTGACGAGCAGCTTCCAACCTGCTATCGGTAGGAGACGATAGCGCAGCAACGCTCGCCCTTCATCCAGACGGAGCATGCGTTGCGCAATCGTGCTCATTGCAATACCCACGAATAACGACAGGATCGGAAATGCTTCGGGCTCTGGTGCCCGCCCGAACAGCCGATATAAGGTTCCGGTAACAGCTATAAGCAGCGCGGCCCAAAAGTCGAGGGTTCCTTGCAACCCTCGCCACATCTCTTGCGCGATTCCGCCGACCTTCAAGGGCGTCCTTGAGATGCTGAGACTTGCAGGCATTCGTAGTTTGAATGAGAGACGGCTAACGGCGTAAACCGTCGTATGGACGATGAGTGCCAGTAGAACAAAAAAGAGACCTGCGGCTAAGCCCATCCAGAACAGGTAGCCAAAAAACAACACTATAAATAATGGATTCAACGCAAAACTTACTGAACTAAGCAAGAGTCTTCGTGTACCTGTCAGTGGCCACGTAGCGACTCGCTCCGGGGGCAACCTATGCTGTGTATCTATGGAAAAAGTAACAAGCAGAGGCGCAAGGAGGACTAATTGAAAAAGGAGCGTACTCCAGAATGCTACTTTTAGATCCCCGCCGGACATAAGAAAGAGAATGCAGAACAGGAAGTTGTTGAAACGCACGGAGGAAAGGCTGCCCAGTTCCTTCAACATCAGTTTCTTCAGCAGGGACAGAAGGGCTAGGATCTGAGCCAATCCGGCACCTCCGGCTGTGGTCTGCCAACAATGCTGAAATACACCTCCTCAACTCCTTCGTCTGTCGTGGGCGGGTTGAAATCGGATTCAATTCGACCTA
>PLKU01000029.1:10033-15221 GCA_003140705.1 Acidobacteriaceae bacterium
GGCTTGTGCAGGAGGGCCATGGCCAAGGCGGTCTTCTTCCGCATGCCGAACGAACAATCACGCCCAACGGTGTGGCGTCCCTGTGTGAGATCGAGTAATCCTAGTAAGTTCGTCGTTCGTGCTTCTGTTTCCCTTTTCGTCAGCCCATAAATAGGTCCAATTGCCATCAGGTTCTCGATGACGGTCAAAGACTCAAACAATCCGAGCCCCTCGGGGAGTACACCTAAATTCCGCCGGATTTNNGAACCACTGTCTGGCTCCTCTAGTCCGGAGAGCAAGCGTAGCAGCGTGGACTTGCCAGCACCGTTAGCCCCTAATAAGGCACAAATGCCAGGTTCTACAACGAGGTCTATGCCTCGAAGAACGGGTTGAGAGGCATAGCTCTTCGTCGCGGCTCTGCAGTCGATCACTCTGTTGTTTCCCACTAATTAGTTAACCTTCCCTTACTCCAATTTGGATAGCTTCGATGGACCCCACCCCAGTAAATCGTTAAGGAAAGACGTTCTGGCAACTGACGGGTTTATCCTCCGAATTTTACTTGAACTCGCTTGCCGTTAAGCGAAGATTACTGCCGATAAGTGGGCTCGTTAACCGTTCCGGGCGGATTACCGGCAATCCGGAAGTTATCCCAAAATAGGGTTCTGTCCGGTTTGGCGACAATCCGCCCGGAACTCCCAAGACCAGGCTGAGTCAGGGCTGGAAACGTGCATTGGGCTGTTAGGTGCGCCGGGATAAACCGGCATGAAGCAGGGAATGAAAGATTCCTACGAGAAAGGAGTAGCGAACCGTCTCGGCCCCGAGTTTTGCGCAGTGTATCGCGAGGTGCACGGCGAAGCGTAAACAGGGGTACAGGTGGGCTGGGTATTGAGCTCCGAAAACAAGCAATCAGGACGTCGACGCTTTCTAACAGGCGGAAGACAACATGAGCAGGTGCGATATCGCGAGTCCCTGATCGGTCCTGCGTAGTCGAAGACCCCAGACACGCCTGGAAGTTTCATGCACGAGAACCGGGAGACCTCGGAGCTGCCTGCTGTCAAACCAGACATCAGGACGGCGGGTGAAGGCTTAGGCCGTACTGCCCGCATGTACATCTCCGAGGAGTCGGACAGCGGTACAGTACCTATGAATCAGTCGAACAAAGACGAGAGATTGTTGGCGGAGATTGAGGAGGGAAGGCCGCTGATCGAGGAGAACACTCTTCAACCTAACACGCGCTCGACACAGAGCGAGGCAAGCGTGTCACAGGGGTTGGCGGGTGTGCGGAAAGCAGCAAGGGAAAACAAAGAGATGAGGTTCACCTCTTTGCTCCACCACGTGTCGGTTGATTTACTCCGGGCAAGCTTTTACTCATTGAAGCGCAAAGCTGCACCCGGCGTAGATGGCGTCACATGGCAAGAGTACGAGTCCGGGCTGGAAGATCGGATCACTGATCTGCACAGCCGGGTCCATCGTGGAGCATACCGGGCTCAGCCATCGCGAAGAGTGTACATAGAGAAAGCAGATGGACGGCAACGCCCATTGGGGGTTGCGGCCTTGGAAGACAAGCTTGTCCAACAGGCCGTGGCCACCATCCTCAACCAGATTTACGAGGAAGACTTTCTCGGCTTCTCGTATGGATTTCGCCCGGGGCGCAGCCAGCATGATGCACTGGATGCGCTGTCGTATGCGCTCATGAAGAAGAAAGTGAACTACATTCTGGACGCCGACATCCGAGGTTTTTTCGATAATCTCGATCACAGTTGGCTGATCAAGTTCGTGGAGCATCGCGTCGCCGACCCTCGAATCCTGCGACTGATCCAGAAATGGCTCAAGGCTGGGGTGATGGAGGAAGGCGAGTGGTCGGAAGCGAAGACCGGGAGTCCGCAAGGGGCAGTGATTTCACCGCTTCTGGCGAATATTTACCTGCACTACGCTTTCGATCTCTGGGTGAACGTCTGGCGTAAGAAACACGCGCAAGGCGAGGTGGTGGTGATCCGTTTCGCGGATGACACCATCGCGGGATTCCAGTATCAGACGGACGCAGATCACTTCCTGGAAAACTTGCGGGAGCGACTGGGGAAGTTTGGGCTGGAGCTCCACCCAGACAAGACGCGCCGGATCGAGTTTGGCAGATTTGCCGAACAGAACCGGAAACGTAGAAGGGAAGGCAAGCCGGAAACGTTCGACTTTCTAGGCTTCAGTGTGCTGCAGAAGCACACGGATAAGGAGTTCACCATGAACTAAATAGCCGTGTGCATGACAAGCTGCGCAATAGATGAGGGAAGGCCCCTCGGGATCGGCTTTCAGGAGCAGATCCCAAACCGATCCAAGCTGCTGCGGTAAAGAGCCGTGGTGGTGAGCGTTGGAGGAAAAGCGCGGGTATAAACCCGTGCAGGTGAGCATCCGAGAGACGAACGAAAGTGAACCCTTCGAAGACGCGTCGTTAAGAAAATAAGTGTCGTCGAAACCACGTGCGTAAAGCCCACCTGGGACAAGTCCGCGAGATGCCTGATGACTGAGCGGACGGCGACCGGCGTAGAGGGGGCGTGAAGCGGATGCAGGCTGTTGCGCGGAACTGCAGGAACCAGTCGCTCTGATGTTAAGGGAAAAGCCCAAGCGGCCACAACCGTGAGGCGAGCGTACCGATGCGGAGCACTGGGGCGGACCGACTCGTAGGAGCGGAGAGAGCTCGTAATGGGGCTGGAGCGAAGGGGTCGGATCAGGCGGTCGCATGACCGAAGCAACTGGTAACAGGAGGACCTCGATGCGTGCGACAGACAAGCCGGAGGAACGGCAGGTTTGCCTGATGGGAGCCGAGTGAGGCGAGAGTCTCACGCTCGGTTCTGCGAGAGGCCGGGGGTGCAATTCCGCCGGCCTACTCACCCGCACATCAGCGGGAAGAATGGATTAGGGCGATTCATGGTGCGGCGCACCACGATCCGCAAGCGCATGCGAGCCAAGCTGCGACAGATTAAGCAGCACCTCCGCAAGCGCATGCACGATCCCGTGACCCAAACCGGACAATGGCTCAAGTCGGTCGTGCAAGGCTACTTCAACTACTACGCGGTACCTGGAAACCTCGCCAGTCTGGGGCTGTTTCGGGATCGGGTACTTGCACTCTGGTGGCGTACCATTCGCCGTCGGAGCCAAAAACGCCGGATCTCATGGACACGCATCCTCGTTTTGGCTAAGCGCTGGCTTCCTCAACCGCAAGCGCTCCATCCCTTTCCTGACGCTCGCTTCGCCGCCACCCATCCGAGATAAGAACCGGATGCGCTAATGAGCGCCCGTCCGGGTCTGTGCGGGGGGCACCAGGCGACTGGTGTCCCTACCGCGATCATTCGTCCAGAATGAGTATCGGTAAAGTGAAGCCCGTTTTTTGTTTCTCAATCGTGCGCAACAATCAAGCCAAGGGCATATCGACGGCTGGCACGTTACACGGCCAAGTGCGGAGGAGTCCGTCTGAAAAAAGGTCCTTCGTGGAACCCCCTATAATGGAGGCGCGAACAATTGCGCATATGGTTTTCAGCAGCTACTGAATTACGCCCGCAAATCTGTGGAGGCGGAGGGTCGATGAATAGATTGAAAATGCCCGTCCGGTCTTTTGCAGGCGGATTGATCATCTTGCAAATGATCCTGGTTGCGATCATCGTTCATGGCGAGTCGCTCACCTTCGATGAGGGCGATCACATTTTCGCAGGCTACATGATGTGGCATAGCGGCGACTACGGTCTGAATCCCGAGCATCCGCCGCTGGTGAAGCTGGTGGCGACACTGCCTCTGCTGCAGGAGAACCTTTGGTTGCCTCCGCTGCAACAGCGATGGTTCAAGTCAGAGGCGTACCGGGACGGCCGTGATTTTATGGAGCGTAACGATGGTCCAAGGCATCGCCTGCTCTTCCGCATGCGCCTGGCGGCAGGTGTCTTTGCCGTGGGCCTCTCAGTGATGGTATTTCTCATGGGGAGCAAGCTCTTTGGCGAGTCCGCTGGTTTGCTGGCTTTGCTCTTGGTGGTCTTTGAGCCCAATGTAATGGCCAACAGTGATCTGGTCACGACCGATATGGGAGTCGCTTGCTTCTTTCTGGCCACAATCTATTGCTTCTACCGTTACGCAAGACAGCCATCTGTGATTCGTTTGTTGCTGACTGGCCTGGCAGCGGGACTCACGCTGTCGGCCAAGCACAGCGGGATTTTGCTGGCGCCGATGCTGCTGGGATTGACTCTGGTAGAGATCGCCTGTGCCGAGCGGGGGCGGCACAAGCGGATGGCCGGGATACTGTCTGGCGGATTTGCGGCCATCGTGGTCCTCGCGGTCGTGGTGCTCTGGGCTTTCTATGGGTTTCGCTATGCGGCCAGACCGGCAGGGCTGCTTATGAACCCGACGCTGAGCGAATACGCTGCTCCTCTCACGGGAATGAACGGTTGGGTGATCGGGCATGTCGCCAACTGGCGCTTATTGCCAGAGTCTTACCTGATGGGCATGACTGACATCCACTACGCAGCGCAGCAGTATCCCATCTTCCTGCTGGGGCACGATTATGCCCATGGCGTTTGGTGGTACTTTCCAGTGGCGTTGTCCATCAAGACCACTCTGGGCTTGATCGGTTTGGAGGTTCTGGCCGGTATTGCGCTGATCGGCAGACAGCTCAGACACGGAAGAGAATTAGCGTACCTGGTTGTGCCAGGCGCTATCTATCTGGGTGTAGCGATCCTGAGCGGTATGAACATCGGCACTCGCCATGTTCTGTTCTTGTATCCGCTGGCCGCGTTGCTGGCAGCAGCGGGAGTGACAGCGCTCGCGCAGCATAGCCGCCGCTGGCTTTGGATCGGCGGAGGATTGGTCGCCTTCCACGTCATCTCTGCGATGGCGATATTCCCGGCAGAGATGGCGTACGGCAACGAAGCCTGGGGTGGGACGGCGAACACGCATAAATACCTGAGCGACTCCAGCGTGGATTGGGCGCAGCAACTGCCGCACATCAAGCAATGGGTAGACGCCCATCCTGGCGAAGAGTGCTGGTTGGCCTATTCCGCTTATCCGGATCTTCGTCCGCAAGCCTACGGCATTCCCTGCCATCCGCTGCCCACGGCCCATACCGAATGGGAGATATTGCCCACCGAAGTGCCAGAAACCATCCATGGCAACCTCCTGCTAAGCGCAGACGATCTTGAAGCCTGTGACTGGCCCAGCGACCAGTTGAACGTCTTTG
>PLKU01000216.1 GCA_003140705.1 Acidobacteriaceae bacterium
GTTTCGCGAGAGCAGGATCAAGCCCGCGACCGACGTAAATCGCCGCAAGCTCCTTGTGTTCGCCTTTATTGTCTGTCTTAAGCTCCACGCGCTCAATGTCCAAATCAGCTCTTTCGGTGTCTGCCTGCGAATGCACAGAAACATACTCCCCTGCTGCCATCGACATGGCCCCGGCCACCAGGCCTGCCATTCCAGCGACCAACAGATTACGGTGAGTCGCATTCGCGGCTGCAACACCAAGCACGAGACTTGATGTTGAGAGTATGCCGTCGTTCGCGCCCAGCACCGCTGCGCGCAGCCAGCCAATGCGATCGGTGTGATGATGTTCCTTATTGCCTGCAGGCAATGTGGCTCCTTTTCGATCGAGGGAGCGCTGGAATCCGGGAAACTATCTTGATCTGACTCTGGCCCTCGAATTCCAGCCAGCCCGGTAAGACAAGAGACAACGGACGCCGGTCTAGTGGTGTCCGCCACACAGATGGTTATTCATTTGAAGGGTGTGAGTTGTCGGGCGTTGAGGAAACACGCATTGCACAGGGCACAACTTCAGTCGTCGCGCAAGCCAATTGTAATCAGCGTTAGGCTTTAGCCCCGAAGGGAGTCGAGGGCGAGACGATCGGCATCTCTGGGCAAGAAAAAGTTGATGTGATTTCCGACGACCTAAACTAAAACCTTGAATCCACGAGTGAAGAAGGACCAGTGTCCCAGCCTTCTTCACTCATGTTCTCTGTCTCTCGCTAGCATTGCCTTCGCTTCATCATCCAGCCGATCAGTGTTCCAGCCGCGATGCCTGCTGCGAATGTCGCCACTACTGTTTCAATCGGATGTCGTTTTACTCGTCTCTTCGTGTCATCAAGAAGCTCTGCGACGGCATCGCCGCCTTGCTTCGCGGCACGTCGGGCCGATGCTACGCCATCCTCGATTGCATCCGCCGCGACAGTTGCCGCGCGAGAAGCCTTGTTCATAACTTCCGCGGCTGTCCCGCCCGCTTGTTCCAACACCGATTGCGCCATTGTCTCTCGACCTTTCTCGTCTCTGAGTCCGATGTTGATTCGTTTACTTTCCTACAGCCTTTTCAATCTTGCCTACAACATTTTGAACTTTTCCGGTATTCTTTTCAGCTCTGCCATCAGCCTCCAGGTTTGGGTTGCTGGTAAGTTCGCCGGCCTTCTGCCTGATTGCGCCTTTAACTTCGTGAAGCTTGCCTTTTGTCTTATCTTCTGTGCTCGGTTTCATCGCGATTCTCTCCTCTGTTCGGCGGTTGTTGTCGATTCGTTAAGGTCCATGGACGGTTATTTGCATCTTGATTGTCTGCGACCATGGGAGGCCCTCCTTTTGGGGAGCTTCCTTGCCCTATGAAAGCCTTGTATCGAAGAGTATCCAACAATGGGACTGCTGATGGCTGGTCGTAATTGCTCGTTGGGTCGAGGACCTCCGGGCGGCCAGACCCAGCCTGGGCTTGGTGCAAGTCGGTCTGAAATGCACCAGCCTTTGAAATTGCAGCGCAGCTACTAAATTGGTTTCCGGATACCCCCGATGTGGTATCTCAATCACCAAGTCGCGAGTAGGCTCTTGAACCGAGGATCTTCGATTTTAATCGCCACGAAATTGCCGCGAGGGTCTTCGATCTCAAGCACCGCTCGATCGACCAGGTTCTTGCAGCGAAAATCTTCCATCTCAATCACCACGCCACTGCGCGAGTTCCTGCACCGAAAGTCGTCCATCTCAATCGCCACAACCTTGCACCGAGAATCTTCCATCTCAATCACCACGTCTTTGGTCAGTCTCTTATAACCGATCGCTTCTTCGGCATACCGAGATAAGGATGAGACGGTCTGCGGAACGCGGGCTGCTCAATATTGGACACCTCGTTCTGGCTCGAATTCAAAACCGATAATTCCATGCTCACCAAGAGCGTTCTGGTCGCGCTGCGCGGCTTGTAACGGCCGGTCGGGGTGGTCTTGCACAGACTTGTCCGGCAGGAAACTTACGGCAGCCTTGAGAGGTCGAAACGGCGAAAAGTCAAGCCCGGCAGGCGTCGGTTTCCAGTGGGTCAGTGAGGGTCACATCGGCGAACTGGCCCGCTCTGAAACTGAATCCGGACGGTTTCTCGAAGTGAAAGGCCATTGTNNTGGCCGTTTTATCCGCCATCAGAACCTCTTCGGTAGCCTTGCCGTCATTCCCCTGAGTGCTGGATGCACATTTGGCGGCTACGCCCCTTGCCGAGTAACTGCACACTTCAGCCCAAACGAGCCCCTGCAGTTTGGCCGTCTGGAATTTGGCCCGGCCGCCAGACGCCGAACTATCTTTTCCCTCTGGTCCCTATTTGGCCTTGCGCGAAGCAGGCACGCTCTTTCCAAGAGCGGTCGCCAGAGCAATCTGGTGATCTTGTTCGTCGACGAGGATCTGGCGAATCTGTTCGCCCATCGCGAATTCAGCCAATTCTTCGCATTGGCGGACTCGTTCGCGATAATTTCGGATTGTTTCTGTTTCGTTATCGAGATCAAACCTCAACATGGCAGTGGCGTTCTCAGATGTTCTGACAGTATTTGCTACGACTGTCGGCGCACCACCAAGATAATCAATCTGCTTGGCGATGATCAGGGCGTGTGCCAATTCCTGCGCTGCGTGTTTTTCGAGTTCACCCGCGATGCTCATGAACTCCGCACCCTTCAAGACCTGTGAGTAGACGACGTACCCGATGATGGCTTGATACTCGCGCGACAGATCCTGATTCAACAACTCGACCAGTTCGGAACGAGACACTTTCTTAGAGTCTTTAGTAATCGATTTAACTTTCAAGGCGCTTTCCTCCGCAATCGCGTTTTGGGATCGATACTGTCTTTGGACGGACCAATCGGTACTTCATGGCAGCTTCCGCAGTAGCAGACTCACCGTAGCAAGAGAATCCGAGACGAGGCTGTACAAAAAGGAACATTAAGCCTTATCGCTTTCGCGCGTCTTCATCAGTGTCGGTATTGGTTTTGCCGCAACTCGCAACCTCGCGCAGATGAAATCGCAGCGGACGCGATACCTTGCCTTTTGGAGTTGAAAGACGAGCAGTAGACAGGGCTTGAAATCCTTAGCCTTTTTCGAGTAAAGCGGCATGGGGTGATTCTCTAGGTCTCGGTTCCCATCTTCGGATTCTGTGACGGCTCTTCCTCCGGGCCTGACCGCTCCGAATGCACTGGAATTCCGCTGATAAGNNCCGCCCCGCATCTTGATCACCACCATGATCTTGCGAAGCTGGCCATCGATGGATACGTACCGCAGCCGGATGATGTCATCGGTGAGGAAAGAAATTGAATAGGTACTGAACGGGAACTCAGTGAAAGACTCATCCACTTCAACCGTGCTTAGAATCGTGACGCCGATTCCTGTCAAAGCGAAGATCATCCGGTAGAGCGATTCGCGAAAGTCGGCACGGAAGCCCGGCGACAGGGCCATCTCAAAACCGGCTAGCGAATCGATCACCAGGCGCTTGGCGCCAATCTTCTGCACTGCGTCGAGAATCGAGTGCATGGTCTCATCCACCGATAGATCCAGGGGACGCAAATAGAGGATTGTGAGTTTCCCGTCTTTCTGCGGCGCTTCCAGATCCAGGCCCAGACTAGAGGCCCGCTCCGCATATGCTTGCGGGCGTTCTTCAAAGACGGCGACGATTCCCGGCTCCCCATGGCGAATGCCTTCAGCAATGAATTGAGTTGCCAGGACCGATTTCCCGGTTCCCGAAGACCCTGCTACGAGGACAC
>PLKU01000462.1 GCA_003140705.1 Acidobacteriaceae bacterium
GGGGCGGCTATCACTGGGATGTCAATCACGGCCTCAACGTGGACGCCGGTATCTTCGTCTCCTACATTGGCCTGTTCAGCTACTACAACTTTGACAACTGGACGTATCAACCTTCGTTTGTTTCCTCTAACACGCCGTGGTTCTTCAACGGCATTCGCATCCAGTGGTTTCCAACAGCGAAGTTAAAAATCGAGCCGTGGATCATTAACGGGTGGCAGACCTACGCACGTCCAAACGGCAAGCCGGGTCTGGGCGGGCAGATTCTCTATCGCCCCACTCCGTGGTTGGATCTTGTGTGGAACAACTACGGCCTGGGTGAAGACGACGCAAACGAACAGCAGACTGGCTCTCCTACCCGTTCGCGCATCCATGCCGACTACAGCGCGCAGGTCAAGTTCTATGACAAGCCCAAGAACACGCTGGACAAGATGGCCTTCACAATTACCGGCGACGCCGGATGCGAATATGGCGGCGGAGCTTCCAGCGGGCCTTACAACACGAAAGGCTTTTCTCCGGAGATGGGATCGAGCTCACTCTATAGCGGCGGCGTTAATTGCCACAGCAGCGCCAACGGAAAGCCGAAGCAGATGTTTATCGGCACAATGGCTTACCTCCGTGCCTGGTTCGACAAAGACCTCTTCGCTGTGACCCTGGGCGGCGGCCTGATGAACAACCCGGGCCGCTACTTGACTCTTCTTCCGCCGATCGACGGCGCGACTGCTATCACAGGCACGCCGTACTACACCGAGAACCCTGGCGATCGCGCGCAAATGCATGATGGCACGGTCACATTTGATTACATGCCTGCGCAATTTATCACGTTCCGCCTGGAGACCGGCTACCGATATTCTGACACCCCGTACTGGACCGGCCACGGCGGCATTACGCCTCCAGGCGGAAACAACGGCTCTCCGGCACAGTATGCCTGCGCGAGTGGAGCTCCCTCAGGTTACGGGTATGGGAGTCTCGGTTTGGCTGAAATCGCATGCAACGGGGGCAGCCCGGTAGGCGCCGGAACAAGTAATATCTGGTGGCCTGATCTACGCACCAACCAAACCGTAAGCACAATTGCCGTCATGGTCAGGTTCTAACCGGTAGGCTTCAAGCTTTTCGTTCGGCTTGACGCTCAAACACAACGAGCAGCATCGGTGGCCTGCAATTCCGGTGCTGCTTTGAAACATCGACCTACCCAGCGCCTCGACCATCCACTTATTCCTGTGGCTATGGCTGCAGATCATTGCGCGTCTATGCGGCTAAATAAGTATCGTGGGAGAGCTCACTTAAATAAGGCCGTAAGGGGACTTAGTGCGCGGGCTATCTTCAGCGCTGGAGTTATTGGGCATGACCAATTGTCCAAGAGCTCTCAACATGCAGCCAAGATACTCAAATAAGTGAATTGGATTCCAGTAAGCCTGAGCAAAAAGCAAACTTTCAATTTTGTCGCAAGATATAGAAGGACTGCTTAGTGCGATGCTTTGGCAGACTTATGGAATTTCCGCAGTTTGTTTACACATTCTTTACGCCCGTTCGCGTATGAATAACAACAACAGTCAGAACGGAGTGTAAGTTCCTTCTCAAGAGCTCAATCCTAAAGATCACAACGCCAAAGTGAAAACCCGAGAGATACATAAGGGGTGCGGGGGGTCGTATGAAAAGCAAAAGTTTCGAAGTGGGCCTGTTGCTCATGGTTACGGCCTTAGCTTTGACGGCGAGCGGCTGCAAGAGCGATAAGGTCAATGCGGACGCAGAGGCGCCGCCACCGGCCAAAGTGGTTTCCGGAGTGGACGTCTCCTTTTTCGCGGTCGAGCATCCGGAGCGGTATCCGATCGAAACAGTGGCCGAATACCAAGCCCCGTCGCAATTGTCCGTGACCGGCTCTGTATTTCCGGACATCGCGCGGACTGTTCCGGTGATTTCGCTTGCCTCCGGCCGCATTGTGGACATTCGCGCTCGCCTCGGCGACACAGTAAAGAAGGGCCAGGTCTTGCTGCGTGTTCGCAGCGACGACATTTCGGGAGGCTTCGACGCCTATCGCAAAGCCATCTCCGATGAGCTCCTTGCGCGCAAGCAATTGGATCGAGCGAAGCTGCTGTACGAGCACGGGGCCATAGCACTAGAAGACCTGGAGATCGCGCAAGACACCGAGGACGACGCCAAGACCACCCTCGATACCGCCACTGAGCATCTTCACCTGCTCGGCAGCGATCCCGCTGACCCGAAGGGAATTGTCGATATCTTCGCCCCGGTTTCCGGCGTGATCACCGATCAGGAAGTGACCAACGGGGCGTCCGTGCAGGCCTACTCCACTCCGAACCCATTCACCATTTCGGACTTAACCACCGTGTGGATCGTTTGTGATGTCTACGAAAGCGACATGGCCCACGTGCGCGTCGGGGAACCCGCCGAGATCAAGCTGAACGCCTATCCGGACAAGGTTCTCAAGGGCACGATCAGCAACATCGGCGCGATTCTCGATCCGAATATCCGCACAGCGAAGGTCCGTATCGAATTGGCGAATCCGGGCGAGATGATGCGGCCGGGCATGTTCGGCACGGCCACTTTGTTCGGCAAGGAGAAGCAGAACTACGCGGCCGTCCCGGCGTCCGCGGTTGTGCATCTGCACGACCGAGATTGGGTCTTCATCCCTGCGCAAGAGAAGTTCAAGCGGATTGAGGTCGTAAGTGGCGAACAGTTGCCGAACAATATGCAGGTGATTTTATCCGGGTTGCGGCCGGGCCAGCAGGTCGCGACAAACGCGATCAATCTCCAAAATGT
>PLKU01000110.1 GCA_003140705.1 Acidobacteriaceae bacterium
AACTTCAGGCCGCGCTCGACGGCCTCCTGCGCTGCCTGATAGAGCTTGGATTTGGTAAGGAAGTAGCCGCTGGCCCGCTTGAGAATTTTCTTCCGGCGGTCGGTGCGTTTGGTTCCACGTTTTACGCGGGGCATGGTTTGTTTCTCCTTTGAGTCGTTCGTTGTGCGGCTGGAGGTAGGAAATACCTCTTCACTCGCTGCCTAAGCTGATCGTCGTGATCTGTCCGAGAGGGACAAATCAAGGGGCCGGAGAAGTGCTCTCCCACCCTAACGTAGGGCCCGATCAGGCGTAGGGAATCATTCGCGCCACCTTGCGCTTGTCGGCGTCAGAAACCAGCACGGTGCCACCCAACTTCTTCTTCGTCTTCTTGGTCTTGGAAGTCAGGATGTGCCGCATCTTGGTTTGGCCGCGGAGAATTTTCCCCGTGCCGGTCTTCTTAAAGCGCTTGGCCGCGCCCTTATGGGTCTTTAATTTGGGCATGGTTTTCCTGGTTACTTTGGCGTGCTTCTACCTTTGAGAATTATACGGGACGGCGGCCATACACGCCACCTGCGAACGGAGTATAGGCGGCGACAAATCCCGGGGGCCGGGCATCCGGATTAGTTGACTGATTAGGGCTTCAAGATTGGGCCGACTGTGGCTGCTGGCCTACCAGACGAGGAGCCGGCGGTTTAGGTGCGGCAGGCTTCTTGGGTGGCTCGGCCTTCTTGCCTGGGGCGAGAATGGCGTGCAGCGTGGTGCCTTCCATGCGCGGCATAAACTCCACCAGCCCCGCGTCGCCCACGTCGGTAATCAGCCTGTTGATGATCTTGTAGCCCAGATCGCGATGCGCCATCTGCCGCCCCTTGAAGCGCAGCGACGCCTTCACCTTGTCGCCATCGCCCAGAAACCGGATCGCCATATTCTTCTTGGTCTGGTAGTCGTGCTCGTCGACGGTGACTGAGAACTTGACTTCCTTGACCGTAATCACCCTCTGCTTCTTCTTGGCGGCCCGCTCGCTCTTTTCCTTCTCGTAGAGGAAGCGGCCATAGTCCTGGATCCGGCAGACGGGCGGGATGGCGTTGGGAGAAACCTCGACGAGATCGAGTCCGCGTTCGCGGGCGATCCGGAGGGCTTCAAAGGGTGCCAGGATGCCGATTTGTTCGCCGTTCTCGTCGATCACGCGGATTTCGCGTGCGCGGATACGGTCGTTGATGCGGATAAAAGATTTTGCTGAACGTTTGTCGAGTGCGATGGTGCTCCTCCAAAAGTCGTTGTTGCCTGCCTCCGGGGTCGACCGGAATCGCCGCAGGCGCACGAACGCACGCTAAGTATAGCATTGGCCGGGCTTCGCTGAACCATGGACAAGCAGCGGTTTCATCTCTATAGCCTCAAGCATCCCGTCCCGGTTCAAAACGGTCCAGCGTACTCGAATCAGGCGGTTGGCGGTGATGGTGCCGTTGAGCGCCATGGGGAGAAAGTTCTCAGTCAGCGCCGAGCTCCGACCGCGGGCTGCCTCATCCGGAGGAGTGCACAGCGTGATGGCCTCCAACCCCCGGCCTACGAAGCTCAAACGATGAGCCTGAGTCTTTTCAGCCGCCAAGGTGCGCAGTACTTCCATCCGCTCTTCCACAGCCTTTGCCGGAACCGGACGCTCGGCGTGGAGTGCCAGCCCAGCGTTCCTGGCCGAGGCGAGAACGGAAACAAATGCAGATAACCGAACGGCAATGCGCGCACCAGTTCCAGAGTCTCTGCGAACTCGCCTTCAGTCTCGCCAGGAAATCCAACCATCACATCCGCGCCTAAAGTCAGGCTCGGCCCGGCGGCACGAAGCAGCGCTTCCACTTTCTCGACGTAGTGCCATGGGCGATAGCGCCGGTGCATGCGCCGCAACACTGCGTCCGAGCCGGACTGAAGTGGCAGATGGGCGCGGCGTGCGAGCCGAAATCCACCAAACTCCGCCATCAGGCCGATCAGGTCACCGTCCCAGTCCATTGGCTCAATCGAGCTGAGCCGCAGCCGTGCCAGCGAAGTTCGGCGAAGAATGTGGCGGACAAGCTCTGCAAGCGTGCGCGGCGAAGAATTTATTGTGTTCGCAGTGGCAGAGAAGCCCCGGCCCCAGCGGCCAAGGTTGATTCCGAACAGCACCAGCTCATTGCCGCCGGCCGCAATAAAACTCGCCACGTGCTTGAGGACAGCTTCGGCAAAGAGGCTTCTCGAAGAGCCCCGGTCTTCGGAATCACGCAAAATGTGCGGCGGTTTCCGCAGCCTTCCTGGATCTACAGGTTCGGACGGGTCAGTGCACCTGGCGCCGGTGCGCTTCCTCAAGAGAGGAGTGAGCAAACCGGTCATCGACCAGGATCATTGGCTTGGCGCCGCCGGACATGATCGAATGCACACTGACCAATTGAGGATGTGCTGCGTGCGTAATATCAGCCGAACCCTGGATCAACTTTAAAGCGATCTGCGGCGCTATCGCCTTGTGGCTGTAGCCCACAACAGCGGACATGCCGGAAATCTCTGCCGACTCGTGCGGCGCGCACTGCGCATAGCAGCCTGTAACTACAATTCTTGCGTTGGGATTCGGCCGGTGCGACCGCCGGAAAAAGGCTCACGCCGCGCGATCGGCCTCCGCAGTCACACTGCATGTGTTGACAACCACCAGATCTGCCAATGAAGGATGCCTTTCGCAGAGCCCGGCCGCCCGCAACTGCGCGCCCACAGCCTCGCCATCGGCGCGCGCGGCCCTGCATCCGAAATGCTCCAGGTGAAAACCCGGCATTATCTAAGTGTAGTTCTGGTCCGTCGCAAGGGACAGAAGTTCAATATCGCCTCAGCTATACTGATAACAGATCAAAACCTTCAGCAGGCTCCTGCCAAAACTCATGTCCGACTCTGTCACAGTCAGTGTTACTGCACCCGCTACCGCTGCCTCAACGGGCGGAACACTGCATATTCTCGGCTTTGTTTACTTTACATTCGTCTGCTATCTGTCCATTGGCCTTCCGCTGGCCGTTCTTCCGCCATATGTCCATCTGCGGATGGGATTTAGCGCCGCGCTAGCTGGACTTGTCATCAGCATCCAGTACATTGCAACCCTGCTGAGCCGTCCCTGGGCCGGGCGCATTTCTGACAGCGCAGGAGCCAAAGTCTCAGTGCTGTGGGGCATGGCGGCTTGCTCCACAAGCGGAGTACTGCTGGTGGCGGCGGCGGCCACCATGCACTTCAATCCACTGCATCTTGGCCCTCCACTCAGCGTCATCTTGCTGATTGCCAGCCGGTTGGTGCTGGGGGTCGGCGAGAGTCTTGGATCGACTGGCTCCACGCTCTGGGGCATCACCAGCACCGGACCGGAACACACCGCCAAAGTCATCTCCTACAACGGCATCAGCACCTACGGCGCGATGGCGCTGGGCGCTCCGCTGGGCGTGGTTCTAGATGAGCGGTTTGGGCTCGCTTCGCTTGGGGTGCTGACCATTCTGATCGGCGCAGTCAGCCTTGGATTTGCCTCCCGCAAGAGTCCAGTGCACGTAGCTCCCGGCGAGCATCTGCCGTTCAGCCACGTGCTTGGACGGGTTGCTCCTCACGGCATGGGCCTGGCCCTCGGTGGCGTTGGCTACAGTGTGCTTGCGACGTTCGTCACTCTCTTTTACGCCAGCCGCCATTGGGGCGGCGCAGCGCTATGCCTTACCGCATTTGGCGTCGGGTTCATTGTGGCGCGGCTGCTCTTCATCCACACCATCGACCGTTTCGGCGGTTTCCCCGTTGGCATGGTCTGCCTGTCGGTTGAATCGCTTGGGCTTCTCCTGCTGTGGCAGGCGAGTTCGCCGTTGATGGCCTTCTGCGGAGCCGCCATGGCCGGCCTGGGCTTCTCACTATTCTTCCCGGCGATTGGCGTTGAAGCCGTGAAGCGTGTAACGGAAAACAATCGTGGAACAGCTCTCGGCGTCTACACCGCGTTCTCTGACGTCTCCTTCTTCCTGGTCGGCCCGCTGGCGGGAGCGGTGATCGGCGTCTATGGCTACGCAAGCGTCTTTCTGTTTGCGCTCATCTGCGTGCTGACATCGCTCGGAATCGTTATTGTCCTGCGGCAGATGCAGGGCAAAGAGCAGGGAACAGGGACCAGGGACTAGGTCTATTCCTGCTCATTGACGTGTTCGTGCCAGACCACGTCACCGTCCTGCGCGTCGGCTTCGTGGACGGCAATATCCTCCCCTGCAATTGTCGAGTCCTCCCACTTCCTCACAGAACGATCCTTGTTTGTGAGATCTCTTGAGGAGTCTTCTTGTTTTGTTTGGTTTAAATGGGGCTTCACAGTTTCACTTGCGAAAAACGGCGCTTGGGGGAGGGGGTGGGGGTATTCATTTAGTGGCAAACAGATATACACCCGACAGACTCCCGGACAGAGTGCACCGGGGACGTGACCTCATCCGCGTAGCCTCTCAATTTCGATAATGCGCCAACGGAAGGATATCTTCTGCAAAGTGCGGCAGATCGGACACCAGGACAGGTTGAGGCGAACCGCAGAACGGCCACCCCTCGGGGTGGCCGTTCTGTNNGCTGCGTGGAAGATCAGCGCTCGCTCTTCCAGTTTATGAGGTCGCCAAGGGTGGTGGTTGAGCTGGAGACAGGAGCCTTGTGGCTGCCGCCGCGGGATTCTGCCTTGTAGTCCTGAACCTCCGCACGGCTGGCTTCGTGACCACTGACAGCGCGCAGGCTCAAGCCCACCTTCTTCTCTTCCACGNNTGATGATCTTGAAGTCGTGCTCAAGACCAGTTTCAAGCTTGGAAGGGCCACCGGCCTCGTCGCCGGCCTCAGAGATGTGGCAAAGACCCTCCACGCCCTCCGCGATCTCGACAAACGCGCCGAACTGCGCGGTGCGCAGCACCTTGCCGTGAACCACGTCGCCGACGCGATGCGCGGCGAAGAAGCTCTCCCAGACGTCGGGCTGCAACTGCTTGATGCCCAGCGAGAGGCGGCGGTTCTGCGGCTCAACGCCGAGAACGACAGCCTTGACCTTTTCGCCCTTCTTCACGATTTCAGAAGGATGCTTGACGCGCTTGGTCCAGCTGAGATTGGACACGTGCACCAAGCCGTCGATGCCGTCTTCAATCTCAATGAAGGCACCAAAGTCAGTAAGGTTGCGGACGCGGCCCTCGACGATGGTGCCCGCGGGATAGCGCTCAGTGAGGTTCTCCCAGGGGTTGTCGAGGAGTTGCTTCATGCCCAGCGAGATGCGGCGGTCAGCAGGATTGACGCTGAGGACAACGGTTTCGACTTCGTCGCCCGGCTTGACCAGCTTGGAGGGGTGCTTGAGGCGCTTGGACCAGGTCATCTCAGAAAGGTGAACCAGGCCTTCGATACCTTGCTCCAGCTCAACAAACGCACCGTAGTCGGTTACCGAAAGAACGCGGCCCTTGACGTGTGCGCCAACCGGGTAGCGCTCGGTGGCGTCGAGCCACGGATCAGGCGTGAGCTGCTTGAAGCCAAGCGAGACACGCTGCTTCTCTTTGTCGAACTTGAGAACCTTCACCTGGATCTCATCGCCGACATTGACGAGGTCGCGGGGATGCGTGAGGCGTCCCCAGCTCATGTCAGTAATGTGCAGCAGGCCGTCGATGCCGCCGAGGTCGACAAACGCGCCGTAGTCGGTGAGGTTTTTGACGGTACCGGTGAGCACCGCGTCCTCGCCCAACTGCTCGAGGGTGCCGGAACGCTTGGCGTTCTGTTCTTCTTCAAGAATCTCTTTGCGGCTTACGACCACATTGCCGCGCTTCTTGTTCAGCTTGATGACACGGACTTCAATCTGCTGGCCGAGATAGCCGTCGAGATTGCGCACTGGGCGAATCTCAAGCTGCGAACCGGGCAGGAATGCCTTGAGGCCGATGTCGACGGTCAGCCCGCCTTTGACACGGCTCACAACGGTTCCCATCACGGGTGTTTTGTCGTTGGCAGCCTTCTCAATCACGTCCCAAACGCGCAGGCGCTGGGCGCGCTCGTAGCTGACGATGTAGCCACCTTCCGGCTCCTCGCGCTCAATCACCACGTCGATGACGTCGCCGGGCTGGAACTTGACTGCGCCGGTGTGGTCCAGAACCTGCTCCAGAGGCACAAGCCCCTCGGACTTCATGCCCATGACATCCAGAACCAGGTGCTTGTCAGTCTGCTTTATCACTGTGCCGGAGACCAGCTTGTCGCCGTAGGCCTCAACTGCAGCCGCTTCGGCAGCCTGTTCCCGTTCAAATGCCGCCAATGCGGCGGAAAAATCGTCGGCGGACTCATGCGCATGGGCTTCAGCGGCAGGAGCGGCCTGGGCAACAACTTCAGCCTTGGGGGCTGTCGATACGGGAGCGGCCACCGGCTTGGCGTCTTCAACCACAGGTACGGCCTGGGTTACAGGCTCGGTTGGGGCATCGGCGTCCAGCGCGGGAATAACTTTGGCAACTTCGGCGGTGTTGGACGTGGATTCGAACGACGGCTGCTCAAGCTCCGTCGCAGGGTCAAGAGTGAGGGTTTCAGTTTCGGTGTTCAGGGTTATGCTCTCGGGTTCGGGATTGAGGACGTTTGGCATCACTGCGGCTCCGGAATTCCTAGCTCCCGCGACAAAATCTTTGCCTGCCGCTGGGGGTGGCTCCCGCGCCGCGATTGCCGCCGGCGGAGAGGCCTTAAGACCAGTATCCCTGCTGTCGAGTCATCAGCCTGTGGGGGTACCGTCTTCGCAAGGGACAGCCCTCCCAGCTTTGTGAACTGGAAGCGAAAGCGACTGGTCTCCATGGAAAACACCCGTCAGGCAACGCCTTGCTGGAGGGTGGCCGCAGCTCACCGCTGGAATTCGCGCAGGAAGCTACGCTCACGAGTGTAGCAACCCCAGCTTTCCCGCGTCAATCCAACACCTTGGCCAGATTGAGGCGTTGCTGCATTTTGATTGCATTCGCACATTTGATACTGCACAAGCAATAGACTTACGCACCAGCGGCGCCGGCAACCCTCTATACTGGCCCTGTACTGATGCGGGCGGAATCCCTTCAATGGATCATCTCTGGACCCCCTGGCGCTATGCCTACGTCACTTCGACGAACGCTGCGGCGCGTTCCGGCGTTGATGCAAGACTGGCGGCATGGACGGGCGACCTGGGCTGCGTCTTCTGCAACCTGATCGCGTCCATCGACTTTGCCATCGCCAATGGGATGAAGCAGGACGAAGCAGAAGCAGCCGGCGGACTGATTGTGCGGGGCGAGCACTGCTTTGTGTGCCTCAACGCGTTTCCTTACACCTCAGGCCACGTGATGGTGATGCCTTACGCGCATCTTGACCGGCTGGCCGCACTACCCACTAACACTGCTCATGAGCTGATGGACCTGGCGCAGCGGACGGAGAAGGTCCTGCAGACCCTATACAATCCGCACGGCTTCAACATTGGAATGAACCTGGGCAAGGCGGGCGGGGCTGGGGTGGCGGGACACTTGCATCTGCACGCTCTGCCTCGGTGGCTGGGAGATACGAACTTTATGACGACTGTGGGCGAGTCACGGATTCTGCCGGAAGACTTGAAGACTACGTGGCTGCGGATGCGGGAGGCGTTTACAAAGCCCGGCTAATCCCTTATTGCATTTGATTCGGAATCGCTTGCTGAAATCGCGAGAAGGGGCCGAGACCACTCCTGCGACTCCATCTCCCGCACTTCGGATTGCAACTTCGATATCTCAGCTAGTTCTCCGTCGCCATGTGCCAGCTCACCCAACTGACGCCCATAAGTGAACACTCCGCCCTTGCCTTCAATCGAGCCGAGAAATCTGTTGTAGTAGTCCACGCTATTGCTGAGCGCGTTGCCGAGCTTGGTGACATGCCCCTGCGCGACCGTGAGCTTCTCATAAATCTTCTTGCCCATTTCGTGAATGGCCTTTGCGTTTTTGGTGATTTCCGATTGTTGCCAGCCAAATTCAACCGCACGGAGCAGCGCAATCAAGGTAGTCGGCGTCGCCATCACAACATGATTCTGCGCGCTAAATTCAATAAGCGATGGGTCCGCTTCTAGCGCCGCACTGAACAATGCTTCGCTGGGCAAAAAGCAGACTACGAAATCCGGCGCTTTCTCAAATTGTTTCCAGTAGGCCTTGCCCGACAGCGCTTTCAAATGCGCCTTCACGCGCAGTGCGTGCGCCGCAAATCGGAGCGATGGAGTGGTCACCTCTGCAGTGCCGCTGGCATCGAGAAATGCGTCCAGCGGAGTCTTTGCGTCCACAACAATTTCGCGGCCGTTCGGGAGTTGGATGGTCATATCCGGTCGAAGCATATTGTCATCCTCGTCCCGCGCGCTGACTTGTTCAGAAAAGGAACAGTACTGAACCATTCCGGCGTATTCGACGCAGCGCTTTAGTTGGAGTTCTCCCCAGTTGCCGCGAGTCTTCGGAGCCCGGAGCGCCGTGATCAACTGTGCGGTCTCATTCTTCANNGCATGGTCTCCACAAGAGCCTTCACCTCGGAATATGCTCCAGAGCGTTTGTTCTCCATTTCGCGCGCCTGCTCATCGAGACCCTTGAGCGCTACGCCAAGCGGGTCCAGCATATTCTTAATCGCTAGTTCTTTGGCTTCCAACGTCAGCTTTGCTTCGTTCGTTTGACCACCAAGCTCCAGTTTCGCAATGCTCAAAAAGGTCTGATTATTGGCCCTCAGCGCTTCTGCCGCGAGGCTGCCAAACGCCTTGTCCAAATCGGCTTTCATCTGGACATACTTTTCCTCCTGCGCCTTCTCGCGCTCCTTGGCACCGGCGATCTGTTCCCGCAACTGTTGGGTCCTTTCGGTCTCCGCCGCCATCAAACCATCAAGTCGGGCCCTTTCCGTCTCCAAACTTCCAATGCGGTCTCGCAGCGCCTGGGCTTCCGCTTTCCCTGATCCCTTCCCAATCCGAATCCCAATCAGCACCCCGACAATTGCAGCAATTCCAACCCCGGCTCCGAGGAATAAGTCCAGCATCATCTCCCAACCTCACTTCGCTAAATGTACGCCTTCGGGCTGTGTATTTCGCGCGAATTCCGGTGCATTTCCTTGTTCCCTGTTTGCTGCTTCTTATACCCTGAGCCAGCGTCCTTTACACACCCTCACCCGCCCGGTAGACTTGAAGCTTCGGGGCCATTTACATTTTTTGGGTGCAATGGTTGTGTTTTCATGCCGCGGGCCAGTATCGTAGGCAAGCGGAACGGGATCGGAATCTTGCCCCGAACAGGCTCTCAAGATTCAACAAAATACGAGGAGAAGCACGCATGGCAGTTGAAGAGAAGGT
>PLKU01000354.1 GCA_003140705.1 Acidobacteriaceae bacterium
GCGGCAGTGTCAAGCCAGTGGTGGTTCCCTCTTCGCCGACGAACTAGGCGTCAATCAGGATCAGCCGATCGCCAGCGCGATAGATCTATCGCAAGTGGCAAGTAGATGCAGAATAGCCACCCGAGTGCCCTGACGGTAAAGCCCTGATCTACTCGAAGCCGTGCGCTTTCTTGCTGACTGGTTCATCTTGATGCTTGACTACGAAGCGTCTGGCTGTGCCCCTCGCTTCATCCACCTGAAAGGATTCGCATCCCACCCGCCAGTTCCCCAAAAATCTTTCAATCCGTCTCCCTCAGCTCNNTACGCACGCCTCCCACTCAAGCGGTGAGACTGCCCGAGACTAAGGTTCCCGAATTGTGCTTGGGTTGGGGTGGCGTTATGGGTGGCGGCGAGTTCTAAGTGGGGTCCTTTAAGTATTGATAGGTTTGGAGATCGTGTAGGTTCCCAAGGGTGATTTCGTGTTTCCCGAAACCCGCCGCTATCCGATCGAAGACGTCGCCCACGCCCGCGATGCCCTGGCCCGGTCNNCAGGACCGGGGAGCGGCGACGGGGTCAGTTCACGAAACGGAAAAATCGTAGTGCGCCGGGAGGCACTATTCATTTCATTGGCGTTGCAGCGAACCTACCAAGCGCCGTGCCTACGGGGGTATTGAGGGTGCCCGGTGCGCCTGTCCCTCGCCAAGATTCCATCTGTCTCTATCTTCATCGCTTTTCAGCTAACTCCAGTCGGGGGCACAAACGGCACTTAACCTTTAAGGTATCCGGACTCCTATTCAATTTCTCGGCAGGATGGAATCTTGGCAAGGCACAGCTACTCCTTTGCGGTATTCTCCCGTGCACCGGGTCAGTTGGTGCAAAGTCGCCTTCTCATTGAAACCGTCATTCAGACTTCAGGATTTGGCCGCGAATCTCCCCGCCCGGATTTGCGGACGTGTGCAGATTGAAATACCAATTACCATCCACGAGGTCCTTAGCCTGTTCTGGTGTCAGGATCGCCTTCCCATCAATGGGACCTGTGATAGGCCTAGTCGTTATCGGAAGCTGTGGCTTCGCATTAGCTCCCGCCACCGCCGGTCCATGAAAGTGTGCTGCGACGACCGGACCAGTCAACCCTCTGAACTCAATGTGATATTTGAATTCGTTGGTTTCAGTATCCAGCGTGGCGGTGACAGTTCCGGTGCCAGCGCTGTCCTTGGGAGGAACTTCGGCAGAGGCCTTCAAGTCTGCTGTCAGGCGAATCGTTGTGCCGTGCACTGCAATTGACACAAGCGCAACAGCGGATGCTATAACGATAGTTCGGAAAACACGATTTACATTTCTCATTTTGCTTCTCCTTATTGCTCGCTGGTTAACTTCGACGTGAGATTCAAAACACAGAGCGCCGCTGATCAAATTGCACTTTTCCTGATGAAGCGTGCCGCAAATGGGGCAAGCAAAATCCAGGCGAAGATCAGACTTTGGCATTTAAACTTTTACCCGTGTTGGGCCAAGAATGTTGGTCAATTCTGTACATTCCGGCCGCCAAAAATTTACAATCCAAAAGGGCATTACTCGAAGGCAAAGAATCGCCTCAACAAAGGTGGATGAGAGTTTGATGGATCTCGGAGTAGCAAAGAGATGCCTAAAAGGATCCCCACATAAGGATTTAGCGAAAATCCGTAGTTCACTTGGCATTCAGCTGCCGGCTTCTGGGCTAAACTCAAAAAAACTATCACAAGAATATTGGCGGACGGCCCGATCATGTATTCTCTCGTCGCCATGCAAACAAGATGGAAATCCCGGCTGAGGCATTCAGGATGAAATGGCCCGCCACGTGCCGTCTGTACCGGGCCCAGGCAATTATATTTCTGGTCGCGACGCTCGCAGGAGCTCAAGAGCCAGCGCCTTCAACTCAAGAGGTTCTCTCACACGCCCGGGCCAATATCGCTGCGACTGTCGCTACTCTCCCGGACGTTTTCTGTGATGAGAAGATCGACTCATCCGAGCTTAATAACGGTATAGTCAAGCGCAAGATGACCTTCGATTCCGTTGTGGCAGCTAGAAGACTGAGTGGCGGAGACTCAGAACTCACTGAAAGCCGAGATGTGCGCCTGGTCGACGGCAAACCTCCAAAGCAAGGCAAGAGATATGTCCTTCCGTTCACCCTCAATGGTGGCTTTGGCATTCACTTTAGCTCGTTCCTCTCGGCGGCTTATGACCAATGCAATCTCTACAGGATTGTGGAGGGAGACTCTTCAACGAGAGACTTGATTGGCCTGGAAGTCTCCCGCAAAGTTAATAGTAAGCAGATCGCGGGATGCGAAGGATTGTCAGCGGACGCAGTTTATAGGTTCTGGCTTGACCGGCTCTCGTACGGAATTCGACGTGTCGAAACGGTGGATCTGATTCCCGACGGATCACGCGGATTCAAATCTCTCACGGGCCGGAACGATTTCGCGGTGGTCCAATTGGGGCCAAAATCCTATCTACTGCCAGCCAGCGTTCGCGCGATCGTGACAATTGAGCCCGAATCATCCGAGCAGTTTTCATTTGAAGCGCATTACAGCAATTGCCACAAGTTTGAAGTGACTTCAGACATCGTCTCCGGTTCGGTTGAAGTGCCACGCTAGATGTGCGAGGCTGCATCTCCTCGAGCATGATCTTGCGTAGATGGGTCATAGGTACCTCCTGTGACCCAAACCTTAACCCGGCCTAAAAGCTCCTCGGAGGCCCAAAATGCAGCGGCCGCGGCGCCCGCGGCTTCGCTCTTACCGCCAAACCGGAGATTGGGCGGTCAGCTGTTGAAAACTGGGCATTCCATGACTTAAGGCCGAATGTGCGACGGCGAGGGACTACAACCAGTCGGGCAAAATGAACCAAATGGCACTTGACGACCTTCCGGGACTGTCCCTTCCTATGAGGATTATTCCAAGGACTGCCGCAATTCGAGAAGATTCCAGCTTATTTGGCCCATGCAGGATCTTGCCGGCAAGGCCATCATGTCCAAATGTCTTATCTCCACCAATGCCTTGAAGACGACTTTTGGTCCAGTGTCTTGGCTCTTCTTTCACGATTGAGGTCTCGCTGAGTGCCGATCAACACATAGATCATGAATGCTATGCCAAGGGCACAGAACGCGCTTAACACCACCAGTGCAACCACGACGCACCTTCCATACAGGCTGTCTAGCCCGAGCCTGCACACTTGGAAGGCTATAGTTCCGCCTCTAAGGAAGTTCTAAGAGCTGCCTTAATTATTCCTAAAGGTATTGGCATAGATTGAAAAAGGTGCGAGGCGGTTCGTAATCGCGCATTGGCAATGAAAGAGCAGGATCTAGTTTTACTGGGGGCAAATGAAATCTGTACCTGTGCCTCGCAAAACCTCCATCCGGGTTCTGCAATGACTCAATTCTTGATCTTAGGTGAGTTGTCATAATCTGGGCTTTGCATTTGTTGAGGCCAATTCCAGGCGGGAATGGTCCCAAACTGGCGATATTGATCAACCAGCGACTGAAGGCAACCAACTGGGCGGAACGAAGTTTCCAGTCTGGTGCGGACTGATGAATCGGCGCTGCACTGCGATTTCGCAATTCGTCTAGCAGATGGCGAATTTGTCGTCGGGGCTCCGCAAAATCCTACCCGGAATCGCGTCGAAGCTGGTGCAGTTTTGCTCGTCACATACTGGACCCGTCGTTTGTTAGTACCATGCTTCGCGTCGGCCTGACCATCGGCCGCAAGGCTCGTTGTTGCGAAAAGAGGAAAGCATGAAGTGCGTCTGATCAGCAATCATCCTTGCGGCGACTACGGTCGCGCTTGCACGAACCAGCAAAGATTCCGAGGACTATCCTGTCGACGTGCATGTTCGGTCCTCTAGCCTGGCATTTGGCTCGGGGATCTCCCGGTCTACCAGCTCGAAACCGGCTCCTGGCACACCGATTTGAATTGCTTTCATTGTTGGCATGATCGTAGGAAGGTGACCTCATCATTGTGTTCTGTGACAGCATTAAACGGCTGCGCGCAGACCGAGCAGATCGTCTGCATTGCGGTGAATAAGTTTTGCAAAATCATCGGCGTCGAGGATCTGCCTGAGGCTGTCGAGAAAACTCCGGCCGCGAGTGTTGGGGCTGTAGGGATAATCGACGGAGAACAGAAGCCGATCGATGCCCACCACCTCAAGAGCACAGCGGAAAGGCGGCAAGGTAAAGTAGCCGCTGGTGGTGCAGTGAATGTTGGATTTGAAGTACTCGGCCACCGTCTGGCGAAGCTGCGGCGCTGCGTGGGAGAGAATGCCGCTCGAGCGGGCCAGCGCATAGGGCAAACCTTCTCCAACATGGCCGATGATGAGTTGCAACGCGGGCAGCCGGTCAAAGAGGCCGCTGACGATCAGGCGCAGCGTGTGAAGACCGGTTTCAGCGTGCCAGCCCCAGCCGGCGATGGAAAGCAGGAAGCCGAGATCGCCGGGGAGGCCCGAGTAATAGGCCTCGCGGACCGGCTGCGGCGGCGGTGCGGGGTGCAGGTAGATGGGAACTCCTAGATGGGTGGCGGCCTCGAACACCGGGAGGAAGCGCGTGTCATCAAGAAACAGACCCCCGGTGGTGCCATTGATGAGAGCGCCGCGAAAACCGAGTTGTGTGACGCAGCGTTCCAGCTCCTTCGCCGCCGTCAAGGGATCCTTCATGCCAAGCGTTGCAAATCCGCCAAAACGCGCAGGGTGGGTACGCACCGCTTCGGCAAGTTCGTCATTGACATCGCGCGCCAGCGAAGTGGCCGCGTCGGCATCGAGCGAGTCGAATCCCATTGCAGCGAGCGAAAGCACCTGAAAATCGATCGCAGACTTGTCCATGTCGGCAATCCGGCAAGCGCCTACGTCGAGGAGTTTGGACTGCAGTTCGGCAAGCTGCGGGGGAGTTTTCTCGTCACTCCTTTGTGTGGCTCGGAGGAAGGATTTGGTAAGGAAGTGCTCTTCAAGAGTGATGGTGCGCATCCTAGATAGGACGATGTCAGCCTGCCGGGAGTTTCCTTTATGTGCGATGAGGCTGATGGACTTAAACCCGGAAATTCAGATGTGCATCAATGTCAATTGATGCCAAATCGGCTTACTCCTCGGGCTTTTTCTGGAAAAGTCGAAGGATTCCCGAGTTCCGGTCAAATTACCAACAAAGAACGAGGCGCGGGATCAAGGTTAGTTTGAAGGTTACGCCTGAATGGCCAGCCACTCGGCAGTGACCATTCAGGGTAATAATATACTTGACTGAAGTACGAAGATAGGTCAGACTGGAAACACCGTGACAGGGCAAGCGTATTAGATCGGATGCGAGGCAGAGAAAGTGAGAACCCTTGACTACCGCAATCGCCTCTATGCACGAAGTTGTTCGGTTATCGCTGCGTGATCTTTCTCCAGTATCCTGTATTCCACGGGATCATTTACTGGTGATTTTCAAGAGTTATTTCGACGGCGCAAGCGAACCGGACAGCATAACTGTCGCCACAGTGTGCGGAACTAGCGAACAGTGGTGCGCTTTTGAGGCAGCGTGGAATCAGGTGCTAGATGCTCATGGAGCAGACTACTTACGCACCACTGATGCCGTAGCCCTTCAAGAGGGGTTCTCAACGGAAAAGGGTTGGGATAGGAGTTCCGTCGATAGACTCATCTCCGATTGTGTTGATGTAATCGCAGACCACATCGAGATTCCTAGAGAAAACGTAGACTTTCAGCAAAGGCCCGGTCTGTATCCTATAACGCTCTCGATTCTCTTGAATGATTTTGTGCAGGCGAGACAGACCAATTCAAACTTGCCGAGATCTGTGACCGAGCTATGCGCCACAGAATCGGTTAGCTTCTGTCTCAAGCGTGGCGAACGCTTAGGGGCAAACTGGTATCACCTTTATTTTGACCAGGGGGAACCGTTTTACGGACACATTGATGATCGAATGCGCCACCCGAAAGCATAAAGAGCGATACCATCGCTCTCTAAGATCGCGCACTACGGCCAATCTAACATGAGAGATGTGCCTGCCCTTCAGATGGCCGATCTGTTCGCGTGGTGCATAACGCATAACGGCAACGTAGTGCGTGATTGGCACGCAAAACTTCATCGTCTTCCTTGGCATAGCATTTACTTGGACTATAAGTTGATGCTCAATCCAATCGATGGCGTGCTCGAAAAGATCAGGTCGTGGAATCTGCCGAAACGAAAGCTGTATCCCTAGACAGAATCGAGGCAGAGACTGAAATAGAAAAGCCCCCGACCGGCATCAGGGGCTGTGGTGAATCCGATGCATCCAAGCGAATCATCGCACAGAGTGTGTCTGGATGCAAATCGTAAATGGCGGTATCATGTTTGTAACGCTTTCCTTGGGAACGCGGGGGGACGAAATGGGCAATCCCGAAGAATGGGCACTTGGCATAGGCAAAGAGATTGCGGGGAAAGAACGTGCGACTCTAGACAAGGGCCAGCAAGTCGCAATGCAGCGCGAGATCATCGCGGAAAAGATGCTTCAGATTTGGGAGGAAATTCTTGTCGAGTTTCAGGCGCACTGTCATGCGTACAACGAGCAAATAAAGCCAAAGCGGATACTGACTTTATTTCGAGAGAGTCAGCATCAATTCATAGTCAAGCCGGATGCGATGGCGGACACCATTTCAGGTCAGTACGATCCTCATACCAAGACCATCGTTATTTCGACTGTAGGAATAGGGGAGCAGTTCTATCCGGAAGTGGAACTCAGGGACAGCGGGAGCGTTCGTCTTGTATCACGTACCACGGGCTTTGAAACAAGCCCTACACAGATAGCGCAAGATGCACTTAGGAAAAGTTTGGTCTAGATGAAGACACCGCCGGACAATCCCGACTTCGACCGCTTTACCGAGTTCACGCGGCGTGTTCTTTCTGTGCCGCATTTAGAAATCAAAGCGCAACTGGACGCCGAACGCGAAGCGAAGCGAACGTCTAAATCCGCTTCCCGCGTCTCTGCCGTCCCAACCAAGCAAGCTTAGACCGTCGTTTCTCCCACCTTGCCGGTCAACTCGGCATAGGCCAGTCGCTTGCCCACGATCTGCGATACCGCAAGGGCAAACCTGTCGTAATCGTCCTTTTCCTCACGATTGTTGTAGCGGAATGCCTGTTCGTCCACATAGCGGTCAAGGTGGAACGGCTCGACGCTGATGTATGTGCCGTGTAAGCCCCTCTTGAGCAAAGCCCAGAAGCTTTCAATCCCTTGAGTGTGAACGTGTCCATTCACATACTCGACGGCGTGATTGATAATCACGTGCTCGAAATTGATTCCCTTGTATCCGCCCCATTCATCGGTCACGACCCAAGCGCCGGGAGTAATGTGCTCGTTCGCTAAGGCTCTGAGAGTGGCGTGACTGCGCTCCATCACGACTTCAGCCCGCACACGGCCCTTGCGCTCTAGCATCCCGACCACGATGGTCTTCGCCATGCCCCGCCAGCGATACCGCTAAACCCGGTTCCCTTGGGCTTCTTTGACTTGTGCATGTTCTTCAGCTTGCCGCCGATGAAGGTTTCATCCATCTCGACGGCGCCACCCTGGGAGCCAAGCTTCAAAAGAGACTTGTTCTTCATGGCAAGGCGAATCCGATGGAGCATGAACCACGCGCTCTTTTGGGTAACGCCAATGGACCGTGAAATCTCATAGCTGGAAACGCCATTGCGGCAATTGGACAGCATCCAGAACACTGGTAGCCACTTATCCAGACCAATAGGCGAGTCTTCAAGGATAGTGCCAACCTTCAGTGAGAACTTCTGCCGAGGATGTTTGTTCGGGCAGAAGTAGAGGCGAGACTTTTCAATGTAGCTCACCTTGTCTGAATTGCATTGAGGGCAGCGAACTACGCCGTCTTCCCACCGCATCGCAATCATGAACTTGCGGCAATTCTCATCATCGGCGAAGAACAGAATGGCTTGTTGTAATGTCTTTGGCGCTTTCATTATCCAACCTTAGCAAAGATTTCTACTTCAGTCAAGTATATTATTACCCATTCAGTACCTACCAACCACAGCCCAACAGTTAGCGCCGATCGCAAGGTTGACTATCAATTGGCGATAACTTGACTTTCCACTTTTTGAGGTCAATTCCCGACGGCAATAGCCTCAAAGTGGGTGATATCGATCAAGCAGTCATCGACGGGTCGCCGACGATCCAGGCACTAGCCATGGTGGCGGAGAGGCGGTGACACCATCAGAGTTGTAGAAGTAGGCCACCATCTTGCCGGCATCGGCGGTGCACTGGTCGCGCAACGAGCGCAACATGGAAATGTCCACGTCCGACATGACCACAACTTCGCCCCGATGCGAGTTCAATGACGCGAGCATCAGATCAACATGTTCAGCCAGTAGCAACAGATAGCGTTGTTCTGTGAGATGCGGGAAGAGCTTGTAGTCTGGGATGGAGCCTGGCGGATCGCCGGTGAAGACTTCGAGGTAGCAGGCCCAATAATCGAGCACAAGGCGCTCGGTTGAGATGCAGAGATGCTCAACTAGGTCGCACTTCAACTCCTCTTCCGTGCGGCCCCGCAATCCGCAGGTTACCGCACATGGCTATTTCGGCGCAGCGGGTAAGGGCTCGGATGTTCGGGTGTTGAGGCCGGCAAGTGTGTACTCTCCGAATAAGCGGAGTGTCGCGATACCGTCGAAGGAAACGGGTACCCACATCCCGCCGAGTTCCGCGAATTGCAGAGTGATATGAAGGCTCTTGAGCCAATAGGAGGAACTCTTAGCTGGTACTCCTTCGATTCGGCGGATGCGGAAACTGCTTGCATCTACCCAAATCTGACCGAGCAAAAGGAATTTATCCTTCCGCTTGGGGAAGATCGCAAAAACATACTCGGGTTCGACACCGAAGTTCTGTCGCCTAAGAAAAACGAAGTCATAGTTCGCCCGGCTGATCTCGGCACTCTGTTCTATCCTCGCCGACTCGGTTTCATTGCCTATGAGTTCACGAACCACCCTTTCACCCAATAAGTTACCTTTTGTCTGAACAATCTTGTATGTCCTCATGTCGGGAGGAACGGAATCGATCTCCGCAATGACCTCAGAGAATGGCTCCTTATCACAGCCGCGGAACACTTTGTATTCTCGCGTCACCTGATACGGTCGAGATTTAGCGGGGTCCTGGTGCTGGACGTCCTCAGTGCGTTGGAGGATCAGGTCCAGATTGGGAGTTTTGATTTCCGGGGTGGACGAAATTACCTGTGACGATGACGTGGGGGTTGCCAAGAGAACGAGACCTGACAACCAGAGCATTGCCGAAGCTGCGTTAGTACGTTTCACAAGGAGCCGATCGCGCACCACTTGACTCGAACGACGATTTCATCCCCGGCGTCAAAGGTTAGCTGTTCTCACTAGTGTCATCCCCGGCATATTCACGATCCCCCCACTCCGGTTGGGAGCTCTAGTGGCTGAAACTCAATCCAACTGCAAATTTTAAACAAATCTTGGCGTCGTGGATGTTCAAGATGACTCACTTTGGCGGCCGATCATCTCAGAAGCCGAATCTGCAGCAGTGCGACCGACCTTCCATTGTCGGCGTTCAGCACAGACGTTTTCATGTTGTTGCGGGCGGCAAGCAGGCGTAGGTGACCTGGGCGCATTGAGACGGAGATCTGATTCCGGGTGGATGGCCGACCAACCGCCCAGAACACAGAGTCTTTGTGTGGCTTCAGATGTTGTTGAGCGGCTAACAGGTGATTACGGAGGGGGCGTTCGAGTAGGGAAGGGTGCTCGGCCGGCCGTATCGGCGGCGGTCAGGAAGATGTCACTTCAGGAGCCCCGGCCAGTTCGGGCCCACCAAACACTGGCCACCGCTAATCATCAGCCAGGAGCCGCTGGAAGCTGGGTGGGGCTAGGGGGGACTAGGAAGGCTGATGTTGGGAGCCACACNNAGATCATCGGGGAGACTGAACACCGATGGTCGTCTCGGATCGTAATACACTGTCACCTTTGTGTCGATCAACTCTCTTAACGGCGTAGCCGCCCGATCTTCGGTTACCGGAGACCGAAGCGGCCGGAGTAATACTCGCCATCAACTATGTATGAAAAAGCAAGAAAAGGAAGCAATTCCCCAAGGTGGCCGACGCGATCCACAGTTTCCATTTCGGCCGACCGGATTGTTGCCTCAGTCTCAGGCCAATCGGCAGCGTCCTTGACGCGCCGTTTCATCATGTATG
>PLKU01000277.1 GCA_003140705.1 Acidobacteriaceae bacterium
ACCCCGCCATAGCTCCAGCCTGTCAGTCCCACGCGGCCGGAATCCACCGGATACTTCGCCACGACTGCATCCACACCCGCCAGAATGTCGCGCAGATCCCCGTAGCCAAAGTCCTTGCGATTTGCCTGTGTAAACTCCTCGCCTTGGCCATAACTGCCGCGCGGATTTGGCTGTAATACAAAGTAGCCCAGCGCAGAGAACGCCCCCGCACTCAACCCGCCGCCCGCGCCCCAATGAGCGATGACTGCCGNNGCACCTCAACAATGAGCGGATATTTCTTTGCCGGGTCGTAGTCCTTGGGCAGCAGCAGCCACCCCTGCACCTGAAATGAGTCGCTGTTCCAGGTCAACGACAATGACTTGCCCCAGGCCGGTTCGACACCGTCATTCAGGTGCGACAGCTGAGTCAAGCCTGCATACCCACCACCTGAATCACCATTCTTCGCAGCTCCTGACTTGGCCGCGTAAACTTCCGCGGGGCGGTCGAATGAGCTCGACTGAAACACGAACATGGAATGGTCGGCCGTGAAGGAAAGACTCATTTCCAGTCGTCCGTCGCCCACTGCTCCGGGAACACTGAACACAGGCGGCGAAATGCTGGCGCTGACGCTGTTTGCGGCCCGATCTCCTGAGAGCTTGAGTTGTACAAGCTGGCAATTCCCCCCTGCCAGCTCGGTCATGTAGATGTGCTCATTGCCGTCCCACTCGATCCAGGCGGGCGAGGAGCGCCGCTGTGCTGTCAGGTCAACCGGCGGCCCGCCAAGGGCAGAGACAATCCAAACGTCTCCGCCGGTCGAGCCCTGGTCGCTCATCAACCCTCCGATGAATGCAATCGCTTTGCCGTCAGGTGACCATCGGGGCACAGCGATCTGCAATCCGTGCAGCGGGCCAGAGACCTCAGCTGGCGCCAGGATGGCTTTGGGCGCATCCTCTCCTCCCAGCGACTGTCTGTACAACTTGGCAACCCACCAGTTGTTCTCACCCGGAGGCACGGCTGCTACATAAGCAAGAGACTTTGAGTCCGGCGACCAATCAAACTCGTATACATGCAGGTTCACTGGCGAAGCCATTTGCGGAGGGCTTGGGTTGGCCGCATCCACCGGGGCAACGCCGACGCGCTGAATCTCCACCCCGTCCTCGCCAATCACCCCGGCCGGCGGCTTCATGGCAGCCAGTGCACCCGCGGGTCGCGTTGCCCCCTCTACATAGAGGAAGGCCACCTTGGTTCCGTCCGACGAGAATGCGGGCGCATCCGCGTATCCCTTCAACGTGGTAAGCCGCCGCGCCGGCTTCCCGTCAATTGGCGCGACATACAAATCCACCTGCTCGTCCGGCTTCGCGCAATCTGAAAAAAATGCCAGCGTCTTTGAGTCCGGCGACCAGACGATGTCGTCTTCGTGGCAGTGCTGCTCCGGCTTGGCCGCCGCCGTCACACGTTCGCTCTTGCTCATGTCTCCTGGCGAAGCCATGCGAATTTCGACACCGTCCTTCGTCCTCTGAATCCAGGCAAGTCGATTCCCGTCAGGGGAAACCGCAATCTGGCCGACCGTGCGCCCTCGGTTGAGGCCTCGAAGAACTTCTTCAGTATGTGCGCGATCTGAAACCGTGGCGGCATGGGCGTCCTGCGCAACTGCGCTGGAATTGTCGAAGGCGGTACAAATCACCAAAGAAACCCCGGCAGCCAAGCCGGCGCAGGCAGGTGTGCGAAGAAGTGACCAAAACATATCGAAATGCTATCAGGCGAAATGAGACTTAGAAGGCGCGAGCTCGGCCTCGAGAGACAAGTACACTTGACAAATAATTCGATGCGATGTAAAGTTATCTTGTCTTTTAGGAAAGGAAACCACTCATGGCACTCTGCAATCGACAGCTCAGCCCTCTTCAACGTCGAACCACGCAGCTCTTCGGAGCCAATTTGGCCCTGACTGCTACGCTTACCGTTGCCGCGCGCGAGTTCTACAAGCAGACCCATCCAGCCTTCGTCACTGTGTATTTACTCGCAACGCTACTCACACTTCCGGTCATCGGGGTCATTGTTGTCGTGGGACGCTATCTGACTCGCGAAACTGACGAGTTCGTCCGCATGTTGGTCGTCCAGGCTCTTCTCTGGGGCATTGGCGTCACTTTTACAGTCGATACATTCCTTAACGGATTGTTTGCATTTCCTGACATCTACAGGCTTATCCCTATCCTCAACCTCGACCTTTTCTGCGTGACATGCGGCGTTGCCCTGCGCGTCCAGTTGTGGAGAAACCGATGAAGAACCGCCTCCGCGTTTTGCGCGCCGAGCGCGGTTGGAGCCAGGCCGATCTCGCCGTGCGCCTCGAGGTCTCACGGCAATCGGTCAATGCCATCGAGACCGGCCGCTTCGATCCAAGCCTTCCCCTCGCCTTCAAACTGGCGAGACTCTTTGACAGGTCCATCGAGGCGATCTTTCTCGAGGACTCATTACCAGGCATTCAGGAACCTGGCTGAGCCTTCGCCTGTCTTATTCGGCCCTCAATGAAATTCGCGGTGTGGTTGTGAGGGTCGAAAGTCACCGATTTTTGTTGGCGAAGTCCCCGTCGAGCGTGTTATTNNAAGGGTCCGTGCTCGGCAAACTAGAAAACAGCGGAGGACTTCCCCTGTGCTCCTTTCTCCCAGGTTCCTGGCCTTCTGCCTCACACCCTGCATCGCCTGCCTGCTGTCTTGCATGCACAATTAGCCAAGCCTCCGGTGGCTCCCGTTAAACCAGTCATCGACACCTATTTTGGCGAAAAGGTTGAAGACCCTTACCGGTATATGGAAGACCAAAAGGATCCAGCCGTAGTGGCATGGATGAAGGCACAGGCTGACTACACCCGCGCGCTGCTCGACAGCATGCGTGGCCGCAAGGCGTTCATCGCGCAGATGCAGGCCTATATGAACGCCGCAGAATACACTATCTCCGATGTGCAGGTGGCCGGAGAGTACACCTTCTACAGGAATCGCAAACACGGCCAGAATCTTGCCGCGCTCTACGATCGCGAGGGAACCGATCCGCATGAGCGCCTGCTTTTTGACCCCAACAAATTTGACACCGGCGACCACCATGTCTCGCTCGATCAATATGCGCCTTCCTGGGATGTGAAATATGTCATCATTGGCACCTCTCCGGGTGGCTCTGAGGATCAAACAGGCAACATTTACAACACAGCCACCGGGGAAGAGCTTCCTGAGAGCTTTCAACGCTTTGAGGGTGGGACCTTTTCCCTTGGTGGAGCAACCGTCTACTACTTGCAGCGTTAGAAGCTCGCGCCGGGAGCTCCTCCTACTGAGAAGTACAAGAGGCTCAAAGTGCACGCGCATAAACTTGGCGGCGACGTCAGTTCCAATCAGGCGGTATTTGGCTACGACGTCTGCCCCGGCGTGAAAATCAGCAGGATGAATTCAGTTTCGTTTTCCCATCACCGAATTCGTCCTACGCAATTGGGGTCGTCAGTAATGGCGTTGCGCCGCCCAGCAGATTTATCTCGCCCCACTCTCCGACGTTGAAAACAAGACAAGTTGGAAGAAGTCGGTCAGTTATGCCGACAACGTTACCGATCTTGCCTTGGTCGGAAGAGATCTTTATCTGGTCACGCTCAAAGACGCTCCGAACGGCAAGATTCTGAGACGTTAGCGCCGCGGATCAGGACCTGTCGAAGGCGGAGGTTATGGTTCCCCAAAGCTCCGCGGTTTTGACTGGCTCCTATGTCGGCGCAAATGTTCTGCGTCTCGCAAAGGACGCGCTCTACTTTCAGCAGGCGGTAGCGGGAATTGGGAAGGTTCTTCGCCTTTCGTACCAACCCGGATCGAACCCAGCGGCGATTTGGCTCCCCTTTGACGGCAGTATCGACGACGTAGTCACCGACATAACGGCGCCCGGCGCGCTCGTCGACATGACGTCCTGGACAAGACCGGGAGACTATTACCGCTTTAATCCAGTCACCGCTGCCGTTGATCCAATGCACCTGGTCCCGGAGAATGCCGTCGACCCAAAGGATTTTGTCTCAGAGGAGAAAATGGCATCCGCGCCGGATGGCACGCTCATTCCCCTCTCCATTGTCTACAAGAAGGGTATGAGGCTCGACGGCAACAATCCCACTGCCCTCATTGGCTATGGGGCTTATGGCGAGGTATGGAAGCCGGGTTTCTCCAGGCGCAACTCTGAATGGATTGAACGAGGCGGCATTCTCGCTGTGGCGCATGTGCGCGGCGGTGGCGAGTTTGGAGATCAATGGCGTCTCGCGGGTCAGAAGCTCACCAAGCCCAATACATGGCGAGATTTCATCGCGTCGGCGCAATATCTCATAGACCATAAATACACTTCCACGCCGAAGCTCGGAATATGGAGCCAGGGTGCCGGCGGAATTCTGATCGGCAGGGCCGTCACCGAACGCCCTGACCTGTTCGCCGCCGCTGTCGACGGAGTGCCGTTTTCTGACACCCCACGGATGGAAACGGGCGCGAATGGGCCGCCCAATATTCCCGAGTTCGGCACGGTCACCACGAAAGAAGGTTTTCAAGGGCTGTTCGAGATGAGCGCATATGCGCATATAAAGCCGGGGACAAAATATCCCGCGATTCTGGTTACGGCGGGANNCAAGCCGATCCTGCTGCGCGTCAACTACGATGCCGGTCACGGAATCACCGACACCATTTCTCAGCAAGCTTCCGACTGGACTGACATTTTTACATTCTTCCTGTGGCACTTTGGTGACAAGGACTTCCAGCCGGCTGAGCTCAAGCTGTAGGGATTCCACAGCCACAATCCCATTCCAGAATGTGGCCTAACCAGCCGGTGCTGGAGGATAGAGAGAAGGCCAGGATTTCTAGTCCTCGAACACTACACCCCTGCCGCAGCGTGAATCGCCAGCAGCTTTTCCAGTAGCGGTTTCAGCAGCGTCAAATCAAGCGCATTTGCGCCGTCGGATTTCGCATGCGCCGGGTCATCGTGAACCTCGAGGAACAAACCATCCACCCCAGCCGCCACTGCCGCACGCGCCAGCAGCGGAATAAACTCCGGCTGGCCGCCGCTTACACCGNNACCGGCCGCCGCGGAAGGCTGCTGCACCGAGTGAGTACCGTCAAATACCACGGGCGCCAACCGGCGCATCACCGCCATTGAGCGGTAATCTACCACCAGCGTGTTATAGCCGAAACTCGCTCCCCGCTCGGTCAGGAAGACCCGCTCATTCCCGGTAGAGCGTACCTTCTCCACCGGATGATCCATATCCCACGGCGCAACAAAC
>PLKU01000138.1 GCA_003140705.1 Acidobacteriaceae bacterium
TTCCCGTCACACCAACCGTCGCGGCACGATTGAATTGTGATCGCTGATGTGATTTTTGGTAGCTGCTGGGTCAGCGACATATCCTCAGCAGGGTGTCAGAAAGTGCAAAGGGAATATATCAACATCTGAGGCCTATGCCGACAATTAAATGATTGATATACATGGTCTTAGCTTTTCATTAGACTATATCAACCGCAGGCATCTCCGCGAGTTGAATTCCGGCGTTTTGACGGGACAACCTCGAACGTAGCTGCAGACTTGGCAACCCAACCACTAGCCGGAAAGGCTGACCGCAATCCTGCCCGAAGGGCGCATTCGTGTTGTAAAGCCAGCAGAATTTGCTTCGCTACGAATCGGATCGCTTGGTCTTCAATGAGCACTTGCTTGCGTCTTCTTGGCAACGAGTTGATTCGGTCGGCCCTTGATCATTTCAGAAGGCAGGTACCGATGTTGCTCGCCACAAAGTGGGCAGGTGACAAGGATCGAACGGAATGGAAACTCCTCCACCCCTGCGGGAACATCCAGCCGACAGCTCTTGCATTCGACAATGAATTGCTTTCGATCTTTCATCCCAATTCTCGCGCGGCAGCCACTATTTGCGAATGTGTGCCGGAAGCAGACAAACGAGATTCGGAGGTGCTCACGCGCACCTCCGCCTGCGGTAGCATCACTACGATCTGCTCCACACTGTATCGCTCCCTTCTCAGCAACAAAATCCCCCGCCCTCTTCTGGCTTGATTCTTGCCGAAGCCTGACATTGCACATGAATCAGAAATACTGGACCCTTCGCGACGCGCTACATTCACTATTGTCTGTAACAAACATTGGGCAGGCCACAGGCGCGCAGCTGCGGTGAAGCTCCCTATTCCGAAATCATCATTTGGGAGGTGCTACTCAGGTTCACCGTCGCGTTCTTCCAGAATGGGATGCTGAGGGGAAATGCATAGGTGACCTGCACGCTCACAGCATTTCCAACAGCATTGCATGTAGAAACCGTACAGGCCGTCGTCCATGTATTGCCGGGAGGCCCAGATGGGCTCCACCAGGATGCAGTTACGGTGAGGATGCTCGCATTCAGGCCTGGATATCCGAGACCCGTGACGTAGGTTTGAATCGGGTTTCCTGCACTCGTCGGATTCAGATTACAGTTGGGGAACGTGGGAGCAACAGTGCAAGAGCTCGCACCTCGGACGACGGCGTAGCGTGTCGCTTCACGGGAGGCCTCAGAGATGAACGTGTACGTGTAGAGTGCAAGGCACACCTGCATGATGCCAAATATGACGCTCAACAGAACTGCGGAAGAAAGTGCTACTTCAACCAAGGTTGAGCCGGTCTCTGTGACATCCCCCCCGCTTGCTTGCCGCCGAATTGTGGCTCTCAGGTGCATCAATGTAAAACCAATTCCTGGTCGTAGCCGTAGAGCGTGAACGTTGTCGGGAGTCCCGGCAGATGAATGCCAGGATCGACGGTGGTTTGAAGTTTAACTGTCACGGTCTCCTGGATCTGAGATCCGGGGCAGTCACCAGGTGTGCAGGTGGAGGTTCCCACACCGTTTGAGCAAGCGCAGGACGCCGCCGGGTAACCGGNNAAAGGTGAGGGGGGAAGTCGTGGGAAGATTGGCGGCGTCCGCGTTGGCTGCGTTCAGCATGCCAGAAGTGTCCATGGAGCCCGGAGCACCGGTGCCACCGTTCATTGCGCCGTATTGACAAGCAGCCCTGGCCCCGTTTGATACCTCGACGGAAGCATAGATTACGATCCCAAGTTCGGCTGCGCCCAGCAGGAGCAGCGTAAAGAACGACATACTGAGGGCAAGCTCAATGAGAGAACTCCCCTCCTCGCTGCCGCAAAGAATCTTCAACCTTTTGGATTTCTGAAGACGCATTTTCGCCAATCTCGGTCTCCTCATTACTCGACGAGCGTAACTTTGTTGACCACCGATGTGCCTGCGTTCGCGATGTTGTAATTGTTGTTAATGGTCAACTGGGAAGACTTGTCGTACATCGTATCCGCGATGATGCCTTCGGCTTCCACGCCTCCGCCGTTGTCCTGCATGTATACCTGTCCAGTAGGTACGTAGATATATCCCTGCAGGCTTCCGCTGCCGCTGCCAAACTGAATCTGAATACAAGGAGCTGTGGTCTTGGGATCCTGGCAGGTGTCGGTGGTATTTGACGCGGGTTCCATGAGGGCGATTGAGTTGTAGGTGCCTGACGTAGGTGCCGTGATGTTCAGGATTGCATTCCCTTGCGTGAACTGTCCGCCCTCGACATCGATCGTTCCGCCGTTGACGGTTACGGTACCACTGACTGTCACGCCGTTCTCAAAGACGTATGTCCCCGCACCCATGGTGGTGCCGTTCAACGTGATCGTTTTGGTGTAACAGACGGAACTGCCGAATCCCGGTCCTGCTATCGATCCAGTCAGTGTTGTGGTCGTGCTGTTAACGCTGGAACACTGGCCATTGGCCGGGGTTGGGCCAGTCAAACCATTGAATGGATCGTTCATCGGGAGACTTCCGGGGTTGATAGGAAGGCCGCCCCCGTTCTGTCCGCATTTGCCTGATGGGTTCTGCGCGCCGGTTATGTCAAGGAAAGGCGCGTTCAGCTGAGCGTGGCCCTGGATACAGACCGCATTGGGGCTCGTGGAATTAACCTGGACACCGCAATTTGTTGTCTGGAGATCGGCTGAGCCTTGCCAGTCCATAGCATCGGCCGCGTTGGAGTTCAGGACAAGGATGCATGCCGGTGCGGGAATCAGGCCAGCCACTGCCCGGGCGCTCACGCCAAGCGAATTAGTCCCTGTGAGGATTCCCATGAAGAAAGTGGGATTGGGCTGGTTGATGATGACTTCAACATAACTACTCCCCGTGTGGTAGCCGCTTGTGGGGGGTTGGTTCACTGTTACATTATTTGGGTTTGTGACCCCGTTTGCTGAAGCGGCGTTGTAGGCGGACTGTGTAACGGAAACCTTACCCGGGTAAGCGTATGCCCACGCTGCGGCGACGGCGGCTGCGTCGGCGGCAATCTGCACGTTCCGCTTGGCGCGAAAGAGTGTGCCCACGTCCAGAGCCAGCGCCATGAAGCCTGACAAGATGACCAAACAGAAGACGGTTACCGCGAGCACCTGCCCGCTTTCGTCGTCACGAAATCTCATGGGCACTCCTGAAATTCCTAAGCTGACCCAAAGGGTCTTGCGGGAAGTTTGTGATGGACACGCGCCCGGCTCGCTTAATAGACAACCCAATCGCGACCGGATGAATGATTGTAGACACTTGTAATTTAACTTGTACAGAGAATTCCATTGATGTTTGGGCCATTTATTTACAGGACTGCAAGTTGCTGAGCATTCGGTAACACCCGTTGGTCATCAAATCTCGAGTTACTCTCAAGACCCACAAAGTGGGGAGAGTAATTCATCAATCGCCCCTCCGCGGACCCAGTCCACATCGAAGCAGTCTTCATGTTTCATTCGCCAAGTCTCGGGAAAGGAGACCAGCGGCGAGGATGGAGCGCCAATTGCAAAATGAGTAGTCCCCAGCATGGGGCTGGGTAATTCAACTTTCGGAGAAAACTCAATTGAATAACATGCTTCTCAAGCTGTACGTAAAGTTTCAGAACCTGAAGAACGACGAAGACGGTCAGGACCTGGTTGAGTATGCCCTGGTCGTTGCTCTTATTGCCATCGGCGCCAATTTTCACCTAGTCGTGACGCTGACCCGACTCTCTGAATCTCACCAATTTGGAGTACGATTCGCGCGAAAGGACGAGGGTGCTGAGGGCGGTGTCACTTGGCGAAAACTGATTTGCGCGTTTTGAGGCCAATTTTAGCCAGCAACGGAAGACTTCGAGCTTTGCGATATTGCTCATTCATTAACCGACGGTTAGGCGGCAACACTTCAACAGCGTCCGTATGTATCGGTTAAGCGATTCTCTTCTCAATTGGCGAGGGAAATGGCTGGTTTGCCCGACAGTCGATGGATGATGTGCTGGCCCAGCCGATCTACAAAGCTGTCGTCGACTCCGGGAGCAGCGTTCAGAAGAACCACACCGGCATAGTCGCCCTGGGGATTGAAAAACACGTAGGAGCTGTATCCAGCGGTTGCGCCATTGTGCCAATAGTTGCCGGTGTTCGTTTGATAGAGCCAGGCAAGAGCGATGCGCATTCCCGGCCGGATGTCAACGTCTTGAAGCTGATGTGAAAGAGAAAGCGCGGAGGAGATGGTCAAGGTGCCCGCGAAGCCTGGAACAGGCTTGAGGCTCTCCGGGTGCAGATTTGCTTCCAGATAGGCAAGCATATCGCCGGCGGTCGAACGGATGGCTCCCGCTCCGGCAAACGCATCGAATTCCAAGGCATGGGCCAAACGATGATCGGCGCCATTTGTTCCGGGTATAAACCTGAGCTTTTGAGCGGGGGACAGGGATATGGTCGTATCATCCAGGCCTAGAGGGCCAGCAATCTCTTCTCTGAGCAGGGCTGGATAGGAGATGCCAACGCGATTCGCCAACGCTTGCCCCAGCAATCCGAAACCGAGGTCGCTGTAGGCTGCCAGACCGCCTTCCTGTTTAACCTTTGCAACCCCATTCTTGCCCAGAAATGCATAGAGATCGGCTGCATGGTATTCGGCATAGGGATTCTCGCTGACGTCCAATCTCATGTTGGTGGGAAACCTCGGCAGTCCCGATCGTCGCGTCGCCAGGTCGAGCAGCGTGATCTCCTGGCCATCCGGTTTCGCTACCGTTCCCGGCGGCAGCAACTCGCGGACGGGCTCATCGAGTTTCCCCTTGCCTTGTGCCACCAACTGCGCAAGCATCAGCCCGGTGAAGGTCTTGGTCGTAGAGCCGATTTCGAAGATCGAATCCGGTTTGGCGGCGCCATAACTGAAGATCCGCCTGACGCCATGCTCCACCACGCCGATCGAAACCCCAACGCCGGTCGAGGGTGCTAGCTCACCACTGCTGAGCGCCTCGGCCAGATCCTTGTCCAAAACCGATTGCAATCCTGTTACATCCACCGGAGGCAAGGCCGGATCATAGGCAGGAGGGGGAACGGGCTGGGCAAGCAACGCGGTAGATTGTCTTTGAAAGTTCAACGGCTCCGCGCCATCTTTGGTAAACGTGCCTCCGAGCGCTTTCCCATCCGCTGAAAGCATGCCGCTCCAGTGCGCGAAGACTACCGGAATATCGAATGAAAAACTGACGCCGGTAAAGACGGCATGGGCGCACTGCATGCCCATCACCCGTTGATCGGGGCTATCTACCGTGCAGGACAGGCGCCCCGCTGCGTCGCTCTTCACAATGACCTGAATACGCAGAGTTGCTGCGCCCGCTGGCAGCGCTCCCAGCCAGATGCCTTCGACCGGCGAGAGCTTGGCAACCGCACTGGGCACATCGCGCGTGAAGATATCAGCCGTTGCAGCTCCCCACTCCGTCCACTTCCCTTCTAAGGAATTTCCATCGCTTGAAAAGGTGCCCTCCCAGAAGCCGGTATGCCCCGTAATACTGAACCTCAGGGTTTCTCCGTCAAAGTGAATTTCTTTCAGCGCGTCGCCCACCTCATATTGATCCAGAAGATCGATGCTGCCAGTCAACGCACCCTCAGCGTTGAATTTCAGGTGCAACCTGACAGTGGGGTCGGCCTTTGAGGTGTAGTCGCCCACGACGCTTGACTTTTGTTGTGCCGAAATGTCAATCGAAAGCGCAAGGATTGCCACAATTACCGGCATTGCAATCTGGGCAGCCATCCAACAGCGGAAACTTGTCCTAACCTGATCCAGCATAGGGACAGTGTAATGCGAGTGCGATGTCAGATGTCGATAACTGGGCTTTGCACCACTTGAGAGAAGGGACGACTTGCGGGTTGATCAGCAAGTGATTTTCGAGTTGGCGATGATAAGACCGGAACTTGAACTTGAAACATGACCCGGGCTCGACTTGCCGCTCGGCTGCTAAGACAGGTGCTGCGCCGGAAGAAGGAATCATTGCGGCGGTGAGAAAATTGCCCCCTGCTTCATCGCAAACGCTTGCTTGGGCTCTTTGCCGACCACGGTGAGCCCTCGCGAAAATGCCTCGAGCAGTGGACGGGCACGGTCCACTGCTTTGTCAGCGCCGGCCGCTACGATCCATAACCGACCCTCCTCGGCATCGCTTGGCCGGCCGAACACCGGCGCTCCCACGAAATCGATGCCCCGGTTCGCGTGTTCCACAGTGAGCCGCTCGCCGAGGGCCATGCNNGCCATGCTGATGGTGCCGCACAAGATGTGAAGCACGCCGGGTGAGAGCACATCAATTAGTCTGTGGACGCCAAAAAGCACCTCTTCATATGCCGCATCGTCCAGGAGCATGGTGATTACAGCGTCGGAGCCCAGTTCGGCTTCAGCCGGGGTCGCTGCGGCGATGGCACCTTCGTGGATGAGCGGCTTAGTACGCTCTTCGCTCCGGTTCCACACCGACAATTCGTGTCCGGCAGCGAGCAACCGCAGCGCCATCG
>PLKU01000404.1:0-195 GCA_003140705.1 Acidobacteriaceae bacterium
GCTGGCGATGTATCTGCTGCGCGCCAGAGAGCACGGCACCGTCGCCGCGAAAGGAATCTTCGCTCGTTTTCAGCAGGGGTTTGAGCGGGTTTTTGAGCGCGTGCGCGAGCGGTACCATTTGTTGCTGCAGGGACTCGTCTTTCGCCGTCGCATCTTCATTCCCACGTTCCTGGGGCTTTGTCTCGCCGCTTTCGT
>PLKU01000404.1:206-5105 GCA_003140705.1 Acidobacteriaceae bacterium
ATTCTCGACAACATCGGCCTGCCTTACAGCGCCCTGAATACGCAGCACCTGACCAACGGCACGCTCGGCGCAGGGGATGGTGACATCCTGGTTACGCTCAGGCCCAATCACGGGCCTACAGCGGATTATGTGCGCGCGCTGAGGCGGAATTTGCCCAGAATGTTTCCTGCAGCGACGTTTTACACGCTACCCGCCGATATCACCACGCAGATTCTCAACTTCGGATTGCCCGCTCCCATCGACGTCCAGATTGAGGGCAACGATGCGTATGCAAGCAAGGCCCAGGCAGATAAGCTTCTCGCCGAGCTCCGCGACGTTCCCGGTCTCACCGATCTTCGCATTCAGCAGCCGTTCGACTATCCCACCCTTCAGGTAGACGTGGACCGCACCAAGGCAGCGCAAGGAGGATACACGGAGCAGGACGTGTCCACGAGCGTGCTTAACACGCTAAGCGGCAGCTTTCAGGTCACTCCCATGTTCTTCCTTAATTGGAACAACATGGTGAACTACAACGTGGTTGCGCAGACGCCGCAGTACAAGATGGACACCATGCAGAACCTCGAGAACATCCCCATCAACCGTGCGACACGCAACGCGCCTGTAGCCAGTGCATCGGCAAATCCAGAGATCCTGAGCGACCTTGCCGACGTCGGACGCGGACATGAGATGGAGGTCGTAAATCACTACAACATTCGGCGCGTGGTCGACGTGTACGCAAACGTGCAGGACCGTGACATGGGCGGCGTAAGCCGACAGATCACAAAGATTCTCGATGCCAATGCGAAGTCGTTGCCGCGAGGCACGTTTATCACTCTGAAAGGCCAGGTGAATACGATGCGTAGCTCATACGCTGACCTGCTGGGTGGCCTGCTATTTTCCATTGTCCTGGTTTACCTGCTCATCGTGGTCAACTTCCAAAGCTGGACGGATCCGTTCATCATCATCACCGCATTGCCCGCGGCGCTGGCCGGCATTGTGTTGTTTCTTTTTCTTACGCGCACTACGCTGTCTGTGCCCGCGTTGATGGGGGCAATTATGTGCATGGGCGTGGCAACGGCCAACAGCATCCTGGTTGTCTCATTCGCAAAGATTCGCCTCGACGAGCACGGAAACGCCGTGCGCGCGGCTGTTGAGGCGGGCTTCACGCGCTTCCGTCCCGTCATCATGACCGCGCTGGCCATGGTCATCGGCATGGTGCCGATGGCGCTTGGACTGGGCGACGGCGGTGAACAGAATGCGCCGCTGGGCCGCGCCGTGATTGGCGGATTGCTTTGCGCAACTGTCGCAACTCTGCTCTTTGTTCCCAGCGTCTTCGCATTGATTCATGGGACGGAGAGGAGCGAACGGGCACGCATGGAGAAGCGCCTCGTGGAGGAACACGTATGATCACTGGCAATGAAATCGTTGAAATGGTGGATGTGAACGGCAAGCAGGGACAAGCGGGAACCCTCGCGTCTTCGGTTGCACCTATGCATGCTGTTTCAGAGGCGAATGACGATACGCATGCTCATGTTCTGCGAGGCCGCCGCACGCTAGGCATTCTCTGCGCCGTCGTGGTGGCCTCCGCAATTACCTGGGGACTAAGTCTGCGCGCAGCGAATGAGGCTGCGGTAGCTCACGCGACTGAGGCCGCCGCCGTTCTTTCGGTCAACGTGGTGCATCCGGTGGAGGGGTCGAAGGCCGACGATCTAGAACTTCCTGGGAGTGTACAAGCCTTTACCGATACGCCCATTTACTCGCGCACCAACGGTTACCTGAAGAAGTGGTACTTCGACATCGGCGCGCACGTGCGAAAGGGAGACCTCCTTGCTGAGATCGAGACGCCCGAAATCGACCAACAACTGGACCAGTCACGCGCTGAGTTGGAGCGCATGGTGGCCAATGCGGACCTTGCCGGCGTGACCAGCAATCGTTGGCAGGCGCTGCTGGCCAAGCACGCCGTCTCGCAACAGGAGGCCGACCAGACCCGCGCTAATTACATCGCTGCGCAGGCCGCTGTCGACGCAAGCAGGGCCAACGTGCGCCGCCTCGAGCAGCTTCAGAGCTACGAACGCATCGTTGCGCCCTTTGATGGCGTCATTACCGCGCGCAACACAGACATTGGAGACCTTATCGACGCCGGCTCGGGGTCGGCCAATCCACGCGAGCTGTTTCATATGGATGCGACCGGCACGCTGCGCGTCTATGTCGCTGTCCCTGAGGTCTTCTCCGACTCGATCCACGATCGCGACAGCGCGACGTTGACGCAGGACTCCAACCCCGGCCAGAGGATTCCCGGTACCATTGTGCGCAACGCCAACGCCATCGACCACGCCACGCGCACCCTCAATGTAGAGGTAGATGTAGATAACTCGAAAGGCGTCTTGCGTCCCGGAGCATATGCCTTCGTCCACTTCCATCTGCCCGCGTTGGGGAATGCCGTTACGATTCCTTCCAACACGCTGCTATTCCGCGCCGAGGGCCTCCGCGTCGGAGTCGTCCGTGACTACCGCGTCCAGCTTGTGCCGGTTACGATCGGCCATGACTTCGGCAACTCGGTGGAGATCACCTCCGGCCTGACGACCGCTGAGGAAGTGATCCTGGATCCGTCCGACTCACTCGCCAACGGGATGGAAGTCCAACCGCGGTTCGGGAGCCAGAAAGGCCAATCATGATCAGGACTGCCATTTGGCGTTGGCCCGCTCTTTCGCTCGTGGCGGGAGCCTGCCTCGGGTTAGCAGGCTGTCGGGTGGGCCCGCAATACGTGCGCCCCACGGCCCCACTTGCGCCGGAGTTCAAAGAGGCGTTGCCCGAAAACTTCAAGTCCAATGACGGATGGAAGCCCGCGCAGCCCAGCGACGCACAACTAAAAGGGGACTGGTGGACGCTTTTCAACGACCCGCAACTCAACACTCTTGAGGCACAGATCGATCCAGCCAACCAGACTCTGAAACAGGCGGAGGCGAACCTCCGCGCCGNNAACGATCGGGGTCGGACCCAGTGTCGGCGCCGTCCGAGACTCCAACAATCAGCCGTACCTGAATGTCTCGGGGGCCAACAACGGCGACGGTAACGTCATTCTTCCTTTCGACCTTGACTACGAAATCGACCTCTGGGGGCGCGTCCGCCGCACTGTCGCGCAATCGCGAGAACAGGCACAGGTCTCGGCAGCCAACCTCGAGACTTCGCGGCTTTCATTGCATGCCGAGTTGGCGGTCGATTACTTCGATCTGCGTTCGGCCGATGCCCAGGTCAAGCTTCTCGACGACACAGTCAAGGGCTTCCAAAGCGCCCTGCAACTTACCGAGGACCGGTACAACGGCGGAGCGTCGCCGCTTTCCGACGTGACACAGGCACGCACGCAGCTACTTGTAGCCCAGGTGCAGGCCACCGATGTCGAGATTCAGCGCGCCATGTACGAACACGCAATCGCAGTTCTAATCGGCAAGCCGCCTGCGGTCTTCACTCTGACGCCCGACCCGATCACCGTCGCCGCACCTACGATTCCGGCAATTCCCGGTATGCTCCCATCACAGTTGCTGGAGCGCCGCCCCGACATCGCCTCGGCCGAGCGCAACATGGCCGCAGCCAATGAACAGATCGGCATCGCTCAGACCGCCTACTATCCCACGCTGTCACTCTCGGCAGCGGCTGGATTCGCGGGCACATCCGCGATCAATTGGTTTTCGTGGCCGAGCCACTTCTTCGCTGTCGGCTCAACGCTATCCGAGACCCTTTTTGATCACGGCCGCAGGCGCGCCACTTCCGATATTGCCCTCGCGCAGTACGACGGCACCGTCGCCGCATACCGCCAGACCACGCTCACCGCATTCCAGCAGGTTGAGGACAATCTGAACGCGCTGCACAACCTTGGGATCGAAGCACGCCAGCAGCACGACGCTACAGCCTCGGCGCAGCAATCGCTCGACCTCTTCAACACACGTTACGAGGATGGTGTCGATACCTATCTCCAGGTAATCACCTGGCAGACCGCGCTGCTGGCAAACGAGCGTAACGACATTGAAATCACGCAGCGACGCTTTGAAGCCAGCGTCCTGCTGGTCAAGGCTCTCGGGGGCGGTTGGGATACATCACAGCTTGCACAACAACCCTGAAATCAGTGGACTTTCCACCATGTTCAAGCTATCGTCGCCAATCCGTCACTAGTCTGCTCTTTGCCGGCTTGCTGCCCCCAGCAGGCCGAAAACCGAGTTCGTCCGGATGGCCGGTCAGGAGAAATTCGGAAACTGACGACCCAAGTTGCGAAGGGTTGCTTTCCGACAACAGCCAGCAACTTGGAGAGGTGCACATGTCAAAAGCCAATTACACTTTAACGATGATGAAGACGATCAGCCGCCGCAAATTCATTGCTACCGCCGCCGTTTCTCTTGCTGCGATCCGCCTCCGTGCGCAAAGCCGGGCGCGAGGGCAGGTCACCCTCAGGATTCCAACTGGGGCGACAGGTCCGCGCATGCCTGCCGACTTCGTCGGCCTCTCGTACGAGGTGCAGCAATTGACGGACCCGAGCTTCTTTGCGGCCAGCAACGTCGGATTGATCAGCCAATTCAAAGCTCTTGCTCCTAGCGGCGTGCTGCGTCTGGGCGGCAATACCAGCGAGTTTGCGTGGTGGAAACCGACTCCAGAGTCTCCCGAACCCCAACATCCGCAGACCCGCGAAGTGGAAGGCGAGCCCAAAGCCCAGTATTACGCCGTCACAGCTGAAGCGGTGCGCAACCTGGCAGGTTTTCTGAAAGCGACCGGCTGGACCTGCCTGTATGGCATCGGNNGCAACGAGGTGGATCTGTTCGGGCATCACTTGCGCGACCCAAAAAGTTGGTCCGCGAAAACATACCTGCAGGAGTGGCTCGCACTTGCCCGGGCTGTGACCTCCCGCGTGCCAGGGGCAAAGTTCGGGATGCC
>PLKU01000443.1 GCA_003140705.1 Acidobacteriaceae bacterium
GGAACTTGCCCCAGCACCGCAACCAGCGCCGGCTTCTCTCGCTGCAGCTTCTGGCCCGGCGCCAGCCCCTGCAGATTCCATTCGTGTTGTTTGCAACAAGTGCCAGGGCGCGATGCGAGTTCCGTTTGCCGTTCTGCGGGGCAAACCGTCCCTGAATGTCCGCTGTCCGAAATGTCAAAGCGTTCTTACGCTGCGGCCAAAATCAGCTCACCCGCTGCCGGCGCCCGCCGTCGAGCAAAACCACGCGGGGTAACCAAGAAAGAGAGAGGTTGAGTTATGCCAGACACCACCGATCCCGATGCCCTGAGTGACGCCCAGCAAACGCTCCAGCAGGACGAGACAGCAGAGGCACAGGCCGCCGCTTCCGGCGACTACGCAACCGCGCAGGACGATTCCNNGGCGAACGCAGGAGGCCCGGACAATACCGACCAGACCTGGGATGCTGCTCAGAACGAGAGTTGGGCCAATTGGGACCAGCAGACTGCGGATCAGGACGCAGCTACCGCCGCCAGTTACGCCGACTCAGCAACTCCCGACGACGCCGAAATCTACTCCGCCGCCGCTGACAACGAAGCGGGCAATGCCGACGATGCTGCCGAAGCGGGCGAGTACGGCGATTCGCTGGGCCCGGAGATCGACTCCTCGCCCGCTACGGACGACACCGCGGTGGATGATACCGCTGCCGTGGATGACACTGCGGTGGATGATACTGCCGCTGTGGATGACACTTCGACGGTCGACGACGATTCGTCGGCCAGCTGAGAACCGCTTCGATGGACAACTTAAGAGGGGGATTGCCTCCTATGTCTGAACGGCGCCTTTGGGACCTGGGTTGGGGCGAAACATTCCCCATGTTTCGAGGCGATTCCCGCTTTCAATAAGCGCAAGAACCGCTGCGTGATAACAAGGCTCCGCACCATTCGGGCGACCAGCGAATGACCTGGGGAACAAGCTCACGACTCTGAGGATAGATGCCCTCAGACCCAGCCGTTCTGCGCTCAGTGCTTGGGCTACCGGCCCTCACTGTTCAAGAAGCAAATCGATGCATTCGCTTCGGCCGTCTACGCCGAGCCGCCCACGGAATACAGCAGGAGGAGCAGGATGACCACTTAAAGCGCTTGATCTTTCCCCGCACGCCTCAGCAACTCGGCCTTCCACCATCGATTCGCAAAAATCGTAATCACCGTGACCCCAATGCCAATTCCCAGGAGTATGCACGTAACAAAAAGGCCAATGTGTGCATTCATTGTCGACCAGGAAAGAAAATAGAGGGGGATTGAAATCAAACCCGTGAGTGCCAATGCGCCGCCCAGCACCCCGAAAAACACCTTGTTCGACCAGGTTCCGGTCTTGTTCGCACTCGAGTAAGCGCGCCAGCCGATCCAGAGCACAAATAAGGTGATAATCAAACCACCCATGATTCAAGATCTCCCAGGGCGTTCCTTGGTGGCAGAAGCCACCTCAAAATCTCATCAAGCCGGTAATATGTTTCAGACCGTGAGGGACGGCTCGGAACCAGGGAAACCAGAGCCGTCGGCTTAGGCAGTATGCTGCTCTCGACACAAGCGAAAGTCAAGCCAGCCAGCCGTCAATGCTCTCAACGAAACCAGTGGGTCTTCAACACTTTCTCAGCATCATGCACACCGTCACACATCTCCGCGCGAGCATCCGCCTCAGGAGCTTTCCCTCCACATTATCCCCACGTTCCCAGCAATCTACGCACCAGCACGATCTGTCCTAGGTGATACGAATTGTGATCGGCGGCCAGCAGGGCCTCGCGTAAGATCGTTTGTCCGCTCCCGTGCGGAATCTTCGCGTATAAGTCTGTCTTCTTGTCGCTCACCAGGTCGCACATAGACTTCAGGTCTTTGCGAAAAGCCTTCACGCTCTTGTCCCACGCCTTCGCGTCCGGAGGTGCCGGAGTTCCCGGCCAATACCCCTCCGGCCAATTCGGCGACGTGTGGTCGGCATCCCGCCAGAATTCCAGAATGTCTGACTGTGCGATGCGCATGTGTTCCAGCAACTCCCATGGCGAGTGCTCCGCACCCTTGGGCGTTTTCCCGCGAAGTTCCACCGGAAAATCCTCGATGACCTTCTCGAATTCAGCGTGAGCATTCCCGCCCTTCAGCAGCTTCACAAGGTGTTCTCGCAGACTTATGTCTTTGGACATACCAGCTCTCCCCGGCCCGCCGAATCCGATGGGGCCTCAAAGGAGAGATTCGATCCAACAGCGAAAGGATGCCGCCAAAATCAATCCAGGACTCCTCTTGATGGCTTCGAGCCCCACCTGGAACTCCTCGAGTCGACTTCTGCTCTCTGCCGTGCGACCTTTGTCCGTAAATTCATGAATTTGCGCAAATCCCCCGCTGGCCAGTGGCAGTGCCTGTATGTATACTCGCCGAATCTGTAAATTCCAAGCGAAACGGTTCACTGCCGTTTTCAAAGACGTGGACGCCGGACCCCTTTCCGACGACGGTCTTGATGAAGATAACGTTCGGCTGAAATTCCGAACCTTCGAATGCCGGAGGTCACGCCCCGGCTTGCAACAAGGAGGGAACATCGTGAGGTCGATTCTAAGAAGGGTAGTTTGCCAAAGCATCTTCGCTATGGCAGTTGTGGCAGCGCTGGCGTCGACCGCCTTCGCTCAAGATGCAAACATCCGCAGCGTTACGCTCTATACCATCAAGCCGGACCGTGTTGGTGATTTTCAGGCTGCGGTCAAGGAATACGACGCAATTCTGGCCAAGAGCGGGTCGGAGCGTTACGCTTCAACCTGGGTTTCGCTGACCGGTCCCCATGAGTACGCGCGCGTTGCGTATCACACCAAGTGGGCGGAACTCGATGCCACGACCGATCCGAAGACGAAGGACCAGGCGGGAGACCTGGCGCGCATCAGCGCCCGAATCGCCGACTGCGAGGAAAGCTCACGGCGGATCATTGATGAGGTGATTCCGGAGCTTAGCCTGCCACCAAGCGGAGAGATACCGAAGATGATTCGGGTCCTGGTCAGCGATATTCGCCCGGACAAGATTGGAGACTATCGCGATCTGGTGAAGAACGAGATTTTGCCGGGTGTTAAAAAGGGCGGAGTGAAGGACTACACATTTGCCGCAAGGCGGTTTGGCGCGCCGAATACGCAGTTCATCTCCGTCGCAGGCATGGATAGCTGGGCGGATTTCGACGGAGAATTCGGAGCTGAAAAAGGACTGGGCAAGGAGGGTTATCAGGCCTTATTGGTCAAGGTTCGAATGCTGATTACTTCGAGCCAGTACGACGTGTATCGCTTCCAGCCTGATCTCAGCTATCTGCCCCCAACCCCCGCGAAATAAGCACTACGGAGGCTTGCGAACCTCGCCTCTTCATTGCAACCGCAACAGGTCGAGGCTCGCATCCACGTCGAATGTCTGAGGTCTTCCGCCGTGGCGGGAGACCTTGGATTCGACTCACCCCAACCATTGCAAACCGCAGATGCTCTAAACTCAATCCGTGGGCTTCCAGGACTTTCTCGGCAACGCGCAAACCGTTACACATCTCCGCGAGAGCATCCGCGCAGAGCGCTTTCCCCACTCGCTCATCCTCGCCGGCCCCAAGGGGGCAGGGAAGTACACCCTTGCGCTCATGCTGGCCAAAGCCGTCAACTGCCTCGAACCCACCGAGACGCCTACCGAATCCGGCCTTCTTCCTGATTTCTGCGGCCAATGCCGTAACTGCCTCCGCATCGACGACTCCGCCGACCTTGAAGCTCGTGTGGCTGAAGCCGTCGAGGCCCGCGAAGCCCTTCGCGAGACCGACAAGCGCGAGACCCGCATCCTCATCCAGACCCATCCAGATGTCCTCATCGTCCCGCCAGATCCGCCGCAACTGCTCATCAAGCTCGGCCAGGTCCGCCAGGTCATCCACGTGGCCTACTACCGGCCACCAGTCGAGTCCAAGCGCTCCTTCTCCATCTTCACTTCGTCCGCCTTCATGAAGGAGGCGGCCAACAGCCTGCTCAAAGTCCTTGAAGAGCCGCCCGAGCACACCTCGCTCATCCTCCTCACTGAAAACCCTCAGGAAATGCTCCCTACCATCCGCTCCCGCGCCGTCATTCATCGCCTCGGCGCCATCCCATCCTCTGACCTCGAGTCTCTACTCGCCACCCGCCGCCCTGAGCTAAAGCCCGCCGACCGCGCTTTGGCCGCACGCCTTGCTGAAGGCGCAGTTGGCCGTGCCCTCAACCTTGACCTGGCCGCTTACCTCTCCAGCCGTCAAGACGCCCTGATCCTCCTCCGCACCGCGTTGCGCGAGCCGGACTACTCCCAGCTCTTCCACGCCACAGAGAGTTATCGCGCCGGCGCCGACGGCCACGAAAAAACCATCAATCTTCTGCGTGCTCTGGGCAGCCTCATTGAGGATTTGCTCCTTGTCGTCGCGGGCACGCCTCGCCTCATTCGCAACCTCGACCTCGAAGCCGAATTGGCCAAGCTCGTCCGCGACTCTGCTCTCACAGTCGACTGGATCGACAGTGCCGCTCGAGCCCTCACCCAGGTCGAGCAGGGCATGCGCCGCAATCTGCTCCGGTCCCTTTCACTCGATGCCATGGCGGTGGGCCTGGTCCGCGAATAACCCACGCATATGGAAATCCTTATCTCAATTCAACTCTTGTGCTCTCAACGTGGCCGCAAAATGATTACCATTTTGTCGAGGTTGGGGAGCAACTTCAGCTCACCTGTCCGCATCTTTCTGTGTACAATCAATTCCACCCATAGTACCTATTCCGGTTCTAGATAGGCCTTCCCGGCCATCGCGCTCTTCTACCCGGCGTTGCCTGCGAAGGGTGAATGCGGCGCCTGCTCATTGCGGCGGTTTCACATGAGGTCGAACTCAGAGTTGATGTAAGGCGAACGCAAGCCACTTGGAAGGCCCCCAGCAAGGGCACATTGACTCTGGTTCAAGATCTGTCCCCAAATCGAAAGTGGAGCCGGTCCAACACACTGGCTTTCACCGTTAAGCGCCAGCCGCATCGTCAAATTGTGTTTTTCCCCTAGGAGAGGTGCTGCTCATGAGCACTCACATTAGCCAACCCGTTGTCAGCAACCAAGCCGCTCACGTTCCTGCGCCAGGCAATCCGCGTCCGCCTGCGCGCGTCCAGCGGAACGCGCCTGCGCCTCTCCCCTTTCGCTCCATGGTGCGAACCGCTGAAGACATCCCGCACAGGGACGCCGAGCTGTTCTACCTGCAAAAGCAAATCCAGGCTCAAACTCAAATGATCATCGTGCTCGAAGACGGTGAGCAAATTGAGGGCTGCATCGAGTGGTACGATCGCAATGCCCTCAAGGTCCGGGGAAAGTCAAAAGTCCTCATCTACAAGTCAGCAATCAAATATATGTACAAACACGGTGATCCCGGGCAGTAAACCCATGGGATCGGAACCAGTCCCTAATCGCGATTCGCAGCTTTCTGCAGCCTGTCACGGATCGCCGCCCCAATTCCCTCCGGCGGTGGCAGCGGACAAACAATGACGGTGCACCCTTGAGCATCCAGTGCCCTCAGTCCGGCGTATAGCTCGCTTGCAAGTTCCTCCGGGTTGGTCCAGTGTCCCCAAAGGTGCGGAATGGTCCCCTCGCTTGGCCAGGGAACCTCGGCCGGCAGCATCAGTCCCACCCGTTCACCCGGGCAGTTTTTCGCCGCCTCCGCCATCAGCTGCTCCAGCTCTTGAACGGGTCCCTCAACCAGCGCCAGCCGCGCCCCGGGCGCATAATGCCGCAGCCCCACCCCAGGCGACGGCATTGCCTCCCTTGGCGTCCCCTTCAGCTCCCCGTCGTACTTGAACACTTCAACAGCCCCGGCGATGGGACAAATCACTTCCGCTGCCAACGCTCCTGGCCGGTAAATCACCATCGGAGTCTGGCATGGGTCCAGCACGGTTGACTCGACTCCGAACCCCGTGGCTCCGGCGTCGAGCACCGCGTCGATTCGCGATTCAAGATCCACCAGCACGTGTGCCGCCGTCGTTGGGCTGGTGCGCCCAAAGGTATTAGCGCTTGGCGCGGCCAACGGAACCCCCGCCCGTCGAATCAGTTCAAGTGCCACGGGATGTNNATCCGGACCCCCACCAGCGCCCGTCCGGCCGTCACCACGTCTGGAACCGCTGCCGTACGTGGCAGCAGCAGTGTCAGTGGCCCGGGCCAAAATGCCCCCATCAACGTCCTGGCGGCCTCGGGAACGTCTGTCACCAGCCTGTCCAGCATGGCAAGGTCAGAGATGTGCACAATCACCGGGTCCCAGGCTGGCCGCTGCTTAGCCTCAAAAATCCGGCCCACAGCCGCGGCGTCCAGGGCGTTTGCACCCAGACCATAAACAGTTTCCGTGGGAAGAGCCACCAGCCCCCCCGCCTTCAGGATCTCTGCCGCCTGTCCAAGCGCCTCTTCGGCCTCAGCAGTCTCAAGGTGTCCGGGGTCCACCTTTAGTCGAAGCGTCTTCATCCTTCCATTGTCTCCTGTGGCAGCCGCTGGCTCCAAAACCCCGGCTGGGGCAGTCGTCGAATTTGAACGCTCAGCCTTTTCGGTCCACCGTTATTCCTTCCCCTGCCGTATACTCACTCCTTACCATGCCCGTGGAAACCGAAATCAAATTCCGACTCGATTCCACCGACGACCTGGCAGCCCTCCCACGCCGCCTCATGGCTGCCGGATTCACCTTGGAAACTCCACGCTGCTTTGAAAGCAACACCTTGTACGACACCCCCGACCGCAGCATGCGTGCCCGCACTGAAATCCTCCGTATCCGCACCTATGCCGGCAGGTGCCTCTTGACCCATAAACGCCTGCCGGACGCCGGCCCTGGCGAGGACACCCATAAGCACCGCATCGAAACCGAAACCGAAGTCTCCAACGGTGAAGCGCTGGCCCAGCTCTTTCTTTCCCTCGGCCTCTTACCCGCCTTCCGCTATGAAAAGTGGCGTGCCGAATGGACCGATGGCACCGGGCATTGCGTGGTGGATGAAACCCCCATCGGCAACTACGCTGAACTCGAAGGCCCCCCCGAATGGATCGACCAAACTGCCATCCGCCTCGGCATCGATTCCTCCCAGTACATAACTCTTAGTTATGGTCGCCTCTTCGACCTGTGGCGCCAGCAACATAACTCCCGGGCTCAAAACCTTACATTCGCCGAAACCGCCAATCCCAGCCCCACGCTGTAACTCCCCATTCCTTTCATAATCTGCGGGTAAGAATCCACTAATCTCCTCCCTCCTGCCGTCGAAAAGCCCACTTAAGTGGTTCCTAAGCCTCAGGAGGGCAAATGGCTAACAGACCTTAATCCATCGGTCTCCGCCGATTCCGGGGGACCGGCACAGCACTAATTCAGGCGGCTGCTTTTGCGCTGGTAATGGCCCTGGCGATCCCGGCATGCGCAGCAGGCGCCCGGCCTGTCAAATCGCGCGTCCCACCCGTCTACGCTGAAATCGCCAAGCGCCTCAGGATTGAAGGCAGCGTCAGCGTAGAGGCGACAGTTGATTTCTTCGGCAAAGTCAGCGACGTTAAGACCCTCAGCGGCAACCACGCATTGGCCGCATCTGCCGAAGATGCCGTTCGCAAATGGAGATTTCTTTCCGCGCCCGACCACTCAACGGTCCTCGTAGAAATCAACTTTGCCCAATGAAGAGAAATGGCCCCGGCTCCGCCTCTGGCTATGTGGATAGCATCTGTCCGCTGAACAGGAGCGCTTGGTTGGCCTTAATAGGGTGCAGCAGGACATCATCGCTTTCTGCTAGCGACACGCCTTTTCCCATGACTCAAACTCGGCCGCCGTCGTCGGCTGACGCGCTCAAGTGTTTGCAAATCAGGACCTCACAACACCGAAGTGCCTCTTTCTGGTCAGAAAGGACTCGGACGATTTGCCCCCAACAGGTTAAACTTGGCAATATTGCAAGCTGTTGGGAGTATTGATAGCGATATGCCGTCTTCATCCCACAATTCAGATTCCTCCGGTAGCAGTGAGCTGACCGTTGCCCTGGTCGGTCCAGATGAACAGCGCCTCAGAGGAGTTGCCGACGCTCTCGCCGCATGCCAGCGCGGGGCAGTGAACCGGGCTCATCTGGGCCATGCTTTTGAGGCTGGGGTGGTCGTCCAGGAGTTTGCAGCTTATCCTTCCGACCTCAACAATATGCCTCGGGCCCTGATGCAGGACTTCGACGTCGTCATCATTGACCTCGATAGCGACCCCGAACATGCCCTCAAGCTGGTGAGGACCATCTCCACCAAAAGCCCTGCCACCGTGATGATCTATTCGGGTCAGTCCGATGTGAATCTGGTGGTTCGGAGCATGCGTGCCGGCGCTCGCGAATTCCTCAACCTGCCCGTCACAGTCGAAAACATTGCAGAAGCTCTCGCCCGAGTCACGGCGCAGCGCCCCAGCTCACGCCCGGCCAAGCGCGCCATTGCCAGAAAGCTCCTGGTCTTTCTGGGGTCCAAAGGCGGCTGCGGAGTCACTGCCCTGGCGTCTAATTTTGCGGTTGCCCTCGCTCAGGAATCGGGCCAGAGCACGCTCTTGGTTGACCTCGGCGTCCCCATCGGGGACGCCGCCATCAACCTCGGCATCATCCCCAAGTACTCCACTGCAAACGCCCTTCAGGACTACGCGCGCCTCGATGGCAGCTTCCTGGCCTCGCTCCTCACCAAACACAGCTCGGGATTGCACGTCCTTGCGGGTCCGGACGCATTCGCCAATTCACTTCCCACAAACGTCGCCATCGACAAAATGCTCTCCGTCGCCCGCCAGAACTTTGAATACGTGGTCGTCGACGCCGGTTCCAGAATTGATCTCAAGGGCACCGCTGTTTTCGATTCATCCGCAATCGTTTACCTGGTCACACAGGTAGGCATCTCCGAGCTCCGAAACGCGAATCGCATGATCACTCAGCTCTTCGCCCCGCGCATTAACTCGGTCCAGGTGGTCATCAACAGATACACGCCCCGTACCCTGGGTTTCGATGAAGAACACATCACCAAGGCGCTTACCATGCCCGCCCAGTGGAGAATCCCCGACGACTATGCTGCCGCCCGGCGCACCCAGAATTCCGCAATTCCCCTCGCCCTTGAAGACTCGCCCATCTCCAGGGCGATACGCCAAATGGCACGAACAGCCGCCGGCCTCTCCGAAGTCGTCGAAAAGAAAAAGCGCTTCGGCATCTTCGGATAATCCATTCGCACCGCTATACAGCCCAGGTTAGTTACCGCTTGGTAACTCTCGGCCTGCCGGTTCCAAGCGCGAGCTTTTGCGGCGCGAAGCGACACCTTCAAGACTCTCGGCCACTCGAAACCGTAGCCCGGCAGAGAGAGAAGAATAACGGCGAGGCTAGAACGCATGTCCGAAGGGCAGGGAGAGAGCATTCGGGCGTCTTAACCACCGAAGTGGGAAATTATTTTCCCACTAGAGGCAAACGAATTGCACATTTTGCCTCTCCCGGGAACTCCAAGACGTGCTTGAGCCCGTATTCCCGGCTTGCCGGGGACGCCTTAGAGGGAAGTGGCCAGATCGGAGCTGATGGTATTAAACGCACTGTTGATGCCGTTGGCTAGAGAGCTCATCCCGGCTGTCGAACCGAAAGCAATCAGAGCAACAACCAAAGCATATTCAACCAGGTCCTGACCTGATTCGTTGTTTTTCAGTTCCTGGAACGTCACAAACAGTTTGAATAGTATGTTCTTCATCTGCGAATGACCTCACACGTTGGTTTTCCCGGCGATGTGTAGGAGAGGAGCCCAAATAAGTTCGAGCGCAGCTCCACTCACAGGGTCCGAGCTTGTTTATTGTGGCCTTTAGCTGGGAGAGAACGCATTTTTCACCCCACGTGATAACGAATCTCTCCCGGGAGCGCAAAGGAACTGGTGCAATGGCCTGACGGCGGACGGTCAGGGGGTTAGAGGTTGGCAGCCAGTTTCGAGCTGATGGTGTTGAATGCAGCGTTGATGCCGGTGGCCAAAGTGCTCATTCCGGCTGTTGCACCGAAAGCAATCAGAGCAACGACCAAGGCATACTCAACCAGGTCCTGACCGTCTTCGTTGTTCTTCAGGTCCTGGAACTTTACGTACAGTTTGAGAAGCATGTTATTCAATTGGGTTTTCTCCGTAGATTGAATTTCCCAGCCCCATGCCGGGGACTACACTCTAGCAATTGGCGTTCCAATCTTGATGCTAGGTCTCCGTGCCATCAGATCGACTAGCGAGTTGAGGGCAAAACTTAAGTGGACTGGCTCTGGAGAGGGAGAATTCACAACCGAACATTCCCAGGTTTCGCGACCATTTCAAGTAACTAGAAAAGGATAACGAGTGCGTATTACTGAACGTGCATAACTCGACGGATGGCACACATCTCAACGTGCCTCCGGGAGCGGGACCCCCGGTCTCGATCTTGAGACATGGGATGTCGGAACAGGGGAAGACGAAAGGGCCTGTTTGTTATGTGCGGCGTTGGGGTAGCCAAACCGCTCGCGCTACAACAGGAAGAGTGCCAACCCCTGCTACTCAGCTCCGTGGCACTTCTTGTATTTCTTCCCGCTGCCGCAGGGACATGGGTCGTTGCGTCCTACCTTATCGCCCGTCCGCCGCTGTGTCGGCTGGCTCACGTCGCCGCCGCCCGCTCTCGTCGCCGCCTCCAGCTCGCGCTGCTTCTTGCGGTGGAATTCCTTCTCCAGCGCATCGATTGTGGTCGACGGCTGTCGCGTGGGAATTGAGATCTCTCTCGGCTCCGCATCCAGTGTCATCGGGCGCGCTGCGCTCGCCACCGGTGGAGCCGATGGAACCGGACCCCTAGGCCGTGGAACCTCCGGCGCAGCACCTATCGGATTGCCATCCGGCCCCAGGATCTGCATCCGGAACAGGAACCGGACCGTGTCTTCCTGGAACTTTAGCATCATCGCTTCGAACATGTCATACGATTCGCGCTTATAGGCCACCAGCGGATCCTGCTGCGCGTATCCGCGCAGTCCGATCCCTTCCTTCAGGTGATCCATTGAGAGCAGGTGTTCCTTCCACAGCCCGTCGATCACGCTCAGCATCACCATGCGCTCGTGGTAGCGCATGGTCTCAGCACTGAGAATCTTCTCCTTGGTTTCGTAATCCTGCTTCAGCTTCTCAAAGATCGCATCGCCCAGCTCATGCCGGCTTAGCTCTGTCGGCTTGATCCCCGCCGCCGTGAGGCTGAGCCCGAACTGGTCGACCAGCCGCTGTTCCAGACCCTTCACATTCCACTGATCGGGATGGACCTTCTCGCCCGCAAACTCATCCATCGCCGAGCTCAAAATCCCGCCGACATAATCCTCCAGAATCAGCTCCCGCTGATCGAGTCCTTCCAGCAGTCGCCGCCGCACTCCGTACACGGCCTCGCGCTGCTTGTTCATTACGTCGTCGTACTCAAGCAAATGTTTGCGGCTCTCAAAGTTCTGCGCTTCCACTGCCTTCTGCGCGCCCTCAATGCGATTCGAAATCATCTTCGACTCGATCGGAACGCCTTCTTCCATGCCCAGCTTCTCCAGCAGCGTGCTGATCCACTGCTTGGCGAAGATCCTCATCAGATCGTCTTCAAGCGACAGATAGAACCGCGATTCGCCCGGATCGCCCTGCCGTCCGGCACGACCTCGCAGCTGGTTGTCGATGCGCC
>PLKU01000522.1 GCA_003140705.1 Acidobacteriaceae bacterium
CCCACAACCACAACTTCGCCGTTGATCCCGACTCCATCAACGCCAACGAAGTCGAACTAACCCACGTCGACCTCAACGATCAGACGCTCGAAGGCCTGCGTCACAAGACGCTGCCGTTATTCAGCGTCCAATACCACCCTGAAGCCGCTCCCGGCCCGCACGACTCCCACTACCTCTTTCACGACTTCCGCCAGATGATGGAGGAGTGGAAGGGATGAGCACATCGGTTCACGTGACTTACTTTACTAATGATTCAACCGGCGGGGCATTTGCCCCGCTCTTTTGCGTCAGCCCCTTCATCTTGAATGCTTGAACAAGGAAACAGAGCAGGAACATGCCACGCAGAAATGACATTCAAAAGATCCTGGTAATCGGCTCCGGCCCAATTGTCATCGGCCAATCCGCCGAATTCGACTACTCCGGAACGCAGGCCTGCAAGGCTCTCAAGCAAGAGGGCTATGAAGTGGTGCTGGTGAACTCAAACCCGGCCACCATCATGACCGATCCCGACCTCGCCGATCGCACCTACGTCGAACCGCTTACGCGCGAATACGTCGAAGAGATCATCCGTCGCGAAACTGAGATGCTCGCCGCCAACCCTGCCTCAGGAAAGTTCGCCCTGTTGCCCACCGTCGGTGGGCAAACCGCGCTGAATCTCGCCGTCGATCTTGCCGACGCAGGCATTCTTGACCGCTACAATGTGGAACTTATTGGCGCAAAACTTGAAGCCATCAAGAAGGCTGAAGACCGCCTTCTCTTCAAGGATGCAATGCTCCGCATCGGCTTGGAAGTTTCTAAATCGGCTTTAGTCAACAATCTGCGCGACGGCCTTGATTTCGCAGGCAAGCTCGGCTTCCCAGTCCTCATTCGGCCCAGTTTCACGCTTGGCGGCACCGGCGGTGGAATCGCCTATAACCGCGAAGAGCTGATGGAGATTCTAGCCCGCGGCCTCGATCTCTCGCCCGTCCACGAGTGCCTCATTGAAGAAAGCGTGCTTGGCTGGAAAGAGTATGAACTCGAAGTAATGCGTGATCTAGCGGATAACGTCATCATTATCTGCTCCATTGAAAACTTCGATCCCATGGGCGTTCACACCGGGGATTCCATCACTGTGGCCCCGGCGCAGACGCTCACCGACCGCGAGTACCAAAAGATGCGCGATGCGGCGATCGCTGTCATGCGCGAAATCGGCGTGGAGACCGGTGGCTCTAATGTGCAGTTTGCGGTGAATCCAATCGACGGCCGCATGACGGTCATCGAGATGAATCCGCGCGTCTCGCGCTCGTCGGCGCTGGCCTCGAAGGCAACCGGCTTTCCCATCGCCAAGGTCGCGGCCAAGCTCGCCGTCGGCTACACTCTCGATGAGATTCCCAACGACATCACGCGCAAAACGCCTGCATGCTTCGAGCCAACCATCGATTACGTAGTGGTCAAGATCCCCAAGTGGCAATTCGAAAAGTTTCCTGGCTCCGATGACACGCTCGGCCCGCAGATGAAGTCTGTCGGCGAAGTTATGGCGATCGGCCGCACCTTCAAGGAATCGCTCATGAAGGCGGTTCGCTCGCTTGAAACCGGCAAGAAGACCGACAGTGAGACTCTGGAACCGCGCCGCCTGATTCAAAGGCTGGTCACGCCACAGCCAGAGCGGCTTAGCTACATTCGTTTCGCCTTCGAGCGCGGCATGACCGTGCGCGAGGTTGCCCGGCTCACAGGCATAGATCCGTGGTTCCTGCACCAGGTGCGCGAGATCACGCTGGAGCAGAATCAGATTGCGGCGACCTCGCCAGAAACCGTGACGGCCGACGAATTACGCCGATTGAAGCGGCTCGGCCTGAGCGATCAGCGAATTGCAGTGGAGTGGAAGCTCGAAGGTCACGCAGGCGTCAAGCAGGTGAGGGAACTGCGCGAGGCGAAGGGCATCAAGCCGGTCTTCAAGCTTGTTGACACCTGCGCTGCCGAGTTCGAATCGATGACCCCTTACCTCTACTCGACTTACGACGAAGAGGACGAGGCCCCACCGACCTCTACGCACAAAGTCATCATTCTTGGCTCCGGCCCAAACCGAATCGGCCAAGGCATCGAGTTCGACTATTGCTGCTGCCATGCAGCTTTTGCGCTCAAAGAAGATGGCTACGAGACCATCATGGTCAATTGCAACCCTGAAACCGTCTCCACCGACTACGACACCAGCGACCGGTTGTACTTCGAACCGCTCACGCTTGAAGACGTGCTCGCCGTCTACAACCACGAGGCGCAGTCAGGCGCTGAGATCGGCATGATTGTGCAATTCGGCGGACAGACTCCGCTGAACCTTGCGCAGCGGCTTCGCGCTGCAGGCGTACCCATCATCGGCACTTCGCCTGAGTCCATTGATCTGGCAGAAGATCGCAAGCGTTTCGGAAGACTGCTGGAAGACTTGGAGATCCCGCAGCCTCCAGGCGGCACTGCGACAAGCGTTGAAGAGGCCCTTGCTGTCGGTGAGCGGATTGGCTACCCAGTGCTTGTCCGACCCAGCTACGTGCTTGGCGGCAGAGCGATGGTCATCGCCTACGACGCTGAAGCTGTGGCCCTCTACATGCGCCAGGCAGTCGAGTACTCTCAGGAGCGGCCAGTCCTTGTCGATCATTTCCTTGAAAGTGCCGTCGAGGTTGACGTGGACGCTCTGTGTGATTCTGAGGATGTGATCATCGCGGGCATCATGCAACATATCGAGGAAGCCGGCATACACAGCGGCGATTCCTCCTGCGTGCTGCCTGCCGTCAGCATCCGGCCAGAGACTCTGGAGACACTCCGCATCTATACCCGCATGCTCGCTCTTGCCCTCAAAGTTGTTGGCCTCGTCAACCTGCAGTTCGCTATTCAGCGCGATGCCGCAGGAGAAGATCATGTCTACGTGATCGAAGTGAATCCTCGAGCTTCGCGGACCGTACCTTACGTATCCAAAGCCACTGGCATTCCGTTGGCCAAGATCGCCGCGCGCCTGATGACTGGCCGGAAACTACGCGAGGTGCTTCCAAACCAGCTGGCAGCCGGCAGGGATCTTGGAACCGGTTCGCATTACTACGTAAAGTCTCCGGTCTTTCCCTGGTCCAAGTTCGCCGGTGTCGACACCGTTCTTGGCCCTGAAATGAAGTCCACGGGCGAGGTGATGGGTGTGGCAGCCAGCTTTGGCGAAGCCTTTGCCAAGGCGCAACTGTCGGCCGGACAAGTATTGCCCAGCGGCGGTACGGTCTTCTTCAGTGTGAACGACCATGACAAACCGGTCGCAGTGGAGCTAGCTCGCCGCTATGTGCATCTCGGCTTCAAACTTGTGGCTACGGATGGTACGGCCAATATTTTGGAAGCGGCCGGCATGAGTGTAGAGCGGGTCTTCAAGGTCAAAGAGGGAAGGCCGAACATTGTTGATCTCATCAAGGGTGACCGCATCCAGCTGATCATCAACACCCCCCGTGGTCAGGACACGATCTTCGATGAGAAGGCAATTCGCCGGGCCGCCGTTCTGGCGCGTGTTCCGACCATCACAACCATCGCCGCCGCACAGGCGGCAGTGGAAGGAATTGCTGCCATGCAGCGGCACCACATCACGGTCTACGCGTTGCAGGAATTGCACGCGGCGAACGGCTCCTAAGACGAGTCCGGCTTCATTGCTTGGAGCTATTCGCTCGACTTCTTCCTTCTGAGTGAAAGCCAGGCACCTAAGGAGTAGCCAACCAGCGCTGCCGTTGGCCATGTCGCCAGAAATGGACCGTCGTCGTCGATGAGCCCACTTGGCTTCGGAACGCTGAAGAAAGTCCGCGATAACTTGTCCGTTGCATCGCATTGGAAGCATTGGTTTGGTCCCGTCGGCATGTCCAGAATCCACAAGCTGATAATGAGCAACCAGATGAGACCCAACAGCCAAACTGCCGAAGCCATGTCATCCGGATGGATCCGCGCGACAAAATGGCCCACCACAAGCGGCACAAGCATGGACAGAATAAGGATGATTGACTGGGAGACCCCGTCGGGGTTCAGAGCATAGCCAACCAGCATCAGGGCGAGCCATGATGCCAGCGCCAGCAATGCGTGTAAAAAAAACCAAAGAGACAGACGCGATAGTTTCGAGAGGCTGTTTTCCTCTCCACTTTCATCGAAAAAGGACTCCACATCAAGCTCCTCAAACGGCGTGTATCTAAAGACTATCGCCTATTGAACAAGCGTTGCACCACAAAGAGTCAACTATTCAATTTTGAAGTGAAGCAGGCAAGCGGCCAGCCCGATTTTCTGCCCAGGGCTCTACAATGAAACCATGCTGATTGAGGGCATTTTCGCCGCGGTTCCTACGCCGTTCTACCCGGATGAGCGGATCTATTTTCGCAAAATTGAAGCCAATATGGCTCGCTACTCGCGCACCCTGCTTTCTGGCATGGTGGTTTTGGGTTCTACTGGCGAGGCGGTCATGCTCGACGACGAGGAATCGCGCGAAGTGTTGCGCATATCCGCAGAGTACGCAGCACCGGATAAGGTGCTCATTGCCGGGGTAGGACGAGACAGCGTAAAGGCCACCGTAGAATTCGCTGAATCCGCCGCGGAATGCCATTTTGACGCGGTTCTGGTTCGAACACCCACGTACTATAGCCCCTTGATGCCAGACGCAGCCGTGCTGCATTACTTTCGAAGCGTTGCCGATCGCTCGCCCTTGCCGGTGCTCCTCTACAACATTCCCAAGTTTGTCCCTTACCAGTTGCCCGTGGAACTCATCGCCCAACTGGCGCAGCATCCCAACATTGTTGGGATCAAGGACTCAACAGGGGATATCGAGCGAATTCGTACCCTGGTTGACTCCACTCGCACCGCTCCTAAACGGACCGTTACCGTCACCCCAGTTTTTGAAGCCGTCACCAGCCGCATGTTGGCTCCCAAGGTTGAAGCGACTGGCTGTTTTGTTTCCGCCCAGGACCTCGGAAGCGGCGTCGCCATNNTGTCTATCAAGACTCGGACCAAGGAAGTTGGGTTTCAGGTACTGACCGGCTCAACGGCCGGGCTGCTTGAATCGCTTGAAGCAGGCGCTTCCGGAGCCGTCCTCGGTTTTGCCGCCTGCGCTCCGCAAGCCTGCCAGGAGATCTATCTTGCCTGGAAGGACCACGACCTGCTGCTCGCAGCAGAGAAGGAGCTGCGCATCGCCGAACCAAGCAAACGTGTGGTTGGTCAGTTGGGAATTGCCGGCGTGAAATACGCATGCGACTTTAACGGTTACTACGGTGGCCGCGCGAGGGCGCCGCTCCTTCCAGTCTCCGCAGCTGAGAAGGCCGAGATTGAGGTTTTGCTGGGCGAAATCCGCAATTAGAGCCTTAATTGCGGATATTGTTCATGTCTGATAACGGATATTCTGTATAGTGAAACCGCGCAATCAAGGCTCTGCTCGTAAAACGCTATTCGGATTTCTGGAATTGACTGCCCTGCCACCGCCCAGCCTCTTACATCTTGTAGCGGCCCAGGTCCTCATCGTTCAGTCCTTCGAGCCAGCCGCGCAATTGTTCCGCGGTTGGGCCCTCAGGCGGACCTGAGGTATTCAACTTGGCGGTCTGCATGACTTGCTCCGAGACGTAGATCGGACAATCTGCGCGTAGCGCAAGTGCGATCGCGTCGGACGGCCGGGCGTCAATGGTGAGCGGTTCGTTCCCCTGTCGGAGCCAAAGCACGGCGAGAAACGTGTCGTCCTTAAGTTCAGTGATGACAACCCGCTCTAGCTGGGCATTCAAGTGCCGGATCAAATTTCTGGCCAGGTCATGAGTCATCGGCCGTGGAGCCGCCACTTTCTCAATCTCGATGGCGATGGCATTGGCCTCGAAGATTCCCACCCAGATGGGCATCACCGTCTCAGACGCCACATCCTTGAGCACCACGATGGGCATGTTGGTGGCGGGATCCATCATCAGGCCGCGTATCCTCACCTCAATATCCATGAATGCCTTCTTCCGTCCGTTCTGTCTATTTTAGACGGCTTCGCCAACCAAACTGTTCGGATGCGTTGCGGTAATTCTTACCTGCAAGTAGCTTCCAGGTGCAGGTGCGATTGGCTGTGCTCGGGTAAAATTTACCGGCTTATTCTGACTGCTTCGGCCTGAGATCTGTCCTCGAGCTGGGTTGTTTCCCTCAACCATCACTTCCATCACCTGGCCTAAGTGTTTGGCGTAATTCACTCTTTGTATCTCCCGTTGACGGTCAAGAAGCGACTGAAGCCGGGTTGACTTCTCAATTTCTGGAATGGAATCAATCATGGTCAGCGCGGGCGTGTTCGGCCGGCCTGAGTACTTGAACCCAAACACGCAATCGTATTCAACTTCCGCCAACAAATCCATCGTCTGGATAAAGTCGCCGGCAGTCTCGCCTGGGAAACCGACAATGATATCTGTCGAAAGTGCAATCGGCCGCCGAGCAGCCTTGATCCAGGCAATTCGCTCCAAGTACCATTCGGGGGTATATTCCCTGGCCATCATCTTCAACACTCGTGACGACCCCGATTGAACCGGAAGATGGACGTGGTCACACAAAGTGGACACGGCATCAATCGCGTCCACAATGTCCCGGGTAAAATCGCGCGGATGGCTGGTGGTAAAGCGCACACGGCGAATTCCAACCACCTCTCCGACCGCAGCCAGNNTTCCGGATCACGATAGCTGTTCACGTTCTGACCCAGCAGCTGAACTTCGGTATACCCAAGGTCGGCAATGCGTCTCGCTTCGGCCAACACGGAGTCAGAGCCCCGGCTACGCTCCTTGCCGCGCGTGTAAGGCACCACGCAGTACGAACAGAATTTGTCGCAGCCCTCAATGATGGTGATGTAGCCGCGATACGGATTCTGACGCGCCGTGAACTCTGTCTCAAAGGTTTCGTCGGTCTGGCGGTCGTCAAGACCAGTAATTCGGTTCTCGCCAGCTTCGAGTCGAGTGAGCATCTCCGGCAACTTGCGGTAAGAGGCCGATCCTGAAACCAGCGACACATACGGCGCCC
>PLKU01000406.1 GCA_003140705.1 Acidobacteriaceae bacterium
TTGCCGAGGCCTAAGTTTTTAATCGAGAGGACGAGGCCCGGCAAGCCGGTCACGAATTGGCCGTCTACGTGCGGTCCACATAGGTAGCCCAGGGTTGTGCCCGGATTGTAGGGAGTTCGGAATTAACTTGTTGATCAACCCACAAGTCGTTCCTTCACCGCTCAACTGGTGCAAAGTCCAGTTTTCAACATTTGACCACTCAATGTCCAATTTGGCGGTGATCCAGGTGTAATGAGCTAGAGCGCGCACGGTTCGCCACTTCGATGGGCCGCCACATCTGATTCAGGGCACCGACTTCCAGAGTCTGAAACGGCGGGCAGAGAGTTCATCGCCCAACTATGGCAGAGTCAGTAGGTGAGGTCCTTAACCTGATAAACGTCCTCTAGCCACGGCGCGAGGGAACCGGTTATCCCACACGGTCCGCAGGTGCAGCTGAAAGAGGATCGGCACACAGCGCAGCACGAAGGTGAATGACCGGTGGTACTCTTGCCGCTGGTTCAGCAACTCCAGCAGCGTCCTACTTCGACCCAAATGGGAGTTGAAGAATTCAACTTCTTCGTTGAGGGGAGCCGTCTTCAGGTGATAGCAGAAATAACAACTGTGCAGCGAGTGCTTAAGCGCACCCACAGCGTATCTTGTTGCGTCGGCAAGCACCGGAAACGCGGCGGCGCTCAACAGGACCAAGCCAGCCAATCCGAAAAGTGCTTTGAACACATCGAGGCGCCGGAGGGAAGGCAAAGGCACAAGGTGCAGCAGTTCCTCGCCCCAGACTGTCTTGGCAGAAACAATCACGCTGGCAAAAACGATGCGGTCAACGAACATTTCCTCGGCTGGCCGCAGGCCGAAGACGCGCGCAATGTCTCCCGAAATCAGTTCGCTTCGGGTACAGAAAAAGCATGAGTCCGCGTCTCCCCCGGCGTGCTCAGCGAACACCTCCAGCAGGTTTTTGGGTCGGCTCGCCGGCAATCGAAGACCGTGTGTGACTTCGAGTTCTGCTACCACCCCGCGAAGGCGCCGTCGTTCCTCAGGGGTCGCTTCGTCGGGGAGCACGATGATGAGGTCCACGTCGGATGTCTCTGAAAAGGCACCGCTCGCTGCACTACCGAAGAGAATCACGCTCACCAGCGAAATCACACCGCAGGGGTGCAGTTGAGCGACTGCATCAAGGTACTGTTGAACACGACTCGCCATCTTCAGCCTATAGCCCATGCCAAGTGCGTGAAACTTTCTGGGCTGTGCATTCGGCGATCATACTTCTCGGCTCACGCATCAGAACCAATAGCACACATTCGATGCAGACGTCCATTGGCGGGAGTCAATTGCTTCGCGCAATTCCTGATTGCGTGCTCCTTGGCCGCGCACCGCCCAAAAGAATCAGCCACCTTGCAAAGGCCAGCGCGCCAGTACATCTGCCGGGGCAGGTCCGGCCACAATCCGCATCGTCCCGTGCCCAAGAATTCCTAGAAGGACATACGCACCTGAGATCGCGAGCAAAGGTGCGATCCCGGGAGCGTAGGAGCCCCACTCCGGGAACCTTGCCATATACCAGGAGTCCCGAAAGGGCCCGAGAACCGCAATGACAACGAGGAGCACAGCCAGACCGCGCCCGCCAAAACGGCGTGCGATACGCCATGTGAGAAGGAAGACAAACGCACAGAAGATTACGCCGACCCACAGCAGCATGAGGATATGCGGCGCCCGCTTGATCGCAAAGTGCCACCATCCGACACGTTCGGCGAAAGCAATGATTCCAAGTCCCGCCGGGCCGCAAACGGTCGCGCCGGCCAATGCGCCCACGATTCGCCGCCAAGGCGCTCGCGTGAAAACGGCGGCAGAGGCCGTCAGAAAAAGGTAAAGGCAGTCGAATATATAGAGTTGTTGCTCGGTCACAATGTGCTTATGTTAAGCGCTTACAGCGCCGACAGCCCGCTCGAAGTTGAATCGCCGACACAGGCCGCGTTCGAATAGCATCGATTTGGACGTTGACCGGACTAGTGGCTGTAACAGCCCAACGCGCGTTTCCAGCCCCGACTAGGCAGGATCTAGCGTTTTGCGGGCGTGTCGCCTGCTCGGCAGTCCTGCTTTCATCAACTGACATGGGCCTTAGCGCCTTCATCGGCTCTTTTTCAAGCCATTGGTCATACAAGTTTCTCTTACTACAACTGGTACAAAACTCTCCGGGCACTCCATCTAAAGGAGCCGGAATCACGCAAGAGCTTTTCGGCGGCGTTAGGACAAGGACCGTTGGCGGCCACCACCCGCTGATCTGCACGGTCCGCCAAATCAGCGTGATGCGGAGAGGCTACCTGCCAGAGCCGGCCAAGAGTCTTGAAGCAGCATCAGCCTTGCGTGCTTGCAGTTGTAAGCCAACGTTCCGCTCACGAGCTTCCAACTGCTTCAGCTCTCTTATCGCTCGACCTTTATCCTCAGTTTCCCCCTGCATGCTTGCGAGGGCCGTTTGTGCCCTCCAGGCTAGGCCGGTAAATCCCAATGCATCAGCTTCCCTTGAAACCGTATCCAGGAGGGTTCGCGATGAACGCAGTTCGTGCTCTGCCGCGAGAGTTCGAGCCAGTTCAAGTGAGAACCTGAGCTGCAATTCGCGGTTTTCAGTCTTCTCTTCGAGAGGCCGCAGTGCAACAGTTTCCCGCATCGCTTCGTCGCTCTTTGATTCATCGAGCAGTGCGCCAGCCAACACGAGGCCTGCGCCCAGTTCGTTATCCAGGAGCTGGTCTTGATGAAACTGATCCCGACATCGGCGAGCCTCCTGTTCGGCATCTCTTGCATGGCCCTCTTCAATGGCGAGTCGCGCGAGCGCAACCCTCGTCTGAAGAATCGTCTCTTTCTCGCCAATATCCTTTCTGAGTCTGAGCGCCATCTCATACTGCCCGCGGGCCGCGGCCAGTTGGTCCAGTTCCATGAATACGTCCCCAAGCCCCGACAGGCCATAAGCTGTTGCGCTTTTATCGCCGGTCTGCGTGCCGATCGCAAGCGCATGCTCATAGTTGCTTCTTGCCGTTGAAAGATCGGCCCTTTGCATTGCAATTTCGCCCAAATCCACCATGGCCAGCGCCATGCCCGAGCGATCGCCGTCCAGTTTGTAGCCGGCGAGCGCTTGCTCAAGCAACTTCTGGGCCTCGACGAGCTTTCCGCGCGCAAGCAGAACGTCACCAACATTGTTTGAGGAAGCCGCAATGCCCTCCGTGTCTCCCACTTTGCGGAAGACCTCAATCGCTTCCCTCCACATCGATTCAGCCCTATAAAGATCGCTGTGCAAAAAGTAGAGTCCGGCCAGATCGTTGAGCGTGCGCGCCGCGTTGTTCTGGTCTCCGGCGCTTATGTAACTGTTGCGCGCAAGATCGCACTCGGCGACCGACTGGTCCATGGACCCTCCAACGGTGGAGTCCTGCTGGCAGAGTATGCCGTATCCGCGGGCCATCATCAGCGTGGCTCCTTGAGCAGATGCTTTGCCAATTGCCCGCTGGGCAGCCGCGCGAGCTTTGGGCAGGTCCTGGCTGACCAGGACAGACGCTTCCATCAGGTCAATGCGCGGATCGCTTCCCACCGGTGCAGGAAGCATTCGGAGCGTGGCCAGTGTATGCACGGCATCCGCTGGATTTAGCCGATTCTGTATGCCGGCGAGTTGCAAACCGTAGGCGAGGTTGTCAGGAAAAAGGCTAAAGAGTTTCTGATAGGTCAGCACTGCGCCTTGCCAGTCGTTGACCGACTGTTGGTACTGGCCCTGAATCGCGAGAGCGGTTTCCGGCGGCAGGTTTTGAGCTAGTTGCAGAGCACGGTTCGCCTCATCGCGTTCCTGCGCCTCATAACCCAGACCGCTCCAGGCACGCGCAAGAGACGAGTGGGCGAGCGCGAAGTCTGGATCCGCAGTCACGGCTCTCTTCAGGAAGTCGCGCGCTCCGACGTAGTCGAATTCAAAGAGTCGAGCGCGGCCTTCGCTGTAAAACTGCACTGCAAGCTGATTGGTTGATCCATAGAATCGAGGAGCGTCCCGCGCAGCGGAAAGGCTCAACGATGGATTGAGGCTTTCACGAACCCGAGAACCAGCCTGCGAAGCAAGATCGAAAAGGTCATTCTCATTCCCGGTGATGGCCCCTTCGTAGACTGTCTCACCGAGAGCTGTGTCCTGGGCGCGAATGTCCAGACGAATCTGATTTGTCCCGCCGTCACTCAGCAGTGTGTACGAACCTACAACCACTACATCCGCGCCAAGATTCGATCTCAGTCTTGTCAGCGTATTCTTCGCCAGAGTATCCTCGGCGGGCAGAGAGAGATCGTGTTTGAAGCTTGCTACGTCTTCTCCAGATACGAGGCGAAGGTCGCCGTTTGCGGCCAACTCTGTGTTCAGCATTTCTGTGAACGCGGTCGAGAGCCAGTTCTGGTCGGACCTTCCGGCTACATTCCGGAATCCCAACACGGCCACCGACCTCCGCACCTTAAGCTGGACGGGGGTTGCCGGCGATGAAGTTGCGGCCTGCCATGAATGAAAGCGAAGGCGGACAGCTGTGAGGGCCAGGGCAACGGTCAGGCAAAGAGCCGCTCCTGCAACCCACAGGGTCCGCCGACGCACAGTTTGAAATCGCTTCTCTTCGGATGCGGAGGACTCCGGCGGAAGAGTGATCGACTGAGCGGACATGGGTTCAGTTGACGGTGCATTGGTCGGCGCAATGCTTGCCGGGAGAGTCGACCCGCCTGAGAGTACCTCCACCGAGACCGGTGCGATAAATCTATAACCGCGGCGAGGCACAGTTTCAAGAAACCTTGGGTTGCCGGCGCTATCTGCCAACGCTTCCCGCACCTTAAGAACTGCAACGCCGAGGCTCTTGTCAAAGTCGACAAAGGTATTGCCGGGCCATAGCCTCTGCCGGATTTCTTCGCGGGTCACGACCTCGCCGCGCCTTTCGAGCAGCAGTGCGAGCAGTTGAAACGGCTGGTCCTGCAGCTTTACCCGAAGGCCGTTCCGCGTGAGCGAACCGGCGGAGACATCGAGGGCAAATATCCCGAAGCGGTAGGCCGCCGCGGATGCGAGAGCCGCTTTTTGATTCGTGTCATCCATGGCCAGGCACCTTCAGCATGAAGGTCCACCCAGTCTAGCATGCGGTCGGGCTCCGCAAACTGAGTTAGTCGACACGCGCAAGTAATTGCTGCAAAACCTCTTACCTGTTAGTGAATCCTTTACCGGAGATTAGTTTGACGCCGGCGTGCCACGAGGCGCTTGATGGCATTCATGAGACAGAACAAACTCCTCCCCAATTCTCTCCGGCGCATGTGGACCCTTCCTCCGCTGGCGAGTTTGGCCATTCTTTCAACTTCGTTCGGTCGGGCACAGGATGCATCCTGCAAGGTCGTGGCTGATGCGGAGACCCTGCTCCTTCGCACTCCCCACCACCTGTATACGACAGAAGTGCGACAAGGCCGTTCGGTCGCCTCGGAGGTGATCGACACACCGGGCGGAGTGTACGTAGGAACCAATGGCGTGTGGCACAAGGCTACGGGTTCCATCCAGGATTTTGCCCAGATAGCTGCCGACTCGCTCAAGCAGCTCCGCGACTGCCGGCACGTTGCCGATGAGGTGTCCGACGCGCAACCCGCGGCCAAATACACGCTGCACAACGCCGCCAGCGGTGGGGATGAATCGGTATGGATCGCAAAAGGCAGTGGCCTCCCGCTCATAAGCGAGGCTCTGATTGAAGGGCGGCGCATATCCAGCCGCTACGACTACAGCAATATTCAGCCGCCACCCAATGTTCGCTAACAGAGAATACCGAGACCCAATTTCCGTAAGATCGAGGAGAAACTCCATGAAAATGCATTCCCCGCCCCGCTTTCCGGCCTTGGCCTTTGCCGCAGTTCTGGCAACGCTCGCTTTCACCGCGCCCGCGCTCGCCGCACCGGGTAGCAGCGGTAGCGCCTGGATCGACAACGGCGCCACCGCTTGCGATAAATATCTGACACCCGCTGTGGTGGCCGCAATCCTGGCCGCTCCTGCCGGCCACCCGCAACGGGTCGACGCGCACTCGTGCCATGTCGGCCCGATTTACATCAACCTGATAGTCGCGGACATCGACATATTCCGGGCGGAACTGCCGATGATTTTCCAGGCACACTCGATAGGCGGCATCGGCGACGGCGCGTACTGGAACGGGGCAGGCGCCCTCTCGGCTGTCAAGGGTCATGATCGCGGCTGCGACATCAGTGTCATCGACCCCGGAGCACCGAAGATCCACAACGCAGAGCTTGGGCAAAAGCTCGGCGACGTATGCAACAAGTTGTTCGCCATCCCCTAGATTTACGCGGCTACGTTTCGCGGCATCCATTCAAAACCCCGACGATTCGAGGAAGCGTCTTGTCACGCCAACACGCACCGTAGCTTTTCGTGCTCTCGACATTTTGTGTCGCCAGCCTCATGACCCGCATCGCCCTGGTCGAAGACGACGCGCTATGCCGCGACGCACCTGAGCCATACTGGCGGGTGGCCTAAGTCTGACCAGCAGAAGAACCGGGCACTTGGGAAACTACCGATTCACACGGCGAGGCTATAGACCAACTCGCAATCAGGAGAAACAATGAGCAAGTTTTGCGGACAATGTGGAGCTTCATTGCAGGAAGGTTTCGAATTTTGCGGCTCTTGCGGAGCCAGCACACAGCAGCAAACGAGTCCCTCTCAACCGCAGGCATTTCAGCCTGTCGCACAGCCTGCAGCGCCCCAGCCCGCCCCGGTCACGGCCGTTGTCCCAAAGGCTTCGAGCCCATGGCTCAAGATCGTCCTTATCGTTGTCCTTTTCTTTTTCGTGTGCGGAGCGGCAGCGGTCGGCGGCGTCATCTATATGGCCCACAAGGTCAGTCAGAAAGCGCATGAATACTCACGCGAGGTTCTTGGAGAAACGGCTTCAATTACTTCGGACACAGCCTCGGGTGGTTCGGCGAGCTCTGCAACTGCGGGGGACAAAAGCGCCGCCGTCGCTGGCGATCCCTGCCTGCTGCTGAGCAAGCAGGATGTGAGCCAGGCTATTGGCGTTTCCATTGTGGAGACCAGTCCGGCCGATGGTGGCTGTTCCTACCTCGCCAGAGGAACCGCGGCCGACATGGCGGCTAAACACGCCGCAGCCATGATGGCCGCTAAAGGCGCGGACAAGAAGACTCAAGGAATGTTTGAGCAGTTTGCCGGTGGCGTGTTCAACAACATGCCAAAAAATGCGAACACGGATACAGAAAGCGCAGACGGAAACGTCGTGGTCTTCACCTTTGGGGTCGATACCAACTCTGCTAAGGAACAGATGCATTTGAATGCCAAGGTGCTTGGCGGCCTGGGAAGCGCAGCCCAACAGCCTCTTGACGGCATTGGGGACGAAGCCTTTGCGGAAGCGGATTCGATGATGATGGTGCGCAAGGGTGACAAGCTGATCCGCATCATGTATATGTCGTGCCCGTGCAACACAGACGCCATCAAGCCCCTGGCGAAGCAGCTTGCTGCCAGACTCTGATCGCGTCAGTCGGAGTGACTGCGGCCCGTCACCTCCAAAGCACACCCCAACTTCAAACCTGAGATAAATGGGAGGAAACAGAAATGAGCTTTTGTCCGTCGTGCGGTAAGCCTTTCAGCCCAGGAGCAGATCGTTGCGCTTTCTGCGTTCCATCAGCCAATCAAACCGTCGCCGTTGCGGTCGCGCCCGCGTCGTCCGGCATGAGCATCAACACTGCCGGAGCCTTGGCCTATGTTGCCGGAGTCATCACGGCCATCCTGTTTCTCGTCATTGATCCTTACAAGAGCGACCGCTTCGTCCGCTTCCACGCCTTCCAGTCGCTGTTCTTCAACCTCGCATGGATCGGATTTTGGATTGCATGGGCCATTCTGGGGCTGGTTATCAGTGCAGTCACCAAGGGAATCTTCTTCTTCATCCAGGCGCCGATTAACCTGTTGCTCATGCTGGGCGGCTTCTGCCTGTGGGCGTTCCTGATGTACGCCGCCTCTCAGGGTAGAACCTTCAGGCTTCCCGTCATCGGAGCCCTGGCGGCAAAGCAGGCAGGCTTGTGATCGGTTGCCGCGCCGCATTGCTTCCTCAAAGGATCGCCGGCATCGGCCCGCAGTTACGCTTACGTCGCGCTCAGCAGCCATAACCTCGCACTCCCAAAGGAAAATTCGCCATGAAGCATATCTCAAAACTCACGGCAACGCTGGTCTTCAGCCTTTCGGCACTGGCGGGCACCACGACACTGACTACCGATCCGCTGACTAACCTTCTTCTCATCCCATCAACAGATTCTCGCTTGCATCTTGGCAATGCGCCAACGCGACTGCCGGACACTCAGGTCTGCAGGAGCAAAATGCAGGCGGATTTCTATCCCCTGTTTGACGGGAACGTAAGTGCCACCCTCGCCTGGTATGGCGCGCATCTTTCCGGCTTTCACAAGACACATGCTTATGCCGCCGGAAGATCTCGCGACACGTTCTATAGCGCGGATGGCACACTGAGTGTCTCTGTAACCGGAGAACGGGGAAAGGATGGCGAGGATACGAACGCCTTCTCCGTTTCCTATCTCAGGTTTCAGCCCGGGGTTTCCGAAAAAACGATCCTCGGCATGAATCAGCAGGGGATTGTCTGTAACTGAGCTATTAAGTTGCAGACCAGAGCCTCGAGGATGACGCAAAGAAGATAGCGTTGAGCTTGTCTTCGACCCGATGAGCCGCACATAACCACCGAACAGATTTCAACTCCCTAGAGATCACAATGAAAAAGCAACTATGCCTCACCATTGCTGCAACGACACTGCTGCAGCCGTTTGCCTTTGCCGACGTCACCTACCGGGAAACCACCCAGATTACCGGCGGTTCCATGGTGGGCATGCTAAAGATGGCAGGCGTATTCAGTGCGCAAGCCAGGCACNNATTCACGGCAGCCGCATGGTGCGCTCAAATCCGCATTCAACCGAAATCATCGATCTCGATCAGCAGAGCGTCACCTACATTGACACGGATAAACACACCTATTCAATCGTGACGTTCGCTCAGATGCAGCAAGCAATGGCAAAGGCGGCGGCGCAAGGAAAGAGCAGTGGCACACAGGCATCAGCTTCTTCAGCCCCCCAAATGAGTTTCAGCGCCCACATCAGCAGCAGCGGGGCCACCCGGCAGATCGATGGACAGAACGCCAAAGAGGCATTGCTCACCCTCACCATGCTCGCAACAGCAGATGACCGTTCTAACACAAAGGCAGGGATGGCTGCTACGAGTGAGATGTGGCTGGTGAGGGACGCACCGGGAATGGCCGAGATGCGCAAGTTCAACCAGCGCCTGGCTGAGGAACTCGCCGTTGACCTCGATGCGACGCCGATGGCATCGCTGCTGGCGGCTCAACCTGGCAGTGCCCAGGCGCTGGCCGACTTGAAGAAGGAATCGGCCAAGATGAGCGGACTCCCGGTACTCCAGGTTACCCGCGTCGGCGTGTCCCCGGATGGTCAACCTCTGCCTGCACCCTCTGTGGCGCCTCTTGCTGAGGATCAAAAACAGGGTTCTTCCGCGGACGGCGGCACTCAAAGCACAAGCGACAAGACCAGTAAATTTGGCAGCTTTGGGAGGGCTCTGGGAAGCGCGCTCATGCGGCCGAAATCACCCGCTTCGTCAGACCCCGGCACCGCAACAGGGAAGGAGAACAATGGAGCGGCCGCAGGCGTTCTGATCGAGAGCCAGACTCAGTTATTCGGCTTCTCAACGGCCCCTGTCGACGGCGGCAGCTTTCAGATTCCTCCCGGCTACAAGCAAGTAACATCTCCCATGCAGCGCAAGTAAGCGAAGAAAGAAGCTGGCTCTCAATTCCGGAACCCACTCGAGAGGAAAATCGGATGCCGTTTAGGCATCAATGACCGTTTACCTGTTGCATTGAGCTCCTGCTCATCGGCCTTGTCGGGTTCCCTGGTCAGTTGCTTTGCCATTCTCGTCGAGAACTTTGAAAGTGGCCTTCAGGTGCCAGGGCTCAGCCCGTCTTCATAGAGATTGTTTGATTTAGCGGCCAGAAGCATCAATTCCATGGGATCGCTGGGTAGTTTTTGCGCGACGACGGTTGCTCCTTGAGCGAAGGATGGTGTCGAGGCTACGACGAGGACTGCGAAAAGATGCTGGGGTGACAAAGGGGTGATTTCACTTCAATTCTCCGCTTCCTTCATCTGAGCATTCTATTCTGGCAGCAGCCACTTGTTTTTTGCGGCATATGCCAACATGTGTGTGTTAGATTTTGCCCGAACGGTCGCCCAGTCGACGCTTACTGGCTGATAAACATCGCCAAGGCGCCACCGTTGCGATGCCTCTGGCAATTCGGTCTCAGATTGTGCAATGCCCATG
>PLKU01000519.1 GCA_003140705.1 Acidobacteriaceae bacterium
CCATCGCAAGCAGGCCCTTGTGATCGGCAAATAGTAACTTCGCGGTGTCTTTCAGCAATTGCGAATTCATTTGGACCTGCTCGCTTCCTGTTCCCGTTCCGGATAGCTGAGTCTGTCCGCTCAACAACAATTCAGCTAGTGGGACTATTGGGCCGGAGTAGTCAGTAACTGCTTCAGCGCGTTGATTGCTTTCTGGGCCTCTGCAAGCTGAGCCTCCGCCTGATCCCGCGTCGCCTTTGATATTGGCGTCTGCGCTCCGGCTTGTTTCCCGGGCAAAGGACCCGACTGTCCCGGCGCTGCTCCAAACAACGAGGCAAGCGCTTCATCGAGTGTCGGTTCCATGACGACTTTATCGCCCGTCGCAACTATCACCCGTTTCAGTTGAGGGAAGTTCGTACCTTCAGCCTTGAGGTACAGAGGAACGACGTAGAGGAATGAGTTCTCGATCGGAATAACGATGAGCTTGCCGCGAATTACTCCCGATCCCTTCTGATCCCAGAGAGTAAGCTGCTGCGAGATGGTCGTGCTCTGGTCGATCATCGCGCTGATCTGGTTCGGTCCGAAGATCAGTTTGTCTTTCGGAAGCTCGTAGAACAGCATCTTCCCGTAGTCGGGGAAGTCGCACCGGGCGGCCAGCCAGGCGATCATGTTGTCCCTCTTTTGCGGCGTGAAGGGAGTCATGATCAGGTACTCAAGCTGTCCGCTTCCAGGAAGCTTCATCAGCATGTAATAAGGATCCATGGGGTTGACCGCCCCATCATACTTCTCCTGCGGAGGAACCCAGAGATCTTCGCGGTTGTAAAATACCTGCGGGTCGGTCATATGGAAGGTCTCATACTGTGTCGATTGGATTCCGAATAGGTCTTCGGGATAGCGCAGATGTGCCTTCAGGTCCGCTGGGAGACCGGTCAGGTCTTTGAAAACCCCAGGAAATGCCCGCTCGTACATTCCAAGGACAGGGTCCTTGGAATCCATCGCGTAAAGGGAAACAGTTCCGTCATACATGTCCACAACGGCCTTCACGGAGTTGCGAATGTAGTTCATTCCCTGGGCCGACCCGGTTGCCTGCGGGCTCGAATAAGGGAAACGATCAGAGACCGTATAGGCGTCCTGAATCCAATACAGCTTCCCCTCGCTCAAAACGGCATACGGGTCATGGTCCAAAAGCAAGAATGGTGCAACTTGGGAGACGCGCTCTTGAACACTTCTCCATATCTGAATCTTGCTTTGCGGCGTCAAGTAGGACGTCAGCAGAACATTGATGTCCTTCTGAGTCCACGCAAACAAGATCCTTTTCCAAATGCTGTCGAGCGGGATTCCGCCCTTTCCCTGGTAGCTCGCGTAGACGTTCTCATTGCCCCTGGGATAGTCGAACTCCTTTATCCCGGTTGAGACGATCTTGTACCCAGGCGCGACCTCCCCGAAGTAAATGGCGGGCTGCGTTATATTCAAGCCGTATTGCGATTCTGCAGGGACATTGTCGACAAGGTATTGCGGGAGACCTCCGCCTGTCGTGTTCGAGACAGAGTTCATCACCAACCCCTCACCATGGGTGAACTGAAGAGTTTCGTTGACCCAAGTCTGAGCCTCTGAAGGAAGCTGCGACGCCAGTTCCCTGGACGCAAGCATCACCTGATGGTATCCATCCGGGAGACGGTACCGATCCACATCAACGTTATAGAACTGGTAGTAAAGACGAATCGCCTGTGTCTGCTGATAGGTCTGAAGCAGCGGCCGTGAGTCCCAGAGACGGATGTTCTGGATCGTATCCTGATTTCTCGCGATTACATCGGGAGTCAGATCGGAGAGGGCCGGGTAAGCGGTCTCCTGAATGCCGTCCAGCTTATAGGCCTTGCGCGTGAATTCGATGTAATGATTCAGAAAGGGCGTTTCGAGGCTGAGTTCGTTGGGCTTCACCATAAAGGTCTCAAAGAGACTGGGCAGCGCCATCACTGCAACCACATAAAGCACTGCGTAAACCACAATGCCCGCGACAATGTGCTTGGTGCGTGTTCGGAAAAACCCAATGGCCAGTAGTACACACGCCAGTGCCGAGGCGCCTGTCATTACCCAGAATGCGCCTCTGGTGACGTGCGCTGCGGCATAGCCGGCTCCGTGCACCACGCCGAGCGTCGAATAGACTAGGTCGTAGTGGTCTAGAATGAAGCCCCAGCCGAAGTTGGCCACAAGGATGAACAAAAGCACCATGAAGTGACGGCGGACGACACCGGGCACTGTGATTTTTCCGCTGGACTTCGCCTGGCGGACTCCGAAGACCGTCCAAAGGGCAAGAATCGCAAGCGCCGACATCGTCAACACAGTAATGCTTCCCTGTACCAATTCATAGAATGGAAGTCGGAACACATAGAAACCCAGGTCAATACCAAAAAGTGGGTCCGCGATTCCAAACGAGCCGCCATACCTGAAACGGAGAAAGGTGTCCCATTGGCCGGAAACGCTCAGTGCAAAGATCAGCGACAGAACTCCAATTGCGAAATCGATAGCGAAGACCAGCAGTCTGGGGCTGATGTCAACTTCAATCGTCCTGCTCGCGTCAGCGGGGTGTGCAAACGCCTTGTTGAAGTTGCTTTCCCCGTCCACCAGGTCAATGTTCCTCGCGGCAAGTCGAAGATTAATCCATAGATACAAGGCTGAAACGATCAAGGTGACGCCGAAGATTCCCCACTTGACCGAGAGAAGGGTCCAGAATATCCCCTCGTAGTCGAGTTGTCGCATCCAAAGCCACTTTTGGACAAGGCCGGGAACGACCGAGAGTATGGCGCCAATTGCAACCGCCGCAATGAGACCCCACCTCACCAGAGACCGGATGGAAGGCGGAAGAATCCGGCGTGCGCCGCCGGTTGGCTCAGATTGCAGTGGCGTAATTCTCTCAACGGCTGTTGCGTTCATAGTCTCTTCCTTAAGTACGCCCAGGTGCGTCCGGCTATCGCACGGGACGCCATGAGTACTATTCAAGAGAATGCAACCGGAAGTCCGGTCAATTGTGAGCAGAAAACATTCTACACATTGTTTAGAAACGGGCTGATAGCTTCACTGCTCCGGCCAGGAATTAGGATCTCTTTGAAACATTCTTGCGGTGATGTACACGATTGCTCAGCGTCTTCAGATGGAACGTGGAAAACTGAAGATGCGGAAGAGCGGAGCTCAAGGGCTTAGGACGACTCAATAGCAGCTTCTGAGAAAACCCTTGAAGTCGCGTGGCAAATCCGCGCCCCTTTGAGGGCTTAAAGTGTTTTCAATCACCACCCGACGATCATGGGAGACACTCAGAATGGCCGCCTTAAATACCTCTTTGAATTTGCAATCAAACCGTCTCATCTATCCCGAAGCGCGGCACAAGATCTTCGGAGTCGATTCGAGTTCCTTTCTTCAACTTGCCCCTCGCCCACTACGTCCGGTCAAGATAGCGGTGATTGGGAATCACCTTCCGAGGCAGTGTGGAATTGCGACCTTCACGACAGATTTGTGCGACGCGATCTCTGCCGAGTACGGAGCGGCCCAGCTATCGGTGGTAGCTGTCAACGACGGGCAATCATCTTACACATATCCGGAACGGGTGCGATTCGAGATCAGTGAAGGCGATCTGTCTTCTTACAGAGCGGCTGCTGACTTTTTGAATGCAAGCAATGTCGATCTGGTGTGCTTACAGCATGAATTTGGAATCTTCGGAGGCAAGTCCGGAAGCCACATCATGGAGTTGCTGAAGAATCTTCAGATGCCGGTAATCACAACTCTGCATACGGTGCTTCGTGAGCCGAATCTGGATCAACGGGTTGTGATGCACAGGATTGCCGCACGCTCCGAGCGCCTTATTGTGATGAGCCAATATTCCTCGCATGTTTTGCAGGAGGTGTTCAGGGTTCCTGCCGAGAAAATCGACCTGATTCCTCATGGCATCCCCGACCTGCCTTTTGAGAAGCCGGACCTGTATAAGGATCGCTTCTCTTGCCAGGGCAAGAGTGTCCTTCTCACGTTTGGTCTGCTTTCTCCTAACAAAGGGTTCGAAAACGTGATCCAGGCCATGCCGAGCATCCTCACCAGGCACAGCAATGCTGTCTACATGATTGCAGGCGCCACTCACCCGCAGATCCGAGCCCGTGAAGGAGATCGCTACCGGCTTGAGCTTCAGGCCTTGGCAAAGAAGCATGGTGTTGAACAGCAGGTCCTGTTCGTGAATCGGTTTGTCAGCCCTCACGAGATGGCCGCGCTGGTCGGCTCGGCCGACATTTACATCACGCCTTACTGCCACGAGGCACAGGCCGTATCCGGGACACTGGCATACGCCATGGGTGCCGGCAAGGCGATCATCTCGACTCCCCTACCGCCGATTCGATTGACGTCGGAGACTTCGGACTTCCGAAGTCCTTGTTGTTATGTGACGAAGGTCACGCAGTTTGCCTCATCCCATACATCAATTGGGCCATGTTGGATTAGCTCCTGGTTGCCGATAGTCGATATTAACCCGGAGTCTCATCGATCCAGGAGATGGGTGAAGATGCGTACTCGTTTAACGGAGTTTTGCGAAGTCTCGACTCGATTGCTCATCCTACATATGCCAACGCTCTCCACGCCGATTTCGTCATGGACCCGCATTTTAGCCGGAATAGCGCTGATTACGGCCCTTACCTCTCCCGCCCGCCCTCAGGAAGGCGGCGATCTTACCCAAAAAAGTCTCGAAGACCTGATGAGTATCAAAGTGACTTCGGTGTCGAAGAAGGAGCAGACGACATCCCAAGCCGCCGGAGCTGTCTTTGTCATCTCCAAGGATGATATCCGCC
>PLKU01000212.1 GCA_003140705.1 Acidobacteriaceae bacterium
CGTTCTCGTCGTCCACGCGCTCATAGCCGTCCGCCACAAGATAGACTGCCGTTACTGCCTTTCCTGCTACGCGAACTTTCTCCGTTTCGCAGGTAAGCACTTGCCCCTGCCATAGCGCCGAATCATCACCGAAAGCGTCTATCAATCCATTGATCGTGGCACGGTTCAGACTGATGTTCTTTTCTTCGGCATCACCGCTGAAGAGGATCTTCGCCAGGTCCTGCATCTTCACTTCGCCAGTCTTCTCGTTCTTGAACTGGCTCTGCATCGGCTGGGTTTCGCTCATCAACTTGCACCGCGAACCTGACTGCACTTCCAATCCCTTCACCCAGGCCCCACCGATTGACTGCTGTTTTTGGTATTTCATGTTTAGAATGTGTTTTTCTTTTTAATTACTTCGACCTTCTTCATCTCGTTCTCTATCGTCCGTTCGACCTCCTGCCGGACAAGTTTATCGAGATGCTCCGAAATCGATTTCACAAATTGATCTTCGAGCGGTTCATCGTACTCCGCCTGGACGGAGCAAAACGAATTAATCGGCTCGAATGACGCTACCGGCTTCGTCTTGCTGAATGAACGGGTAATTATAAGTTTCATTGTGATGCTTTGATATTTTCTTCGACTACTTCTCTCAGATGGTCTTCTTTGGTGTCTTCAGGGAAGTAAAGAGGTCATTTGGGAGCGGGGCGGAGCTTCTCATCCGCTCCGAACTCGATGAACTGCCGTTCCTTTGCCCAGTCGTTATCGAAGTCTGCCGATGTGTAGGGTTGGGTCATTGCAGCGTGATGAGTTTGTTTTCAAGTAGGTAGGTCAGCATCGTGGTGCGGGCGTCGGCTTCGGTGTCGGAAGTTCTTCCATCGCCAATGCGGAAATCCCTTTTTCCTTCGTAAGGATTCCAATACTCGCAGTACGGCCGGAAGATTTCACCTGTTTCTCTAAAGCCAACCGCGAGTTTGTAATCTCTGCCGTCTTCGCTTATTTTCTTTGGCAATATCTCTCCGAGTTCTGCGACGGTGAAAGCGCAGTAGCAGCTCTCCCCAATCACGCCGCCCGTTCGAACGTACCACTCCCAACCATCGCCATCTTCACGAATACGTTGCCACCAATTGAAATATCCCTTTTGTGGCACTCCCAGCTTCTTGAGCTGCTTTGCTAGCTCCAAACTACATACCTGTTGTTCGAGTTTCATGTTAGTCATTGGCTTCATGTTCTTCCGCTGAGGCGACCAATCCTCTGCGCGAAAAGTAATCTCCTGCGTCTGCCATCGCTTCGCTGATGCACGCTCCGCACATTCCGGCGCGGGGATCGAAGTCATTGAGATTTATCGTGTGCGAGCATTGAGGACACACCTTGTATTTCGGCCACGGACCGAGGATGATCTCAGTCCACTCCTGCTCGGTATGAGGCGTGAAGTCTTTTGGATACGGCACGTTTGGTATTTGTTTCATGATTTTAATTTGGTTAGTTTATTTCCGAGATTTGAGGGGGAAGAAAGGCTCTCGTCTTAACTTCCGCCCCCTCAAATGAGAGCCTTTATCTATTCCAGCTCCACCAAAGAACTGACGCCACTACCACCGCGATTCCTGCGATCACCGACATCTCACAGAGATACGTGCGAAAGGGATGTTTTGTGCGGGGTTTGATATACGTCATCTCCGTCCCCGTCACTTCATAATCGTTATACATGAATTTGATTTGTTGGTTTATCTATTCGACCTTTTATAGATTAAGTATCCCCTAACAGCCCCGGAGCACGCTTGTCAGATTTCCATCGATAGGGGTTCCACGCCTGCGGCGCATGAGGAGGAGCGATGGAAGTTCTACATCCACATTGTGCTGGTCTGGACCTGCACAAGGACACCGTGGTTTGTTGTGTTCGTCACATGGTGGCCGGCAAGGTAACGGCCGAAGTGAAGATCTTCAGGACTACGACCCACGAACTGATGACTCTGTCCGACTGGCTGTCGGCGGAAGGCGTAACGCATATCGGGATGGAAGCGACAGGCGTCTACTGGAAGCCGGTATGTCACATCTTGTCCGACGGCGAGTTCGAACTGGTGTTGGCCAACGCCGCCCATGTGAAGAATGTGCCGGGACGCAAGACCGATGTGAACGACGCCGCGTGGCTGGCTGATCTGATGGCGCATGGGCTGATTCGGCCCAGCTTTGTGCCTGACGAGCCAACCCAGCAGATGCGGGATTTGCTCCGTACCCGTAAGCAGTTTGTGCGCGAACGCACCGGCCATACTCAGCGCATCCAGAAGACGCTGGAGGATGCCAACATCAAGCTCGATTCGGTCATCAGCAACATCGTCGGCATCTCCGGCCGCCGCATGGTCGATGCCTTGATCGCCGGCCAGACCGATCCAGAGGCGTTAGCAGCGCTAGCCGACGGGCGCCTCAAGGCTGCTCCGGCGGAGCTGGAGGCGTCGCTGCATGGCCGGATGACGGCCCATCATCGCTTCATGCTGCGACTTCATCTGGATCAGTTCGATGCCCTGGATGCGGCCGTCGCCCGCATCGACAAGGAGGTCGACGCCAACGTCGGACCCTTCCTCGCAGCCATCCAAATGCTGACCACCATTCCGGGTGTCAGCAGCCTCTCGGCCGAGGTGATCGTGTCGGAGATCGGTATCGATATGAGCCGCTTCCGTACCGAAGGCCATCTGATTTCCTGGGCTGGACTCTGTCCCAAGAACGATGAAAGCGCCGGAAAACGCCGTTCAAACCGCATGAAGAAGGGTGCACCCTGGCTAAAGACCACCCTTATCCAATGCGCGTGGGCGGCCACCCGCACAAAGGGAACTTATCTCCACGTGCAATTCCTGCGCCTTCGCTCCCGACGTGGTGCCAAAAGAGCTATTGGAGCCGTTGCCGCTTCCATCCTCACCGCTGCCTACCACATGCTCAAGAACGGCACTCTATACGAGGACCTCGGAGCCAGTCACTTCGACAACCGCGAAAAGGGCAAGCAGGTCCTACGACTCGTCAACCGTCTGCAAAACCTTGGATTCGTTGTCCAGATTATCCCCGTGGCGGCATAGTCCAAGCTTTGTTTCTTGGCAGGGACCGTTGACGGGCTGCATGATTGATATAACGTGCTTTGTAGGTAAGTGGATAGAGGGCTCGGACCAGATCCACGAAATCCCGACAGAACTGTGCACGATTTCATATCCGGCGAGAAGTGGTGGATGTCGAACAACGAATACTCGGCGCGTGCAGCGGTGCTGGAAGATTGAGTCGGATTGAATTTGACAATCGAGTTTGAAGAGTAATCTCCACACCCCAAATCCGGAACGTCCAAGGAATTGGGATGGGGCAAAGCCTCGGAAGCCTAAACGGCCAACGGCACCACCCTACGGCTCAAATTGAACGGTGACGTGCAACTCATAACCATCGCGCTCTAGCTGGTCGACATTTCGGACCACTTCCTGATTCATCATGACGTTCTTGAACAGGATGGGAGCGACGTTCGTCCCCATCAGTTCGCCAGGACGGGTAGGTTTTCCGAAGGTGCAGTTCTCGAAGATAAAGTTCGTCAACGGGGCCTTTCCGCCGTCGATGTAGACATGTCCCCCGCCATTCTCAAACGTTGAGTTGACGAATTTGAAATCGTCGAGAAAAATGTCGTCGCTTGAGCGCGCTCCCGCCGTGTATCCCTTGCCCACAAAGTATGCGGGCGTAAGTTGAATCCAGATTGCGAATTTATTCTGGTTGGAGACGAAATGTACGTCGTCGAAGCGCAGGTGCCGGATATTCGGGGCGCCGCCATATCCGATGGCCAGCGCAGATGTATAGCCGTAGTTCACGAAGCCTTTCACCACGACGTCTTCAACGGTGGCGCGCGGGCCGCCATAGAATGCAAACGTATCATCCATGGTCATGGCGAAGCTATCCTGCACAAGGATGTGCCTGCTGTTGCCGGTTAAGTCAAAGGCATCATCGTGGTATTGCTGTTTGCGGTTTACGATCTTGATGTTTTTTGCCGAGAAGTTTTCGCTGTCGGAGACGGTCACGGTCCAATACGCAGACCGCAGCAGGAGTAGCCCTTCAAAGTTTATGTTCCGGCATTTATTGACGATATAGCCCTTGATTCCAGTTCTGTGCGGATCGTTGACCAGCCCTTCCTCACTTCTTGCCTGGCCGTCTCCCGTATCCGGTTGGAAATCGTGCCATAGCCAGGGATAGCCCTGCATATCGATAGCACCTCGTCCAGCCAGGCCGGCATTCTCAACGTTGTTGAAGACAACCAAAGCGAGGAGTGGCCGCTCTCCTGCCTGCATCGGCGGCGAAGTGTAGTCCGCACTCTTGCGCGATCCTTGAAGGAGGGCGCCTGCGTCGACATAAAGTGTCACATTGCTCTTCATCAGCAATGTGCCCGTAAGGTAAACACCCGGCGGAAAGAAGAGGACGCCGCCGCCCGACAGGGCTGAGACATCGCTGATGGCCTGGTTGATCTTTGCGGTCTCGAGTGTTTTGCCGGTGCTGTCCACCTTGTAGTCCAGGATGTTGACCACATTGGGGTCGCCAAGCTTCGGCGCTCTCTTCTCCAGCGGATCCGCGAAGAGCAGCAGTCCGGGGCTCTGGAATGTCGGTTCTTCGTTGAAGAAGAGCACCAGGTAGCGCGGTTGATCGAGGTCGAAGCTCACCGTGTTTCCACTAATCTGAGGGTGAATACCGTAGGCGAGCGGCCGTATGGAGCAGGTAATCACGTTGCGATCGTTGACCACTGAGGTGATGGTAACGTGAACCACTCCGGTCATGGCGAAGCTGCCGTAGTCCATCCACTGGAACTGGTTAAACGTCGGAAAGCGATGGACAAACACAGGCTGGCCATTGACCATTACCTTATAGGCCAGGCTTGCGGCAGCGCCGGGATATGCGGGAGTTGGCACGACCGAACCGAAGGCCGCAGTTGACAGCAAGGTCACGCATGCGAACAAGCCGCGAAGCCATCTGGATATCATATGTTCATTTCCCTCCGCTTCGAGCGTTTTGCGGTCTCAGCTCTCCTTCAGGACCTTGAATTCCTGCGCTTCCCGCCTCAATAAACGGCGAGCGATACTCGCAGGACATCGGGCTCCGAACCGAAGTCTAAACCCCAGTCGGTTTGATCGCCATTGAGAATGCGTTGCGATTGAAACACGCCGTTTTCATCCACGCCTTCTTCTACGCGCAGGAATTGCCGATGCTGCCACTTGCCCTCGATGAGGGCCGAAGGCGTCTGGCTCGTCCCGAAGACAATCTGCTGCGACTTCTGTTGCTGCGCGGTGCCGGCTGGACGGAAATCCACTCGGCAATAGTATCCAGTAACGAGAAACTGATTGTCGTTCAGTTGAGCCACCAGCGCACGTCCAATCGGCTCGCCATTTCCTTTNNTCCCCGCCCGCCTCCGTAAGAAACGACCACATCCCAGATTCCGAAGTGAAGTGTCTGTGCGGGTTGGTCTTCCACTTCCGCCACAGCTTGCAGCTTTCCTTCAAAGTTCAGGCGGGCAATTTCGCGGATCATCGGACCGAGGAGCTTGTAGTTCTGTGCCGTGGGGTCAAGGAAGGCGTTCGGTTTATCCGGCACCAACCTCTCCGGATGATTGGTGCGCGTATAGTCAAGTCCGAATGGCGAATAGCCGATCGCCTGCAATCCCAATGCTGCAAATAAAAACCGCGCTGCGTGCGGTGTCCCGGCAGTCTCCGGAATGAACAAGGCATTATCCGGCCGGTGATATAGATCCATGACCTTCAGATAGGATGGCGTGTCCAAAAGGTAGATATCCGGTGCGAGAACGTCGATCGCCGGCGCCTCTGCCTTCCAGATGGCAAGTACATTGTCAGTCGGGCCGCCGCTCTCATAACTGCCCGGCGCGCCCTTGAACGGATCGCGAAGCGCCGCGTTGACGTACAGAGGAAGCGGATAGACGGCCTTACCTGCTGCGGCAACCTGTCCCACGTAGCGGGCGATGGCCCAGGCATGGAAGCAGACGTCGGCCTCTGGCCCGAATGCCTCGCTCCAGTTCGCGCCACTGGAGGCGGTCTTGTTCATTGCTTTCAGCACATCATCCGGAACCGGCGCCGCAAAGAGCTTTTCTGCTTCAGGAGAAAAATCGCGCAGCGTTCCCCAGGTGCCCGTCTCGTTCTCTACCTGCACCATCAACACCGTTCGTTGAGGATCTGCCGCTTTGAGATGCCGCATAAAGGCAGTAAACGCACGGACGTCGGCGTCGAGAGATGCCCGGGCAAATGGGGAGGGCGAGTCAACCAGTTGCCCACTCCGATTGATCACATGGGAATAGATGTCGGGCTTGAGCTTCATCCATTCCGGCATGTAATGCTGACTACCATTCTTCCAGGTAGCGAACCAGAGCAAGACCAGATGAACATGATGCTCGCGTGCCTGGGAGAGAATCGTGTCCATCGCGGTGTAGTCGAATTGTCCTTGTTTCGGCTCAAACTGTTCCCAGTAGATCGGTATTTCGAGCGTGTTGGCGTGCAGATACTCAATGGCCGGCCACACTTTGGGGAGTGTGGCCGGCCAGTCGCTGGAGTTATTGGCCTGAGCGCCCAGCATCAGAAACGGAGCGCCATCCACAATCAATGCATGGCGGCCGTTGCTCTCAACGATGCGCGGAATCGGATGCTCTTCGACCTGCGCACGTACGGCGAACTCGGAGCCCAAGGCCGCAATCAGCGCTGCCGCGACAAACGATTTGATCCTCATTCAAACCTCATTTCTTTCGCTTTCCGCACGAGGGCAGTGCCGGTAGCTCCAAACTCGGCCGATTGGCCAGGCGTTTCTACCGAAGGTCTCCGAAGTGCACATCCTCTGGAGCTGAAGGCTCATCGAGAAACTGAATCGTTGTTGCCGGACCAAGTTCTGCCGGCGGAGTCCACGATGCGAGCGCCCACACCACCTCCTTACTGGGCTTCAATTCCAAGGCCTGCAGCGTCCGAAAGCGGCTCTCGACAGTTGTGCTCCATTCGTTCACCCAGTTATTCACGACAGTGTTGCCATTGGGCAGACGCCAGGCTTGCTGCAGGCTGGCGAACTGATAGCCGGGCACGTCCGACGGACTGAATGTCCACACCGTGTCTCCCCTGCGCGTCACCTCCCGCACACCGATGCGGTCGGTGATCAGGACATTCCCATTCGCCAGCGGGGTTACGCCCCAGGGCGCAGTGGCCGGGAACGACCACAGTTCATGGCCGTCGGAGTCGTATTCCACGACCTTGTTGAGATCCATATGCGCGACTATCAACGTTCCGTTCGCGGTCAACCGGGCATGCCGGAATTGCCCATGAACGCTGATCGGATGTTTGACCGGAAGATCAAGTTCCTTCTCCGTTGCGCCTGTGACGATGTTCATTACACGGAGCAGCGCGGGGTCCCCATTCATTATGAACAACACCCGGTCGTTCCCGATTGGAACGGCAGTGTGAATCTCGCGGGCGGCAGGAGCATCGTAGTTCCAAACCACCTTTTTCTGCGGCGTAATCTCCGTGACTCCGAACTGGTGCGTAAAAAGGATGTTGCCGTTGGAAAGCATCACAGCGTCGCTGATCTCGCCTTCACCGGCTGGGTCGTCGTAGCTCCAGACGATCTTTCCTTTCCGAACGATGACTATCCTCCGGTTATGAGACTCGCCTGCAAACATGAAGTCGTGCTGAGCCAGTCCAGCGCCCGGAAGCTGTACCGGGGCGCGAGGCGCAGTTTGAGTGTTGCCGGGCGCCTGGGCACCAATGCTGAAAGTCAATCCGAAAACTGAGATTACAACAGCCAATCTAAGCATCGCCAACTCCTGAAAAAGGACATCCATCGCGAAATCACGCTGATCTCAGCCAGCGCAAGCCCGGACAACAGAGCAGCAACGGTTTCTCGCTTCGCTTGAGAACATACTCTCCACCGGAATCCAACGACATACACTCGAATGGTCGTCCCTCAAGAATGAAACTCCTTTTTCTGTACCTCCCCCAGAACCGCCGGTCGCGAAGCCAGATGACCCGGAAATCAGCGTCATCCCAGGTCATCGCTCTTCTGGGCCTGAAAGCCTCTGCGGAATCAAGGTGGATAAGCCATCCGTCTGTTTCACTTGCGCGGATACAATCTGGACCTCGGCTAGTTTCAATCCGGGGCGGCGCGCCGTGACCGTAATCGTTCCGGGAGAAAGCGTTGAACGCACGGAGACTCGTTTGATGCCGCATTCAGTATTCAAATATAGATTGTTTGTCGTGTCGATTTTGCCGCCGTTATAGCCGCCGCGCCAGATGCACGGGCCGGAGCAGTTGAAGTCGACCCTGGCATCATCCGTCGGGCACCGTTGTCCCTTTGCGTCTACCACTTCGAAATCGATAAATGCCGCGTCTTGGCCATCGGCCTGTAAACCCTGCGGGCCGACGATCGCAGTAAGTTTGATGGCGGCAGGTGCACCAGAAGTGGTCAACTCCTGGCCGGCAACTACTTTGGCCCCATTTCTGCCAACCGCTTTCAGACTGCCCGGCACAAACTCGACATCCAGGAACGCAAAGATGAATCCGCTTTCTGGCTTCGAGTTCAAGCCGAGCGACTTGCCATTGAGAAAGAGCTCCACGGTCTCGGTATTCGCTACCACGTAAACGGTCTTCACAGTCTTGTGGACGGGCTGTGCCGGGATTGCCGGCTGGTCTGGAATCGCGGGCCTGTCCTGAGCCGCAACCCGCCCCGGNNTAACTCCAATGTCCGAGAATGTGCAGGTCCGGCTGGTCGCTTTGCATGACGCGGTGGCAATAGTAGATCTCCTTTGCCAGGCGTACTGCGTCAACCTTGCCGCTTACGCGGCAGACTTCGCTCGAATCCTGGCGACCGTCCGCGTCGGAGTCAGAGAAATAAATGGAGGCGTAGCCGGACCACTTCGAATGAGCAGGGTCGGGATTGGAAATGCGGTTCTGCCAGTAATCCCAGTAGCGATGGATGCCGGCCAGCGCGAAGCTCTCTGAAGTGTAGAGGTACGGCGACCTGGTTCTCCACGTGTCGTGGGGGCCCTTTGTGGCCTTGAAGTAGGGCGGAGAGTCGTCGTCCCAGAAGCGGCGGGCTCCTTCGTCGCGAAAGTCTTCAGTTTCGATGATAGGCGCGCGGTCGCGGCGGGCGGCGCTGTATCCGCGGAACAT
>PLKU01000530.1 GCA_003140705.1 Acidobacteriaceae bacterium
AAGCGGATCGTGTCCGGTTTGCCTGTAATCCAGGCGCAATGTGCAAACGGACGCATGGAGTTCTGGAAACCGACAGACGAGTGACTCGACGATTTCCTCAAAGGCGCAGCGCCTGCATTGTTTTCGGCACTCCACTTCGCTTCATTTTGTTGTTGTCGATTGGTAGTCAATTGGCGCGGGTGCCTTGCCACGAATTTGCTCGATGAAGAGAGACGCCTCCCTTTCGACCAGTTCCGAGCGGTCCAGTTGTATGTAGTGCGTGCTGTCTCTGGCGATAATCCTCCGGCTGCAGGTCGAGAGTTTCTTCAACTCTTCTTGCCCTTGGTTCCAGACCCGATCCGCGGTATCGCGTGAGAAGATCAAAATCGGCAGAGCACCGTAAGAGCCCGACTTCGCGGCTTCGATATTCGATCGGTCAAAGTTCTCCCACTCGCTGGCGTATGCGTCAAAGTGCTCATGGCACAGACCCTCAATCCTCGGAATTGCTGCACGGTGCCCGAACCCAGGAAAGCTGCCCGGACACGCTCCCAAAAGACGCGGGAGACCAAGATGAAATGCGGCTTGTTCCAACAACGTCTCGATTCGCGGNNCCTCCCTAGCATCGATCCTCGGGACAACACGATTCACGCTCGGCAACGGAACCGAGCCATCCACAAAAATCAGGCCGGCAACCGACGCCGGATACCGGCCCGCGTAATCGCGGATGTATAGCCCGGCAATGGAATGTCCCATGAGAACAATCGGGCCCTCTATTTGTGCGGCCGTCAGCAGGCCATGGAGTTCCTCGGCGATGCGGTCGGCGTAGCGCGGAAACGGCAGCGGGTCGCTCCAGCCGAACCCGGCGCGGTCATACGAGCAGATGCGCGTGGTCTTTGCCAGTACCGGCTGTATCCCGCCCCAAATCAACCCGTCATTGCCCAGTCCAGCGTCAAGCACAATCGTCGGAGAGCCACTCCCCGTGCACTCGATGCGCATCTTGTGCCCGTCCACCAGATACATCGCGCCGGGCGGGCCGCTTCCGAGGAAAGCTCTGGCGTCGAGCCCGCTATTGCCCGCTACAGCTACCGCGAGCAGTGCTATTGGCAGAAGGACGATGCACTCCGTAGTCTTCCGCCACATTGGGTAGTTCTTCCTTCGGAGCAATAGGATACGCCGAGCCGAAAGCCACGCGATTAGGGCTCCTACGAGCACAATCAGGGCCGGAACGACGACGTAAGAAGAATCCATTTCCCATAGTACCCCTTGCGCAGTATCCTCCTTTTCCCAGTCGGGCCTCGATTAAGTCCAATGTCCGGATCGTCGCCAAACCGTCTCCAACCCTTGTTTCTGCCTGCTGGCGACTCCCGGAAGGCCGAAAACCGAGTTATGTACGTATGGCCGGTAACTCGGGCACTACTTCGCTATACTCATCCATATGTTGCGGCTCCAATTCATCGTTACGCTGCTAATTACTGCGTCTACCGCCGCTACAGCGCAATGGACGATACAGGACTCACACACCACAGCCGACCTTCGCGGGATCGACAACGCGGGCAACGGTATAGCCTGGGCATCGGGTTCCAACGGCGCTGTTCTGCGCACAACCGACGGCGGCGCAACGTGGAAATCCTGCGCCACGCCGCCCGGCGTAGCAGCCCTTGACTTCCGTGGTATTCAAGCCTTCGACGCCAACACCGCCCTCGTCATGTCAAGCGGCAAAGGCGACCTTTCGCGGCTCTACAAGACGACGGACGGGTGCGGCACGTGGAAGTTGGTGTTCACGAATCCCTATGCGCCGGATGGATTCTTCGATGCGGTCTTGTTTATCGATAGTCAACATGGAATGGTTCTCAGCGATCCAAGCCTAGTGAACTTTACACCCTCAGCCGAGTACCCGGGTGATTTTCATATTCGCGTAACCGCAGACGGAGGCGCGACGTGGGGTCCAATCAGTGCACCGGACGACCCAATTCCCGGTAACGGCTTGCATCCGACTCACGGGGAGGCCGCCTTTGCAGCAAGTAACAGTTCAATTGCTTTGCAAGATGGTTGGCTTTGGCTCGGAACTAGCTCCAGTCGAGTAACCTCGCGCCGCCTCTACGAAACGGCTCAGCCTTCGCAATTCCTTTTCCAGAGCATGTATTGCGCGGGGGCAGCCGATCCGATATCAGGTGAATGTGGCCAGCCATGGATAGATTTTCACAATGCGGTGGTTCCCATCAATCAATCGTCGAAGTCGGCGGGCATATTCTCAGTGCACTTTCGGAGTGCTGCAAACGGTATTGTCGTTGGCGGTGACTACCGGAAACCCGACGACAATACCGGCACCGCCGCGTATTCCGCCGATGGCGGCTTGCGCTGGGCTGCGTCGGCATCCCCGCCGCACGGCTACCGCTCCGCCGTCGCCTACGACGCGGCCAGCAAAACGTGGATCACTGTGGGGCCGAACGGAACGGATATTTCTACCGATGATGGGCGCAACTGGCGTGCGGTGCATCCCGACCCCGCGCTCCACGAAGCGCCCGATGCGGACCGCAAGTGGAATGCGCTCTCCCTGCCATTCGTCGTCGGTCCCCAAGGCCGCATTGGCAAGCTCCACACCGATGCCATCAAACCCTAGCGCTTTGCAGCCAACTCCCGGATTGTCGCCAAACCGTCTCCAACCCCAAAACCGGATTGGAGACGAGTAGATGGGATGAGAAGGTCGA
>PLKU01000433.1 GCA_003140705.1 Acidobacteriaceae bacterium
ATGCCGAGCCTACGACCTTCGGTCTCAAGCTGCTGAACTGGTACGCCGAGATGGGGCGCAACATAGCCCGCTTTGATGCGGCGGCCGAGGATATGCGCGTGGGCAAGCTCTCCGGCGCTGTGGGTACTTTCGGCCATCTGAAGCCAGAGCATGAAGAGCGAATCTGCGCCCGCCTCGGCTTGAAGCCGGCTCCGGTGGCTACGCAGGTCATCCAGCGCGATCGTCACGCGGCTTACATTTCCACGCTGGCCATTATCGGCAGCACGCTGGACAAGANNGCTCGTCGGCCATGCCGCACAAAAAGAATCCCATCAGCAGCGAACAGATCAGCGGGCTGGCCCGCGTGCTTCGCGGCAATGCACAGGCAGCGTTTGAAGACATTGCACTGTGGCACGAGCGCGACATTTNNCTCGTCGGTGGAGCGGGTGATTTTTCCTGACTCGACCATTCTTGTGGATTACCTGCTGGCACAGGCTGAGCTTCTAATCGGCAGGCTGCTGGTTTATCCGGCCAGGATGAAGAAGAACCTCGAGAGCACGGGAGGGTTGATCTTCAGCGGGCAGCTGCTGCTGGACCTTGCAGAGGCGGGCATGTCGCGCGAGGATGCCTATCGGCTGGTGCAGTCCCTCGCCATGCGGTCCTGGAAAGAGGAACTGATTTTTCAGGACGAGGTTGCGAAGGATCCCGCCGTTAGTGCACTGCTGAGTCCGGCCAAGCTGTCCGGGACATTCGATTACGAGCGTCAGCTGGGCAATGTGGACGCGATCTTCAAGAGGGTGCTTGCAGAGCAGGTAAGAACAGCCTCTAGCTCCTAGCTTCTAGCTGTGCCTGCATGCGGTCGCCTCCTCGGTCTGTCGCGGTCTTTGGTTCAGGACGAGATTAGCTAAAGGCTAAAGGCTTGCTTGAAGCTTGATTCGAAGCTCGATCGATGAGGTGTCCGCGCTGTGGAACACGTGAACCTGACCGTGGCAATGACCGGCGCATCCGGCGCAATCTTTGGCAGGGAGTTGCTGCGCGCTCTCGAGGCTGACGAGCGCGTCGGCCGCGTCCACTTTGTGGCTTCAGAGAACTCTTTGCGGGTTCTGGCAGAGGAGTTGGGCGTAAACGGGCGCAACGACTTGCTGGAAAAACTTCTTCAGAGTGACCATCTCCATGGCGCAGCACCGCGGAAGACCTTGCATTGTTCTGATGCGGATATTGGCGCGGCCATTGCCAGCGGCAGCCATCCTTCGAGCGGTATGATCGTGCTGCCGTGTTCCATGGGAACGCTGGCCGCCATCGCGCACGGGCTTGCCAATTCACTGATTACGCGGACAGCCGATGTGACGCTGAAGGAACGGCGCCCACTACTGCTGTGCGTTCGGGAGACGCCATTCAACCGCATTCATCTGCGCAACATGACACTGGCTGCAGAGGCGGGCGCGGTCATCTTTCCCTGCATTCCTGCCTTCTACAACAAACCCGTCGACTCTACAGAGATGGCCACGCAGTTCGTCTGCCGGGTGCTGGCACACATCGGATTGCCGCAGCCAGGCGCGTATGTGTGGAAGGCGGAAGAATAGTTAGCCGGGCCGGTTTCGCCGTTTAGTGGTCAACAGCAGTCGGTTGGAACATCTCCAGCCGCACTTTCCATGTGACAGACTCGCCTGGCTTCAGTGGGACCATGCCTGTGTCCATCCCCCTCCACTCCTTGCCGAAAGGATCTTGAAAGTTGAACTGCTCCTCGATGGCCGCGAAGGAGCCATTCTTCGGCGAGTACACGTGGATGGTGTAGATGTGCGGCGATAGCCCCTCAACGCGAATTCCATAATTTGATTTCGGGTCGGCCAGCCAGGATTTTACAACGCCGTTTGTGCGTGTCAGATGCGAGAAATTGTTGTTCACAGATTCGTCCAGGACACGGCCCTCGGCTGCGTTGAAATCGCGAGACGTTCCCGCTACGGGGTCAAGATCGCCGGTCGTCAGGCCGTCCTTGTCATCCAATCGCGCAACTGTGGCTGCAGGAATGTGGATGCGCGCCTGTGAGCGATCTCGGCTGGGAATTGAAAGGTATGGGTGCCATCCAATGGCCATTGGTTCGATTACGCCGCCCACATTGTTCGCGGTGGCCGTCACGTCAACTTTGCTGCCGCTGAGCTCAATGACGAAATAGAGGTCGGTCTTCGACAGCCAGTGTCCGTCGAAGTCGCCTGCGTGGATGATGCCGGTCGCAGTCTGTCCGTCCGCGGTGCTTACAGTCTTGAGGTCTGTGGCTCTGGCCTGGTTGACGAGCCCGTGAACCGCATACTTTCCCAGAAAATCGTTGGGCGGCGTGATGGGTTTTCCCCGCCAACTGGTGGTTACTGTTTTGCCGTCTGAAGAAACTTCGCAGCTGATTCGGCTTGAAAACGGGATAAGGAATGCAGCGCCGAACGATTGATTCAGGTTGCCGAATGCGTCCTGGCCTGATCCGTTCAAAAGACTGGCCGCTTCAGCCACGGCAGGAGACTCAAGGAGATTGACTTCACCTTTGCCGGGTAGGTTAGCTGTGAGTTGGAAGAGATTCATGCCGCGCCCGGGCAGCAACGTGATGGACAGGAACTCAGGCTTGGCGCCGGTCGATGTCGGCTCCCGCGAAAGGATGAGGACATCTTCTCCTCCAACCTGTGGAAGCGCGGAGGGTGCAGCTTGCCGCGAGGCGCTTGTTTGCGAATGAACCAAAAATGAAGCCGGAGTACCTATTGCGGCCTTCACCAAGAGGACAATGGCAAGCTTCCGCAGGGGCCGTCTGGTCAGGTTCGAAATTGCCATTGGTTCCTTCTCCTTCCATGCAGTGTGACGCTTTTAAAGCCCTTGAACGAGCGATGGAAATGGTGAAAACCACTCCAACATCCGAAGGATTCTGATTTGACTTTCGCCGTGCTTCAGTCGATACTGCCCTTTATGCGGGAATCAAGGGAACACGGAATTGCGGTCATGTGCATGTGTATGGCTTGCGGACCCGTCCGTGCGGCTCTTGAGACGCGAATGCGCTAGGCGCAAACGATCTTGAAACCAGGCGGCCCGGGTCCAGAAGGATTCGGGCCGTTTAGTGTTTTTGGCGCGGCCCGGAACTGAATCCCGGCTGTATTCGACCAGCCAAACAGAACAAAAAGGAGTCCACCATGTCCGAAGCGAAGCAGCATCTTGCCA
>PLKU01000158.1 GCA_003140705.1 Acidobacteriaceae bacterium
GGCATTTTGGCGAGGCACAGGTCCACTCTCAGCACCAACGGATGCCTCGGCCGATCCGTCGCCGACCTCGCCCTCTCGCTTAGCTCCATCGCTGGCCCGGACCCCAACACGCCGCTTGCCATCAACGAGCCCGGCAACCTTTTCGGCCGCCCGCTCGATCGTCATTCCCCGGCCGGCGATCACTTCTTAGCCTATCTTCAGGTAGACCGCGGACTGCCACTCGATGCCTCCAGCATCCGCTGTTCTTCGATGCGCTGCAAGCACCCCTTCAAAAAATCGATCTCCACTACCTGCTGACCGATTTTGCGTTCCAGTTCGGCTACCCGACCCTCGGACCAGCGCTGCTGCCCGTTACCGGGAAACGCGTTGCCGGGTGCCTGACGGAACTCACGCCGCCAACGTTGCAACACATTCGGGTTGACCTCCGCCCCCCGTGCAACCTCGGCCAGCGAAACCCCTGCCTCCAGCCGCCGAACAGCGGCCAGCTTGAATTCTCTGGTGAATTGCCTGCGTGACAAACCCATGACTCAATTCTCCATTCATTGGATTTTGAGTCTTAACCGTTTGTCTCAAAAATGGAGGCAAGACCATATCGCCATCTGCACCAGATCCTTAACGATCTGATAAGGCAGCTTGATCGCATTGATGAACTTCCGCACCGTTCCCAGATTGCTCGTGTAGATCAGCTTCAAGAGCAGTCCCATCAGGTTCGTCGCATCGATATATGTCGCTTTCAGGTCCGCGGGCTCAATTGGATAGCGATGCAAAAACGCATTGAGCGTCGGTTGCGAGATAACTCCGCGCGCGATCAGGTGATCGCCCCGGCGTCCGCCTCGGTCCGCTTGATCCTCAAGGGCACATACTACATTCGCCGAAACCAGCTTGGCTTGGATCAGCAGATCGTCCAATCGCGTGCGTACTTTGGTAACGCTCTCCAGATCGAACAACACGGCGCTCACAACATGCGGCGTGTGAACCCTTCACTATCCAACACGAACTCAAGAGCCACGCAACAGATTCCAGGAAAATGTCCGGCAAGTTCTTGATAGATATAGAGCCAAACGCGAAGCCAATCAATTGAGTGCCCGACATTCTATACTCCCACCCGCTCCGGGCAGCTCTACAGGATTACTTCACTCAACCGGGATACCAGACAATTCGCGGATCGTCCTCACTTCGCCGGTACTCCCACGCGGCATCCGTCATTTTCTTCAGATCGTATATTGGCCGCCAGCCCAGCAGAAACTTGGCCTTCGCATTGTCCAGCCAGTTCGAATGATACCGGGTGGACACCGGCACCGAAGGCAAACCGCGCGACTTTGCCAGATACGCGGCAAGTTCGCCATAATCCACCGGCTCATCCATGCAGATGTTGAACGTTTGTTGATGTGCCTTGGGATGATCGATCGCGCCCAGTATCGCCGCAATCAGATCTTCTACATGCACAAAGTTGCGCTTTACCGGCAAGCCTTGCGGATCGAGCATCACTGGAACAGCCTTCGCCCGGAAATACTCATCCGCCTTTTCGGCACCAACAAGATCGCGCCATCGTGGGCCGCCAAACACATCCTCGCCAAACGAAAGCTGATACCGGAAATCGTCTTTCTCCATAATCCACGGCGCGCGCAGGCAGCACCCGGCCAGTCCATATTGAATGTAATACTGCTCCAGAATCACTTCATCCAGCACCTTCGATAGCGCATAGCAACCCGCATAAGGAGTATGCTTCTGCGTCTCCGTCACAGGGATCGGATGCGGATACACAAAGTGCCCCAGGCTGTTGTCACCGCCAATCAGAAGGAATTGTTGAAACGTCGGGCAGATGCGGCAGGCCTCTAGCAGCCAGAAGATGCCCTTCACCGCCACATCCATCACGCTTTCCGGCGTCTCCTTCGACGTCGCCAGATGCAGCACATGCGTCGTATCCCGCACCGCCTCATTTGCATCCTCGCGATTCTCCAGCGATCCCTTCACAATCTCCAGCCGAGGCCGAGGCTCCAAAACGCGGTTGTGACAGAGCGCCCGCACGGTAAACGCATCGAACGCCGGATCAGCCAGAAATCGATCGATAAATGCCCGGCCAACCTTCCCTGTTGCGCCAGTCACCAGAATGCGTTTCGTCTCACCCATGCAGCCCTCGCATCTCTAAATGTTTGTTGAGCATCATGGCAGATCATGCCCCCAGGCCTCAACCTCAATGAAGGCGCACCACCGCGCCGGATCCTCCGGAACCAGATCGTGAATGCGAAACCACGAGACCTGCCGCTTCGGAAAACTGAATTCCTGAAACTCAGCAGAATTTGTAATCTGAATCGGAACCAGGCTCCCATCTGAAAACTCCACCACCGCGCTCTTCCAATAGCTGTCATGCGGAAAATCCGCGCGCACCATTAGCCGTATCTTGTCCAGATCGACAGGCCTGCCAAAATCCAGCTTCCACCACAAGTCCAGCCGCAGCCCCGGTCCCCACGACTGGTAGGGCCATACGCCATGATGCCCGTTCTGCGATACGCCATCGATCGCATTCCTCGCCGCAAAGTCATACAGATTTCTCGAATAGCTATTGGTACTGCTGTGCGGATAAGCCTGCCCCGGACCCTCCTCCGGCTTCAGTACATCGCATGGATTCACCGCAAGATTCCGATAGCCCGTCTTCTCCTGTTCATTCAGCGGGCGCACAGTCACCGTGTGCGAACTTCCGGCAAAGCTCTCCGGCGCGTAAGCGCTCCCCGTCTGCTGTTCGGCGCGCCCGTGTGGTACCTCGTAGCTGAACTTCCCCTGCGCCGAATCCGCAAGATAGAGCAGGCACTCCGGCATCTTCTCGTCCAGGTGCACAGACATCCGCTGCGAACCTGTCACTTCAATGCGATCCCCCGGTTTGTACTCCCGGTTGATCGAATGCGCACCCGCTGCGTGTCCGCTGTCTCCCGCGACAGACGTTCCATTCGCATCCAGCACATCCACATGGAACGGGGCAGCGCCGCCGTGCGGTTTGCCCGCCAGTCCTCGCGGAGCAGACGTTTCGCAAAAACCGATAGCCAACAGAGAGAGCAAAGCCATGGTTGTAGACGACTTTAAGTCTTGCATCGTTCATCCTCCCTGAAACAGAGCTGACCCTCGCCAAAATTCCGATCCTCCGCAGAATCAAGTATATAAACTGTTCGTCAATTTTTGTCTCTTAACATGTAAAACTGGCCTGATGTTGCGCTTGCTCGGGCTCTTGGTCTTTCTCTCCGCTCGGCTCTTTAGCTCTCGCCGCGATCTGCTCTTGGAAAACCTGGCTCTTCGGCAAC
>PLKU01000070.1:0-3002 GCA_003140705.1 Acidobacteriaceae bacterium
CAACGCTCAGCGCCAGCTCAATCGACGCATCGCCGCTCTGTTCATCAATGAGCGTGGACAGAATGCGCGGGCCGGAATTGCACGGGAACCGGGTTCAGGTCGTAGGCCGGCGACAATCGCCAGCCTTGATTGCCCTCATAGAGGAAGCCATGATTGCGCAAGTGGTCGTCGGTATTCGAGATCAGAACGGAGAAGACGATTCTCCGCCAAAGTTCATGCAGGTCTTCTGTGGGAGCCGCGCCATACCGCTGAATCGCATCTGCAATTTCCAGGTAGTTACGGGTCTCGTGATCCGTGGCGCCCAGCATACTCATCGCCGAAAGAAACGGCCGCCTCGCCGTGCCTTCCCTGTCGAAGCGCCGCAGAAGAAAGACAGGACGATCAGCTGCTCGTTCGACCCTGGAAGTTGCCGTTTTAACGCCGGCAGCAGCAGCTAGGCGAAAGGCGACGGCTTCCCAAAGAACTGTCTGAATACGGTCGCTGTGATGCGGAAATTTTGCAATCGCCAGTTGCCCATCTCGATCCCGCACGGATGCCTNNGATGCCTTGGGCCGCGCGCCGCCCAGCGATGAGCCGGGCGCAAGCAAGAGACGAAGATCCTCTTCCGATTCCACTTCGTCGTAGACATGTTCGCTGGCGGCAAGCAGCGCCGGAAGTTCAATCAACGGCGGTGTGCGATGATCCGCGGCCTCACGCAGAAACGGCCCGCCCTCCTGCGCGGCAAACCGCAACGCTCCCATCCGTGTTTCGTCATCGACCAGGAGCAGGTAATCGGCTTCCCAAAGCGTTCGGGACGGCTCGCCGGCGTTTCTGGCTCGCCGGGCCTCGGAGCGCATCATCAAGGCTCGTCCCCAACGATCAGGAGCCGAATCGCCAATCGCTCCGAAGAGACTCTTGCCCGCCGCAGTGTAGTGCGGCGCGGCGTCCATCTGAAGCGCTGGCTCCAGAGGAAATCGCGCTGGGTTCCGCAGCCACTCTTCGTCATAGCGGAAGGTAGCGCTCTCGACTCGCTTGCGATTATGCAGCCACAACCGGCCAGCCAGATGCGGCGTGCCGTCGAGGTCAACATAGACGAAGATTTGCTGATCCATTTACGGTCTCGTTTTCTCGCTCTCTGGTTGGGCTTTCTTTACGCGCCGGGGGCGAAGATCAATCCTCTTGGGCAATCGCTCCTCTTCGAGCGAAAGGCCGATCTCGTCCGATTTCGCACTGGCGAGCTCGCGGAGCTTGTCGATCATCCCCAGCGCGAACAGGATGGCGGCATAGGTTCCCATCGCAACACCGGGATCTCCCTTTTCTGCCTTCACCAAGGTGGTACGGGAGATGAAGGCGCGCTGGGCCATGACCGCTACTGGAATTCGGCGCCTCAATCGAGCATCCCGGATGTCGGCTCCGAGTTTGCGCAGGGCACTTTTCACCGGTATCGGTGGAACATCCATGAGCATTATCACCATTACTTGCGTTCATAATTATGAACGCTTTACCGTGCTACGTCTACTATTATGAACGCACTATGAGGGATAGGATACCAAAACATTGCGTCTTGAACCATCTAGCGAAGGCGTATCGACATCCTGCGATCTCCGCCGGAGGCGCTCTTCGAGAGCCACTCGAAAGGCTCCCGCTGTCGCGTATGATTTGATCGTCGCCATAATGCAGCCTGCCGCAGTATCGCTTCGACGATCTTGCGCGCTGGTTCGGTCAGTTGCGCATTCCGAATCTGTTGGAGGGTTGTCATTTCCCGGTCAACAGCTTGCGTCAGCGCCTGCCGAATGAAGTTTCGCTCAACCTCGCCGGACTCGATCAGATCGAGGATCGTTCGGAGCGGGCGAGTGTATTTGTAACCGGGGCCGGTCTGCACATCGCTCGCGGGCAGATCTTCATAGTGAAGCACAAGAATGATGGGAATCTCGCTATTGCGCCGGAAACTCCTGGGAACGGTCATGTGGAGCTTGGTCGGATTCAGGTCGGACAGATTGAAAAGGCTGATGGCTGTCTGATGGCTGTAAACGCCTTCGACCTCCTCTTTCCGATTGCTTGACCAGAGCGACCAAAGCGCAAGGTCGGGCCTATCCGTCGCTGGAAATAGGGNNGAGCCGGTAGATCCCGCGGGGTTCTCGAATCCAGTTGCCGGCCTGCACATGGTACGGGTGGGTATTCTCGGCGAACCCGGCAGCCTTGGCCTGCTTCGTAGTGAAGTAGCCTTGCTGCTGCTGGGCCAGCTCGAAGAGCCGTACAGACGCTTCTCGGTGGGACTGTGCTATAAGCACAATACCGCAACTTTATTGTGGTATTGTAAACATCTCGTCCACGCAACCAGAGGAGCCGCATCCTCGATTCTGCGCTTGGCAGACCGAGACTTGCAGGACAAAGGCCGGATAAATGGCGCCGCTATCGGGATTGGCCATAGCCCACAGAGCCCATGGCGGACGTTCTCGCTGCCTGCTGTCCTCGGTTGTTCCTACATCTGCTCGCCAACGCCTATCGACATACTTATCCCGATCCGGTTGGGCCTGGAGAGTTAAAATGCCCTTTCAATCCAATTCATATCTCGAAGTGCACCAATGCATGCACTGCGGTCTCACACAATTCCGCACAGTAACCGGCCTGTGCCGGCGCTGTCGGCTCCCTCTGACACCACAAGGCCTCGAGCCATCACCTACACCGTCGATCGGCGTGGTCGAGTCCTCGGCGTCGCCTCTGCCCAAGCGTATAGGCAACGCCGTTCGGCGACTCCGCAAAGAGCGCAAGCTGAATGAGGAACGCCTCGCCATGAAGATTGGGACGGCAAGATCCTAGCTCTCGCGGCTCGAGAACGGACTCCTCGCTCCAAACATCTCGACACTGGAACAGGTTGCATCCGTTCTCGATATTGACATTGCAGATTTGTTCATTTCATTGCAGCTGCAAGCAGTTCAACAGATGCGACCAGAATCGAAGGCGACGCGAACGGATGCTGCGCAAGAATCGGCGCGCATTTCATGGCAATAACGACGCTTGCG
>PLKU01000070.1:3007-4145 GCA_003140705.1 Acidobacteriaceae bacterium
GTTTCGCCGAAGCGAGCATGCGCATCCCTCTAAAGAGGAGGTTACCTGGTTGAGTTCTCTGTACATTCTGGGGCTCACGTCAGGTCGAAACTGGTGACTAAAGTGCGATATAAGTAATTCATTTACTTTAACTTAAGAACATAACACGAAAGATATTCAAAAGTAACACACATTGGTTACGAAAGTTCCTACATTGTCGCTAGACTGCAGTCAGAGATCTTCCGAAAGAGGAAGTGCAGGCGCTCTCTGGCGCCCGTAGAGGTGAGACGTGGGCGGAGTAGGGGAACGGCTCCCATTGGATCTCGAATCTGCAAAGAACACAGCAAGGCTCGGTAACAACCAGTCGCAACCGAATCCGTGCAGTGCGCCCAGTCGTGTTCAAATCCAGCCGCTCAATGGTTGGTCTTCTCCACTCCTCATAGTCTTGCTCTGTCTTTCATCTGCTGCACTATCCGGCTGCTCGATCTATGTTGTCAACAGCGCGGCAACCGGAACCCTCGTTGCGACACCCCAGACTGTCGCTTTTGGCGCGGTCTCTGTGGGTCAGAGTGCCAGCATCCCCGTCTCTTTAACAAATCCAGGCGCGGCTCCGGTCCAGATTACGCAAATTGGCCTGGCGGGGCAGAGCTTTGCCGTCGACGAAGCCGACGCATTACCAGTGACAGTGGCGCCGGGAGGAAGCTACAACCTGCATGTGCACTTCAACCCCACGGCCGCAGGGATAGCGTCGGGGCAAGTGACCATCAAAAGCGATGCGGCAACGCAGCCTGCGAACGTGGTCCAGTTGACTGGCTCCGGCATGACTGCAACCGCGCCAACACCGTCGGTCTCCGGACTCACATGCGCAAGTGGGGCGATGACTGGATTGGGAACGGAGACCTGCACCATCACACTCAGCGCTGCCGCTCCGAGTGGCGGCTTCGTTGTGAGGCTGACGAGCAGCACTGAAGTGATTGCCTTGCCTGCCACCGTGATGNNGACAACAGCGGCCTTCACAGCCATAGTCTCGTCGGTCGGAACGGCTCAGACGGCAACGCTAACGGCGAGTTCTGGCAGCGTGTCACAAACCTTTTCACTGCAATTGAACGCAGCGGTGCCGGCGCTGACTGTGAGTGCGACAAGCCTGACCTTCGGCAGC
>PLKU01000217.1 GCA_003140705.1 Acidobacteriaceae bacterium
GCGAGGCATGCTGTAGCGCTGCTGTAGCGTGCCCTGTCGATACGAGGTTGCTGCCGCCGCGATTACTCGCCCTTGACGCCCAGAACCTGCTGCACTTTCTGCTAGAACTCCACCGCCTTGGTTTTTTGATCCGGTGTCAGCAACGCGTAGAACTGCGCCTTGCCCGCCGACCGGATGGCCAAAACCTGGCCTTGCAGAGTGCCCATCGCCGTGGAGATCTGTTGGATCTTGGTGGTATCGCCAGCCTCGATCGCGGCGCTCAAAGACTGCCGGCTCTGCTTGAGCTGCTGCGCCAGGGGCTGCGCCTGCTGCCGGGTGGCCTGCAAGATCGCTTTGGCCTGCTGTTTCTGCGCAGCCGTCAGATCCAGCGCCTGGATCAACTGCCGCTGCACATGGGCCTTCAGCGCCAGTGCCTTGCCGGCGGCCGCCGGCGCGGTGGTGGTGGTTTGCGCGATCGCCAGGATGGCGGCCATCGCGCCGATTGCGGCTAGTGCCGTTAAGAGTCGTTTCATTTGGGAATTGCCTGCCTTCCGGAATAAACCCGAATGAGACCCGATTGTTGCGCTGGCGGCTATCCGTAGATTCCCAATAAAACGAAGGTGCCCGAGCGTACACCATACACGATGCAGTCCGGCCGCCTTTCCGGTGCACCGGGGCATTGGTGTTTCCGCGCGCCGCGACCCTCCTCTCGTTGACCCCGGAAAGCGCAACGGAGGCGCCCGTTCGCCCATTTCCGCCAGGAGATCCAGTGTGATGGTCGCGCCCATTCCTGGCCATCCAGGTGCAGTTCCGAACCCGGATAGNNCCTGAAAGCCACTCCCATGCTAAACCGACTTCCACCCCGCGGCCGGGGCCCAGGCTGGAAACCCGCCGCCATCGCTTGCATAGCCGCATTCGCCGCCATTGCCGCTACCGCCCTTGCCCAGTCCCAAACCCAGCCCCAGAAACCCGGCGACCTGGGTTTTACCGACACTCCCATGCTGCCCGGCATGCCCTGGCACGTCCACGATCCCGCCCGGCCGCATCCGGCGGTGGTGACCCCGGGGGCCGTCCCCGGCGCGCCGCCATCCGACGCCATCGTCCTCTACGACGGCAAGGATCTCTCCCACTGGGCGCAGGCCGGCCGTGGCGCCGACCGCGGGAAACTCGTCGACCCGAAATGGCCCCTGCGCGACAGCTACTTCGAAGTCGGTCCCGAGACCGGTGAGTTGCTGACCCGCGAGAAGTTCGGCGATATTCAACTGCACGTGGAATGGTCCGAACCGCCCAACATCACCGGAACCAGCCAGGGGCGCGGCAACAGCGGAATCCTGCTGATGGGGTTATACGAAATCCAGGTGTTGGACGCCTATAACAATCCCACCTATGCCGACGGACAGGCGGCCGCGATCTATGGCCAGTGGCCGCCGCTGGTGAATGCCTCGCGGAAGCCGGGAGAGTGGCAGATCTACGACATCGTGTTCGAAGCTCCGCATTTCGAAGCGGGCAAGCTGGTGAAGCCGGCCTACCAGACGGTCTTCTGGAACGGCGTGATGGTGCACCTGCACAAGGAACTGCTGGGCCCGATGGTGTACCGCCAAGTGGCCCACTATACTCCTCAAGACGCCGAGTTGCCGCTGGCGCTGCAGGACCATCACAATCCCGTGCGATACCGGAACATTTGGGTGCGCCGTCTGGCCGGTTACGATCAGCCCGAAAAATAGATCAGGCGCGATTCCAAACGCCGTTGCCGCGCATGGCCAGGTTCGCCACGTGGCCCGCGTANNCGCCGCCGACACCCCCACTTCGATGGGGGCGTTAGGCGTCTTGCGCGAGGCCAGGCATTCCACGAAATTCTTCATGTGGGAAACCGTGCCGTCGATCTTGGACTTCACTTCCAGGATCGGCTGCGACGGCTGCGGATCCTCGCTGTAGCGCGGGAATTCCTGGTAGACGGAGAACCCGCCGCGCCACAGCCGCATCGCAGCCTTGGTGCCGCGAATCATCAGCCCGCCGCCTTCGATGTAACCGAGCAGCGCGCAATCGAATTCCACCATCGCGTGGCCCGGGTAGGATAGCGCGGCGCTCATGGTGTCGGGCGTTTGCCGTTGCGCCAGAACTGCGGTGAATCCATTGGCGGTGGCGCGCGACGGCATGTCGGCGCCCATGATCCAATGCGCCACATCCACCCAGTGGATGAATAAGTCGGTCATGGCGCCGCCGCCGAAATCCCAATACCAGCGCCAGTTGGCGTATTGATCGGCATCGAAGGGGCGCTCGGAGGCGGAGCCGAGGAAGCGCTTCCAATCGAGCTTGTTGATGTCGAAATTGCCCGGTCTGCCCGCCGTGAGATGGTTCTGATACCAATAGGTGCGAATGAACGTGACCTGGCCCAACCGGCCATTCGAGATCTCATCTCGAGCCTGCGCGAAATGCTCCCAACTCCTCTGCTGGAGGCCGATCTGCACGACGCGATTGGAGTCGCGCACCGCCGCGACGAGCGGTTCGCTCTCCGCCAGCGAGTGCGTGACCGGCTTCTCGCAATAGATATCTTTCCCCGCGCGCAAGGCATCCAGCAGGATCGGCACATGCCAATGGTCGGGGGTGGCGATGACCACGGCATCCACGTCCTTGCGGTCGAGCAGCGCGTGGTGGTCGCCGTATTCCTGGGCGTTCGGTGCGTGCGCCGCTTTGGTGGTGACCAGATGCGGCTGGTAGACATCGCAGATCGCCACGATGTCGTTCGACTCGATCTGATTGAGGGCGCCCAGAAGAGTCTGGCCGCGTTGCCCGGTGCCGATGGCGCCGATCCGGACGCGGTCATTGGCGCCGAGAATCCGGCTATACGACGCCGCCGTGGCGAGTGTGGCGCCGACAAAACGACGGCGGCCGAAGGAGTTGGTGAGAGGCATTCTGTTCGCAGTATACGACGAAGCGGCGCGTCGTATTGGGTAGGGACGGTCTTTTTTCCCTGATTTACGCCCCGGATCGCTTCACCTGGAAATCGATTTCTTCCGTGTACATCGCCCGGTGGCCTGTTCCCTCACCAGCCTGTCTCCCATTCGCGGCATTTAGAAACCTTTCCGGCATCTTTATAACTCTTGACTTATATTAGCCTTGCGTTATAATTTGAGTGTGGCCTGGGAGGTCGAGGTTACAGATGAATTCAAAGCTTGGTGGAACGGGCTCACCGAAGCCGAACGCGTATCGATCGAGAGATCCGTTTTGCTGCTGGAAGAGCGTGGCCCCCATCTCCCATTTCCGTACAGCGGCAGCGTAAACGGCTCGCGCCATTCCGCTATGCGTGAACTCCGCGTGCAACACCAAGGCCACCCATACCGGGTGCTTTACATTTTCGACCCCCGCCGCGTGGCGCTCTTGCTGGTGGGCGGCGACAAAACCGGCGATGACCGCTGGTACGAGAAAAACGTACCGCTGGCAGATCGGAATTACGACAACTACCTTGCCGAGATCGAGGAGGAAGACAATGCCAAGGACGACAAAGTTCAGTGAACTTCGGGCGAAGATGTCGCCGGAAGCCCGGGCCGAAGCCCGAAGTCTCGCCGACAAGGATCTCAAAGAGATGCCGCTGCACGAACTGCGCGCCGCCCGCCAACTGACACAGCAACAACTCGCGCAGACCCTTGACATGACGCAGGCGGCGGTTTCGCAACTGGAGCAACGCACGGATGTCTACCTCAGTACGCTCGAGAACTTCGTTGAAGCGATGGGCGGACGGCTGGAAATGTACGCTGTGTTTCCCGATGGAAAAGTGAAACTGGGTCTCGGGCGGGAAGCATCGTAGCCCTTAAGCCCGCCACGTCGAGGCCCACCATCGCTTGGAACGGGTGGACACCGCTATCGGTGCCGCGTCCCCGAAGCAGCCCTATGTGCCGCGGCGGACGTTCCGAAGGTACGCGCTCTTCCGGCAGCCTGCTAAGACAGCAGTAACTCCAGATCCTCGCTCTTTAAGTCGCGAATCAGACTATTATCTTCGCTTAAGATCGCGTCCGCCAAGTCCCGCTTAGTCTTCTGCAACTCCAACACTTTCTCTTCCACCGTATCTTTCGCGATTAGCCGGTAAGCGAATACCGGCCGCGTCTGGCCGATGCGGTGCGCGCGGTCCACCGCCTGCGCTTCCACCGCCGGGTTCCACCAGGGATCCAGCAGGAACACATACTCCGCCGCCGTCAGATTCAGCCCCAGGCCGCCGGCCTTCAGACTGATCAGAAACAGCCCGCATTCCGGATCGTTCTGAAATGTCTCCACGTGCGTCTGCCGGTGCGTCGTCGCGCCGTCCAGGTACTCGTAACGCACGCCCGCCTTGTCCAATCGCCGCCGCACAATCGCCAGCAGACTGGTGAATTGCGAAAACACCAGCGCCTTATGGCCTTCCTCGCGGACCTCCGCCAGTTGCGCCAGCAACACTTCCAGCTTGGCGCTGGGCTCGTCCACCCGCTTCGGATCGAGCAGCCCCGGATGGCACGCCGCCTGCCGCAGCCGCAGCAGCGCCTCCAGCACGTGGATCTTCGACCGTCCCAGCCCTTCCGTCCGCACCCGCTCCAATAGCGAGAGCCGATAGTGATCGCGCAACTCCTCGTAGTGCTTTTTCTGCGCGCCTTCCAACTCGCAGAAAATGGTCTGTTCGGTTTTCGCGGGCAACTCTCGTGCCACCTGCTGTTTGGTGCGCCGCAGAATAAACGGGCGTAGCGCCTGCGCCAGCAGTTGTCGCGCTTCCTCGCTCGGATTGCGCGCCAGCCCGCCCGACATTTGCAGCACCCGCGCCTCGCCCAGCATGCCGGGATTCAGAAACTCGAACAGGCTCCACAACTCGCCCAGATGATTCTCCACCGGCGTGCCGCTCAACGCCAGCCGATGCCTGCCGCGCAACAGCCGCACCGCTTTGGCCGACGCCGTGGTCGCATTCTTGATGGCCTGCGCTTCGTCCAGCACCGCCAGCCGCCAACAGGTTTCCGTGAGCCAGGGAATGCGCAGCAGGGTGCCGTAGCTGGCAATCACCACGTCGACGTCAGCCAGGGAATCCGCCGACAAGGTCTTAAGACTGTCGCTCGACATCGCCGAGGTGTGGGCGACCATCACCTTTAGACTGGGCGCAAAGCGCTCCAGTTCCGCGGCCCAGTTGGCGAGCAGCGACGCAGGAGCAACCAGCAGCCTGGGCTTGTCGTTATCGAGTTTTCCGAGGGACTGTTTCTTGAGCACCAGCAGCAGCGAAAGCACTTGAATGGTCTTGCCCAATCCCATGTCATCGGCCAGACACGCTCCCAGCCCCAGCTTCGCCAGCAGATAGAGCCAACGCATGCCCACCTGCTGATAAGGCCGCAGAGTTCCCTCCAGCGCCTTGCCGGGATCGATCTTGCCCAACCCCTCCTGGCTGCGTAATCCTTTCAGGGTCTCGGCAAGCCAGGGGCCGGCGGTCACTTGCGCCCAGTCAGCCTCGACGCTCTCGGCGTCGCCATCCGTGGCATCGAGATTTGCTCCGGCCAACATGCGCATCGCTTCGCCGAAGTTCATTCCATGCCGGGCCGCGGCGCGCTCTGCTTCGCTGAACCGGTCGATCATGCGGCCGAGCTGTTCGCGATCCACCTCGACCCAGCGCCCTCGCACGAGCGCCAGCCCCTCGGTCCCGGCCAGCAGAGTGCGAATTTCGGCAGCGGTTAACGACTCGCCGTCGAGCGTGACGTCCATGTGGAAGTCGAGCAGCGCGTCCTGGCCAACCAGCGATGGAGCAACGCCGCCCACCCTGGCCGTGACGCGGGGACGTGGCGGGCGATGCGCCGGCCACGTCGCCGGCATGCGCACGACGATGCCTGCCTGTTCCAGCTGCGGGCAATCACGTAAGAACTGCGAGGTTTCACTGGGAGTCCAGCGCAGCGGGTGGAAGATCTCGCCGCTATCCACCATGGCCTTCAGCCACGGGCAATTCTCCGCAGCTCGTTGCACAGGGAGCAGCAGCGACAAGAGCCGGTCCCGATTGGCAGGCCCCTCGTACTCGCGCAGAGCCTGTCCCAAAGGCAGATGCTGCGCCTTGGAGTTGGCCGAGAGCCGCACGGTGTAGGTGGCCAGGAAGGCGAAGGGCGACTCCGCATCACTGCGGTTTTCAGCCAGATTGAAACAGACCCGGCCAACCAGATTCCAGGCCGGATTGCGGCGCTTCAGGAACTCCTGCACCCCGCACCGCTGCTCAGACAACTCAACCTGAAGCGCCTTGTCCGTCTCCTGCCACAACGCGCGCAACACGGCACTAGTTAGATACTCGGCCCCGGTCATTAGAGGCGCGGCCATGGCCAGCCACTCCAGCTCCGCATCCGGCGGCGGCACAACTGTTTCCACCGTCCTTATGTCGAGCGCATCCGCGGAGAGACTTGGGTGCGTGCAAAGCGCGGTGACGTAGCGAGCGGAAAACTCACGCCAATACGAGAAGACCGCAGGCAACGCCGTACCCACTTCGCTGGCTCCGAGTTGCAGAAGTCCATGGCCCGCGCCGCGCGCGAACGAACACATCAAGCGCTGCGCTACCCCCGCGTCGAGCGCAAGGGCGTCGTCCTCCTGTGCCAGCGAGAGGTGTCCATGAGGAGTCAGAACGGGAGCGAGCAACACCGGATACATACACAAAACCTAGCAGCAACAACGGCTTTGAGACAAAAGCTCACCGCTCACGAGTACCAACGAAGGAGGCAGTCGGACGCGCATTCCGCAGCTGAGCTTGGGCTTGAGGAAGAGCGCGGCCAGCCGGTGGAACACGGGCCCTACTAGGTTTGCCCCGCCCGCGTCCGTGTCCGGCTATTCTCCTCTGAGGTTTTCGATGAGTAGACATAGGTAGGCCTCGGCGCCGATTTCCTCGATCAGCTTGGCGCTGGCCGCGACCCATTGTTCGACGGGAACCACTGGTTCCGGTGGTTCAGCGATCCAGGGAGCAACCCGATCCAAGCAGTAAATGGGGTTGCACACCATCTTCCTGATGTCCTCGGTCGACATCTCCCCGGGGATCCCTGCGGTTGCCGCCGCGCGCCCAGCCAGATGTTCAAGCACAACTCGGGGCATTTGCAATTCATCTTGAAGGCCGGCAACCGACGGGTTGGACGACGGCTCCGGCGCCCTTCGGTATATGGGATTCTTCTCGTGTTTCAGGGCTTCGGTCAGCTCCTTGACCGTAGGGTCCGGCTTCGTGCAGACCTCGTTGAACACCGGGTATGCTCGCTCGTAGATCGAGGACTCCAACTGCTCGCTCATATCTTCGAAACGCAGAGGCAGCGTTCCGCCTTCACTGGGCCTCGTGCCGAGCTTGAAGTGGACAGCAATCGCGTGTTCTAGCTGCATCAGCTCGGCGGCATCGGGGTTGTCGACCTCATCCAGAACATCGGCAACCTCAACCTCAGACTCCCCGGCAGCAAGTGACACATCTCCGTTGGACCAGCGACATAAGTATATGGGCATTAGTCTTCCATTCTGCTCAAGGCCGTGTGCTGTTGTCTAGGGACAAACTCGTTACCACCGGACTAACCTATTCGGCCCGACTTCGGCTTGCTTGCCCGTAAGCGTTCTTTCGAACAGCAGCAATAGTAGAACAATTGGCCATATCTCGAGGGCCCGATTGGGGAGTTCGGCCAGAACTACGCTAGAACCGCGGTTCGTCGGCCACAACCCCAAAGGAGGGGGGCTTAATCGGTGTTGCGGCCGCTGACGACGCGGGTGCCCGCTTTCGGCCTCCTCGCCGAACGGGAGGGCGACTCGAATTTTGAAGCACTGCGGTTGCAAAAGCGATTACGGTATCTCACGGAAGTGCCCATCCGTATTCGGCAAGTCCGTCACATCAATGGGAGCCTACTCTTCCGGGTCAGTAGATTAGTCCTGGGAAGACGGCATGGCGTGGGGGAATCCAACTGATCGGCTACAATCTGGAGAAGGTGCCCCTTAGGTGGGATGGTCCCCATTTGTCGAAATCAAAGAACAACTTCTGAATGGCTGTGCAGTTGGCAGGAGTCTTCATTCACGGCTGGTCGAAATCCTGACGGTGCAGGTACAGTAGCGGTACACTCGTCAGCTACGGTCTTCACCGGAAAGTTGCGCTAAACTACGCTTGCTCAGTCATTTAGCCCTCCGCTTAATTACGCTCATATTTGCTGTATTATCAAAGACTTACAGTGATAGTACCGGACTCATAATCCTTACGCTTGATTGCTGTAGATTACGATTAAATACCGTGCAGTTCTGGAGGAGGACGGCGGAAGAAATCATGTAAGGGCCCATAGCTCAATCGGTTAGAGCAGAGCACTCATAATGCTTTGGTTCCAGGTTCGAGTCCTGGTGGGCCCACCAAATCTGCCTTTCTCCTTGTTTGGGTACATTGCCGGTACAGTGGTCGGGACTCGTTGCCAGGCCAAGTTCGATTAATTCATAGAATCCTCTCCGATTGGCACTTTCTGGATTTGGTCAGAAGTTGGGAGACTAGGCTAACTTGCAGGGCATGTTTACAGCCGTCGAAGCCTACAGGGCACGTGCGGCGCGAGTAGAGAGTCACGCCCTTCTTTCTTTCCGGATCGCACCAAACAGTGACAGCATAGCGATCGCCGCCTGTCACCGAAGCCAACAGCCGGCCAATTTCTGAAACTGCCAAGCCATCGACGCGCCCCTGATTCTGATAGGCTCGGCCGCGAGAAACCGAACGCGTGCCGGCCCAGTTGGTCAGATCGTCCCAGCTCAGAGCTGCCCAGCCGTTCTTCTGAATCTGCTTGCTTTTGTTTCCCGTCGCTGTGCGCTGCCGCTTCGTGCTCATGAGATTCTTCCTTAAAGAATCCTACGCAGTGATGCGGTTGCCCGGGAATTCACCCCCGTTGCGCAACACGATCTGGGACAATGCGAGCCTGGTGAGCTGGCTCCTACGTTACCGACTGGAGTGCCTTTGCCAGTTCGACGACGCCGATGGCATCCGTTCTGTCGTCGAGCGGAAATCGCTCGGTGCCTGGATACACGTAGAATCGCTTCTGCGGATTTAGATCGGCGCAGGCGGAATGAAAACCGCGCTCCATCTTCGGCGCCGAAGTGCGTTTGACCTCGATGGCCCACAGTTCTCCGCCGGAAAGCGTGAGAAGAAGGTCCACCTCGGTTCCGTTCGAGGTTCGGTAGTAATGCGCCTCGGTTCCCTCCGGTGCCGTGGTAATCAGAGTCTCAATGACAAAGCTCTCCCAGGTTTGGCCAACGACCGGATGACCGAGTAGAGCTTCCTTGTCCCGAATGCCGAGCAGTGCGTGCGCAATGCCGCTATCGCGCACATACACCTTAGGCGCCTTGACCAGCCGCTTGCCAACATTCCGATGCCAGGCCGGCAATCGTCGAACGAGCAGCAGGTCAACTAATAGATCAAGATAACCGGCAACCGTTTTGCCATCGACAGCCAGACCGCGAGCCAGATTGGCTGCATTCAGAATCTGAGCCTGGTTGTGCGCCAGCATCGTCCAGAATCGCCGCAGCGTCTCTGCCGATATGCGGGGGCCGAATTGCGAGATGTCGCGCTCCAGGTAAGTCCGAACAAAATTGCGCCGCCAGAGCACACTAACTGCGTCAGACTCCGCCAGAAAACTGCGCGGAAATCCACCCCTGACCCAGAGCGTATCGATAGAAGCCGGATTGATCTCCAGGGCATCGAACGGCCCGAGTTCCAAATAGGAGATACGCCCTGCCAGGCTCTCGCCGGACTGCTTGAGCAGGTCCATGGCGGCTGATCCAAGCAGGAGAAACCGTCCATCTGCTTTTCCGTGCCGCCGTCCCCGGTCGATGATGCCCCGCAACTGCTGAAACAACTCCGGTACGCGGTGAACCTCATCGAGGATGACCAACTCGTCCTCGTGGTCCGCAAGATACTGGCCAGGATTGGAGAGCCTGGCCCGGTCATTCTCGTCTTCAAGATCCAGATAGATCGAAGCTGTCTGCTCGCCAATCTCCAAAGCGAGAGTTGTCTTTCCAGCTTGGCGCGGCCCCAAAAGGACAACAGCCGGAGAATGGCGAAGCAGTTCGTTCAGATGGGGCGCGAGGCGGCGAGGGAGCATATATGTAATTATAGACTGTTACTCCATATATGCATGATTATGTTCGTGGTGATTGGAATGCACCATTGACGAGTACTCTCCAATGCGCGGGTACAGTAGCGGTACACCCGTCAGCTTTGCCCAATCACGAAAAATTGCGTTAAATTACGGTCGCTCAGTTACTTAGGGCTTTTCTAGATTACGCTCACATGCTCTTTATTATCAATAACTTACAGTGTTGGTGCCCGACTCATAATCCCTTGGTTGGGGGTTCGAATCCCTCCGGGCCCACCAATGTTGATTCCCGTACGTGAAACAGAGCAAATTGCATCAAGTGTTCGCGTAGGTCTTGCTGCCTGCGACCTGCATGTCTAGGCGCGACCGCGGGATTCGGTTGCGGTGGTGTGGCACAGTGTGTTCTCGGCCTCTCCGGGCCTCTCGCCCGGTTCCAAACTTAGATTGAGAAGATTGAATGTTTATTTGATCACCATATCGTTCACCTGAGAATTCAGGATCTCTTGCAGAGATTCGGCTCGCAGGACACTCAAAGATCTTGCCCTTCAGTTGCGTCACGAGACGAAGAGGAACCGCTTACTTAGAAAGTCGTATGCTCTCAGTCTGTCACCGGACTGTTGCGCACGCGCACGTCGCTTGTGTCCAAAGCTCTATTCAGGAATAGAATTGGCTTGCCTTCGAATGGAATGTAAGGCGGTCTGTGATTCTGCCCAGGAAAGAGACTATGGGAGCGAAAGAACGCGCGCACTGCCTATCCATCAAATTTCATTTGTTGTCCAATATTCTTCTTCGATATTCCGGCGCGTTTCTGTTGAGCCTTTTCGAGTGCAGCCTCGGGGCATCCTCAAAGAAACTGCGAAGTATTGCGAATCATGCAATGCAGCCGTTCGATGAGGTTGCATCGCGTTGAATCCTCTCTTTTCATTCTGCGGTGCCGCTGAAGATGTGTTCGCCGTTATCGTTCCAGTGAGCTCCCTGAGGCTTATCGGAAACGGGATTGAACCGCCGTCTGACCACCAGCGACAACAGGAGTCTGAGTGCCTTCATGAGAAATTCCCGCCATGCTGCAAGATTTCTTGCCTTCACTTTGGCCTTTACATACGTTTGCGCTACTTATTCGGGTGGGCAAGAAGCCAAGGTCACGGGTAACGCCCACGTTGATCACTTGCTTGGTCAAATGACTCTGGATGAAAAGATTGCCATGATCCACGGCACTGGCGAAGATGCCGCGACCTACCAGGGGCAAGCGGGATATCTGCCGGGAATCAAGCGCCTCGGCATTCCCCCTTTGCGTTTTGCCGACGGTCCGCCGGGAATATTGACGCGCGTGCCCTCGATTGCGCCCACCTCCACCATGGGGATTGCGGCCAGCTTCAGTCGAGAGGATGCTCGGCTGACAGGCCAGGTCCTTGGTCGGGAGGCGCGATCGCACGGGATCAGCGTTGCGTTGCAACCATTCATCAATATCGATCGTGATTTGAACTACGGGCGCGGCTACAACACATTCGGCGAGGACCCGTTTCTCACGGGCGAACTGGGCGCGGCCGAAGTTCGCGGGATTCAAGGCCAGGGTGTGATGTCGCAAGCCAAGCATTACATCGGGTATGACACAGACGCGGCCAACGTATTTATGGATTCTCAAACTCTGCACGAGGTGTATCTTGCGCCTTTTGCTGCTGTAGTCAACGCCGGTGTGTCGTCAATCATGTGTTCTTACAACAGGGTCAATGGCCCCTATTCCTGCGGTAATCCGGAGACGCTCAAGAAGGTGTTGAAGGGAGAACTGGCCTTTGAAGGTTTTGTGACTTCCGACTGGGGCGCGACCCACGCGACGGACTTTATCACCCATGGGCTGGATGTGGAGATGTCTGGCCCGCTCCCGGTTCCGTTCGCCGGGCCCTCGTACTTTGTAAATGGGCCGCGAAGGGAGATGCCTGCAACAGGAAAGCCGGAAGGACCCGCGCTGAGCGATGCGGGTCTTCCGGAGGAACCGAAGCAAAAGGGCTGGGGGGGTTCCGATGAACCCTGGCCGACTACCGACCTGAAGAAGTTGGTTGCCTCAGGCTTGATTTCAGAGGATACGATCACACGTGCGGCGGGTCGGGTGCTGCTGCAGATGGAGAAATTCGGCTATTTGGACGGCAAGATCAAGCTGAATGTGACGGCGTCAGACAATGCCGAAGATGTGAAGATCATCGAGCAGACTGCTATCGATGCTGCGGTGCTTTTGAAAAATGAGGGTAGCGCGTTGCCGCTGAAGCCTGCGGACCTGGAGGGACTTGCCTTGATCGGGCCGGGCGCGGGCCAGACGGTTGCGGTAGGGCTGACGGGCGAGAAGGCTGTGGGGCTTCCGGAATTGGAAGTGGGACCACTGGAGGCCCTGACGCAACTTGCGGGCGAGAAAGCGCATGTGAGCTATGCCGTAGCCGACGAAATGGACGGCACGGTGATTCCTGCGCAGGTTCTTTCACACTTTGGAGAGTCGGGGCTTGAGCGCCGCATGTGGAACGAGGATGCGGTGTCAATCGACGCCGAGGTCAACTTTACCCGGACGGCAGGCACGGCATTGCCGCCCAATCAGAGCATCGTGTGGACCGGCACGCTTACGATTCCGGAGAGCGGTTCGTATCGCATTCATCTGCAGCTTCTGGGCTGTTACGGGAAGCTGAAGATCGACGACCAGGTGGTGGATAAGAATTGGTTCAACTTCATACACGGAGAAGTCATTCAAGCTGGAGAGGCTAACATCTTTCCCACCACGGATGGGCTCGACAATCTTCGCGCAGCCATGGAATTGAGCGCGGGGCCACATCGGATTTCTCTTGAAGTGGCTCCCGATTCTTCGAACAGCCCGACACAGGTGAGGATCAGCTGGGTGACTCCGACCCAGCAGGAGGCAAACTATCGCGCGGCGATCGAGGCGGCAACGCGGGCCAAGACAGCGGTCGTTTTTGCGTGGAGCCGGACGCGACCAGTCTTCGGTTTGCCAGGCGATCAGGAGAAACTGATCCGCGATGTGGCGGCCGTCAACCCAAACACGATTGTTGTGCTCAACGTGAGCCAGGCGGTGGCGATGCCGTGGCTGGGGCAAGTGAAGGCGGTTCTCGACATGGGTTGGACAGGCGACCTGGGTGGCCCGGCCACGGCCAAGGTCCTGCTGGGACTGGCGAATGCTGGAGGGCGACTGCCGTTTACGTGGCCCAAGCGACTCGAGGATACAGCGGCGAACGATCCAGCATATCCAGAACGATCCTATAAGGGTGTGAATGGCAAGACCACGTTCAGCGAAGGGATCCTAGTGGGCTACCGATGGTTCGACCGGCAGAAGATCGACCCGTTGTTTCCTTTTGGGTTCGGGCTGTCGTACACAACCTTTGCGTACTCCGGGTTTAGCACCAGTCCAGCGGCCGATGGCGGAGTGGACGTGACCATGAAGATTCAGAACACCGGTTCAAAGGCTGGCGCCGAAGTGGTACAGGTGTATTTGGAGAAGCCAGCGCACGCGCCGGCGGGGATCCAGTTTGCGGATAACATTCTGGCGGGATTCGAGCGGGTCCAACTGGAGCCTGGTGAGGCAAAGCAGGTTGTGATTCATGTGCCGCTGCGGCAACTGGAGAACTGGTCGACGGAGCGCGGCGAATGGGTGACTGTTGCGGGAAATCGCGCGCTATGGGTGGGTGGCTCCTCGCGCGACCGCAGGCTGGAAGGCCATTTCAATTTGAAAGCCAGCGTCGCGACGGAGCGGCCTTTAGCGCATTCTCTGCAGAACACGAAAGTTGAAGATGGGAAGGCACACTGATGCAATCAAGAAGGGAGTTCCTCGGAATCCTACCTGTTGGCCTTTTGAGCGCAGGTTGCATAGCGTCTCTGCAAGCTGAGTCGAACAAAGCGCCGTTGCTCTCCCTTGTGCCGGTGCGGTCCGCGCATCGCCCGCTGGATGAGGTCACCGTTGACGGCGCGGGCAAGGGTCGACTTGTCGTTCTTGATGGTGACGGGGCTCTGTATCTCGACCGGGATGTGACACTGCCTGCGACGTTCCAGGCAGCCGGCGCGCTTGGTGAGAATACTGTGTTGCTTTTGGATGCGGATCGCAATCTAGCCGGCCATGCCAGCTTCCTCGTGGATGTGCAAACCGAGATTCGCGAATCGAGCGGCGAGTTTCAGCATCTGCTGGACACCTTGTACTGGACCATGGCTTCAGACGGGCCTATTGGAGCGCGCCGCCACGATGGTCGCGTGTATACCTACTGGGTGGACTGGCTGCTGGACAATACAAACACGCTGAGAGGCATGCGCTATTTCTGGCCGGAAGTGAAGCAAAGTTTTGAGATTTTCTCTGACACGCAACGCGAAGACGGAATGATCTGGGAGAATCACATCGACCGAACGCCGCCGGAAAGCGATTGGGACAGGCGATTCAAATACGGCGACTTTTCGCGATCCGCGGATGGAGGATTCCTTGGCTTGCGCCGTGCGCCCGTCGAAAATCACGTGGAGATGTACTTTCTTGAGGCGCTGTACCTGGTTTGGAAGACCACGGGCGACGATGCCTGGATGCAGAAGCACCTGGATCGAGCGCTGCACGCCGTTCAGTACAGCACCAGCGATCCCTACCGTTGGTCGAAAAAGTTTGGGCTGTTGAAACGAGGTCTCACGATCGATACATGGGACTTCCTCTGCGACAGTGAGGCCGCACTGGTCGGTGGCGACATCATGGTCATCGATCTGGAGAAGACTCACTTCGGAATCTTTTTCGGCGACAATACCGGGATGATCGCAGGGTGTCGCTGTCTGGCCGAAATGCTCGATCGTGCGGAGCGCGGCCAGGAAGCGCAGCAGATGCGCAAACTCGCAGGCGATCTTGAAGACCGGCTGAATCGAATCTCGTGGAATGGGCGCTTTTACACGCATTGGGTACCGGAGGATGCTGAGTTCCACCCAGACCTTGGCGTGGATATGAGCAGCCAGGTTTCGCTGTCGAACGCTTACTCGCTGAACAGAGGTGCCACTCAGCTGCAGGCACGTGGAATCATTGCCAGCTATCAGGCGATTTGCAAGGAGATGCCGGCCACTTCGCCGGGAGAGTTTTACTCTATTTATCCGCCGTTTCTAAAGGGATTCGGCAGCGAGCAAGGCATCTGGGACTACGTCAACGGTGGTGTGCTGGCATGCACGGCGGGCGAATTGGCGCGCGGCTGCTTCCAGCATGGGTACGAAGAATACGGCGCGGACATTCTGAAGCGCGTGCATGAGATTGCCAAACGGCATCGGGACTTTCTCCCGGGAATCCTCAGGGGTAAAGCACTTGAGCGTCCGGCTACTGAATTTGTTCCGGTTGATCTGAGCGCACAGGCAAATTGCGACACAGGCAAGGGGGTTGATGGTGTTGCAGGTTGGGTGGACGAAGCCAACAACTATCTCATTGACTTTCCGGCGGGCGCGCAGAGTTTTCGTGGCGTGCCTTTCAAGATTCCATCGGCTGAAGGCAACGGCCATCGCGTGTGCATCGGAGTTTCTTCGTTGCAGAAATACGCTGCCAGGACGCAGATTCCCGTGCATAAGTTATGCAAGGCTTTCTACCTGTTGCATGCGTGCTCAGGGTCTGGCGCTACGCTCGGAAAGCTGACGCTCCATTACGGAGACGGCACAAAGCAGGTTGAATATATTGAACGGGGCGTGAATGTGGGCTCATTCTGGGCACCGGAAGACGGCGAGTTCAACAACCGCTACGGCGCCTACGCCCCAGAGCGAATGCAGGTTGCATGGCGAGGCAAGAGTGGGCTCATCGACAACGTGGGTGTCTGGATTGCAAGCTTTACGCCCGAGAAGAGCAATGTACTGATTGCTTCGTTGGAATTGGAAAGCATGGAAGGCGGTTCCAAGTGGTTTGTGATCGGGATTACGCTTTCGAACATGCCGCCGTTCCTACCTCGGTGGAACGATGTCTCGGGCGGAATGCCGAATAATTGGGGCGCGGGATGCGTAACGGCTGCGCTGCTTGAAGGGCTCGCGGGGATTGAAGACAAAGGTGCGGGATTTCGCGCGGCACAAATTTCGCCGCGGTGGCTGCCTGCAGGCGTGCACGAAGCGGAGGTAAGTGTACGTTATCCGGCTTCTCGCGGCTATGTCTTCTATCGTTATCGGCAAGTGGGCGGCAAGATCAATCTTGACTTTACGAGTTGCGCCGACAAGGCAACACTGCGCGTGTTGCTGCCAACTGGCGCACGAGTCATGAGTGGGATGCTCAACGGAAAGGCCGTCGATCTTCGCATGGAGACGGTCGAGCAGACGGAGTACGCAGCCATAGACGTTGATGGGCGCGGTGCGCATCGCCTTGAGGTGGAGATGCTGTAAGGGTTACATCTTCTGTAGGTTCGCGAATTTTTCCATCAGTTTTTTTAGGCCATGCCGGGTAAACAGGACCGTGAGCTTGGCGTCTTCGCCGTCGCCCTCGCGCATCAGAATGGTGCCTTCGCCGTATTTTACGTGGCGGACGCGCTGGCCTTTTTTCAAATTGGAGGCGCCAGTGGGGGCAGGAATGTCCATGGTTGTGCGGGCAAGCGCACTGGCCTTGTGAGCGCCAGCTTTTCCGGCGAAGAAGCGGGCGATGTTGTCGATGGAGTCAGGGGGCGCGCCGGGCGGGTGTGACTGCGTGCCCACTGAGGCCGCGTCCTTATTGGAGGAAGTTCCCTTGGCGGTGGGAGTCATCCAGGAAGCGGCAAATGGCTTGGAAGAGGAGTTTCTGCCACCAGTCTCGCGAGCAGCGGCGGGGCGGTGCGACTCCTGGCTCTCGTCCTCGTAGTTGTAGTGCTTGTCAGCAAAGTCGCCAGACTGGCCTGGGCGCTTGGCTGCACCGAATCTCGAGGCGCCGCCGTAGGTGTTGGGATAACCGGGAGTAGACCATGACGGAGAGCGGCCGCCGAGGCTCTCCATGAGTTGGTTTGGGACCTCTTCAAGAAAGCGGGAGGGGATGCTCATCTCCGGGGCGTCGTCTCCGTATCGCCTTCTGTAATGTGCTCGGGTGAGGATGAGCGAGTTCATGGCGCGCGTCATGCCGACATAACAGAGACGGCGCTCCTCTTCGAGCTCTTCAGGGTTGTTGAGGGTGCGCGAGTGAGGAAACAAGCCTTCCTCAAGGCCAGCCAAAAAGACGAGGGGGAACTCAAGGCCCTTGGCGGCGTGAAGAGTCATGAGGGTGACGCGAGCGTCGGGGTCGAACTGATCTGTGTCAGAGGCGAGGGCGGCGTGGTCGAGGAATTCGGCCAGAGTTTCGCCGCGGGCTTCGGCGTCGTGGGCTGCGTTGGCCAATTCCTTCAGATTTTCAATGCGGCTGAAGGCTTCAGGAGAGCCTTCGGCTTCAAGTGCCTTGATGTAGCCGGTGCGGTCGATGATGAAGCGGATTAATTCCTGGAGAGTTGCAGCGTCGCCTGGTGCACGAAAGGCGGCGACTTTCGGTGACTCTTCCTCTGGCTGTCGCTCGTCTGTTGGCTCAGAGTCATGGCCGTCCTGCTTTTTTGGCATGGTGAGAAAGGGACGTTTGGGCTGCGCGACAAATGGCGAAAAGTTGCTTGCATTGAGAAGCTGGAGCTGAGGGCGATCGCTGTTGCTGCCAAAATCGAAGCCTGTAGCAGACTCTGCGCTGGCGGAGTCTGCCGTCGCTGCCCCAAACTCAAAATCGGTGTCGGCGTCCGCGGATTCCGCGCTGGCGGCTACGTCGGCTGAAAGTTTGCCCGCAAAGTCGGGATCCATCATGGCCTGGGCGTCGAGGATGAGTTGGCGGAAGGACTCGATGGCAGTGAGCGCTCGGTTGGGAATAAGGCGATTTGTTAGAGCAGCGCCGATGGCGTCCCAGGTGGAGGCGCCAGTTTCCAGCGCGAGCCGCTCCAGAGTTTCAAGGGTGGTTTTGCCGATGCCCCGGACCGGGGTATTGATGACGCGTTGCAAGGCCACGGAGTCGTGTGGGTTGCGGACAAGGCGGAGGTAACTGAGCAGGTCCTTGATTTCAGCACGCTCATAAAAGCTGAAGCCGCCGACCATGGTGTATCGGATGTTGTAGCGGCGCAGGGCCTCCTCGACGATGCGAGACTGAGAGTTGGTGCGATAGAGAACGGCGCAGTGCGCTTCGCTCGCATGCTCTGAGGACTCGGCTTCGCGCAGAAATGTTTGAATTCGGTCGGCGATGAACAGGGCTTCGTTTTCACCGTCGGGGGCTTCGTAATAACCGATGAGGCTTCCGCCCTGGCGATCAGTCCAGAGCTTCTTGCCCTTGCGGCGAAGATTGTTGGCGACGACGGCGCCGGCGGCTTCCAAAATGATCTGCGTCGATCGATAGTTCTGTTCAAGCCGCACGATGCGGGCGTTCGGAAAGTCCTTCTCGAACTCCAGAATGTTGCGAATGTCGGCGCCACGCCACGAGTAGATGCTCTGGTCTTCATCGCCGACCGCGCAGACGTTCTTGGCTTCGCCGGCGAGGAGCTTCATGAGCTCGTACTGAGGGCGATTGGTGTCCTGGTATTCGTCGACGAGGAGAAAACGGTAACGGCGCTGGTAGCGCTCTCTTGCCTCACCAGAGACTTTGAGGAGGCGGACGGCTTCAAGCAGCAGGTCATCAAAATCCAAAGCGTTATTCTTGCGTAGCTCGGCCTTGTAGCCCTGGTAGATGTGAGCGATCCGCTCGCTGTTTGGATCTTTCGAAGCCAGGTAATACTCTTGCGGATCGACCATGTGGTTTTTGGCCCAGCTGATACGGCCAAGAACGATGCGCGGCGTGAGCTGCTTGGTGTCCAAGCCCATGCGGCGCATGATCTGCTTGACGATGGCCTGTTGGTCGTTCTCGTCGTAGATGGCAAATGAGCGGGTGAGGCCTTCACCGCCGACTCTCAGGTCCTCAATGTCGCGCCTCAACAGGCGGACACAGAGGGAGTGGAAGGTGGCGATCAAGGGCTTGGCCAGGGAAGAGTGGCCGAGGAGGCGGTCGACGCGCTCGCCCATTTCGCTGGCTGCCTTGTTGGTGAAGGTAACTGCGAGAATCGAGTCCGGAGCGATGCCCTTCTCGCGAATAAGCCAGGCGATACGGCTGGTGATGACGCGGGTTTTGCCGGAACCGGCCCCGGCGAGGATTAGCAGGGGTCCTTCAGGTGCCTCGACGGCGGCGCGTTGTTCGGGATTCAGGTTGTCAGTGAGCGACTGCAAGATGCGCGTCCAGGCGGGAAGGGTCCTGTGTCTAGTGTACCGTTTGCCGGGAGGAGGAGTTGTGGAGGGCGGCGCCTGAGCGGATTGGCCTGTTGGTGTCGGCCAGAAAGGGGTGAAATCGCTTGCCCACTTATTCAATTGTGCGTGAACGGCAGGTAACTTATGCAGATCGGGATTGGAAGCTTTTGGCGAGGGTTGGTGCTCTCCGCACCGTGAATTCAAAGGCGATTCATGCATGGGCGCGCGGGAGGGCGCTATTCTGAAAACATCATGACATCTTTGAAAGATCCTGCTCGCCGGGTTGCCGTTTATTGCGGATCGGCTGACGGAAGAGATCCTGCGCTTCGCGCCGAGGCGACTGCGCTTGGCGAAACCATTGCGGCGGCGGGACTGGGACTGGTTTATGGCGGGGCTGCCGTGGGGTTGATGGGAGCGGTTGCGGATGCGGCACTGGCCGGAGGCGCAGAGGTGATTGGTGTGCTGCCGGATGTGCTGGCGGGAGCGGAGATTGGGCACCCTCGTGTGACCCGCTTGGAGCTGGTGGAGACCATGCACCAGCGGAAGGCGCGGATGGTGGAACTGGCCGATGCGTTTTTTGTGCTTCCGGGCGGATACGGGACGTTGGAAGAAGTGCTGGAGGTGGTGACCTGGGCGCAATTGAAGCTGCACAGCAAGCCATGCATCCTGATCAACACTGCGGGATATTGGGACGGGTTGTTGGAGTTTCTGGACAGGGCGGTCGAGGCGGGGTTTCTGAAGCCGAAGAATCGGGAGTTGATGAGGGTGGCCGGGAATGCAAATGAGGCCGTAGCGATGGCGTCTTCCGCCTGGGATTGAGTCCGATCCGCGGGAACAGTGTTCCTGGCTTGTGGCTTCCCGCTTTGCCTAATTGGGTGTGCCGGTAGTTTCTTCGGCGGCGAAGGTGCATTCGCGGCATTGGCAGACGCGGCGGAGGTATTCCCAGGAGTAGATGCCTGATTTGTGGCCGTCACCCCAGTTGAATTGGATGGCGTAGCGCCCAACCGCGTGTGCACTCAAGGGCTTGGGCGGTGGAGTATACATGGGCAGAACGGCGGCGGGTGCGGGTTTGGGCTGGCCGGGTTTGCGGCCTTGCTGGGTGCGCTCGTCATTGCAGGTGGCGCATGGGCAGGCTTCACGGAGCCAGGCAAAGCTCCAGGCGCTGCGGTGCCCGTCGACCCAGTCGATTTCAAGGCCCTTGCCCTCGGAGAGTAGAACGCGAACCTTTTCAGGGGTGATGGCGATGCGGGGAAGCGGTTGGGCCGCTTCGGTTTCGCGTGCTGCGTGGTCCTTGTCAACAATACGAATGCCTTCGTGACTCATGGTTCTATCTTACAGGGATTCAGGATCGCCCTGAGGAACCGTCCAGGGGCGTCGGCGTGGAGATCAATCCTGTTGCCAATCCTTTCTGTACGTTCCATTTAGCGAACCAAGGCAGTCAACAAGGATGATCCACCAAACGTCCAGCACCGTCCCCCATTTGGGTGGTTGTGGAGGGGGATCGATTGCATTACTTTCGATGCTGGGCGACTTCGTTATCAAAGCAGTACCTGTGCCGAGCCCCAGGGCGAGCCCGATCTGCCGATGGTCAGTTTTCATTTTCCGCCCAATTATCCCTCCTCATTTGAAGGCGTTTGAGAGGCGCCATGCAAATGAATGAGTTAGGCAAGGGGGAATTCCATGGTAGGAGCGGCCCAACCGCTTATTGGTCATTACGATTTTTTGCTCGTGGCTTTGTCAGTTTTCCTTGCCATGCTGGCCTCCTATGCCGCGCTCGACCTGGCTGGGCGTGTGACATCTGCGCGGGGCTGGGCAAGGCTCTCCTGGCTTAGCGGTGGCGCCCTGGCCATGGGTACGGGCATCTGGTCGATGCACTACATCGGCATGGAGGCGTTCCGGCTGCCTGTTCCGGTTTCCTACCATTGGCCAACCATGGTGTTGTCTTTTGTCGCATCCGTGGTTGCGTCGGCCGTTGCGTTGTTTGTTGTGAGCCGCGAAACCATGAAGTCGTTTGCCATCCTTAGCGGCAGCGTGATCATGGGATGCGGCATTGCGGCCATGCATTACANNGATTGCCGGCAAAGTGCACCTATTCGACAGGCATGGTTGCCTTCTCTGTGGTGCTGGCAATTCTTATCTCGGGCGTAGCACTCTTTCTGACATTTCAGTTCCGCGGCGATTCACCCTTATGGGACTGGCGAAAGGGCGCCAGCGCAGTGATTATGGGTGCGGCCATCCCAGTGATGCATTACACAGGCATGGCTGCGGTGAGCTTTATTCCAATGCCTCTCGTTCCCGAGCAACTTGGGAATACCATCAGCATCCCGCCGATTGGCATTGCGGCCATGACTCTCATCGCGTTGACGGTGCTGACGCAAGCGATCTTGCTGTCGCGGGCGGACAGGCGCTATTGGGCAGAGCGACAGCTGCTCGACGCCTTCATGGACAACATCCCGGAAAGTGTCTATTTCAAGGATCGGAAGAGCCGGTTTGTGCGCATCAGCCTGAAGATGGCCAGAGAGATAGGGTTGACCAAGGCATCTCAAGCAGCGGGCAAGTCAGACTTCGACTTCTTCAGCTCTCACCTTGCTGAAGTCTCTTTTGCGGACGAACAGGAGATTATTCGCACTGGACAACCCCTGCTTGAAAAGGAAGAGGAGGAGACCTGGGAAGATGGTCGTCGCACCTGGGTGATCACCAACAAGGTTCCGCTCAGAAACCGGCGCGGCAACGTAATTGGAACGATGGGCGTTTCCCACGAGATTACTGAGCGCCGACTGGCCGAGGAAGAACTGGCTCGCAGTGCGGAAGAACTGAAGCGCACCAACGTTTCGCTGGAGCAATACGCAAAGGCAGCTGAAGCGGCGAGCCGGGCGAAGGGCGAGTTTCTGGCCAATATGAGCCANNTCAACGACATTCTGGATTTCTCAAAGATCGAAGCCGGCAAGGTGGAACTTGAAGTCCTTGACTTTGATTTGCGCGAGTGCCTGGAAACGACACTGAAGACGTTGGCACTGCGGGCGGATGAGAAGGGGCTTGAGCTCTTGTGCGACGTGAGGGCGGAGGTCCCGGAGCTTCTCCGCGGTGATCCAAATCGGCTGCGCCAGATCATCGTGAATCTTGTTGGCAACGCAATCAAATTCACGCGTGAGGGAGAGGTTGCGCTGAAGGTCGAGACGGGCACGCCGCAAAACGGCCGCTACCCGCTGCACTTCATTGTGTCGGACACTGGCGTTGGAATCCCCAAAGAGAAACTGGAGAGCGTATTTGAGTCCTTTTCCCAGGCCGATACCTCCACCACTCGTGAATATGGCGGCACCGGCCTTGGTTTGACCATCTCCCGCCGCCTTGTGGAAGTGATGGGCGGGAAGATCTGGGTGGATAGCGAGTTCGGTAAGGGATCGGCATTTCACGTGATCCTCGATCTTGAACGCGGACAGGAGATTTCCGTCGCCCCAGCTTCCGATTTAGCCCAGGTGGGAGTGTTGAAGGGAACACGCGTCCTGGTCGTGGACGACAACCGAACCAACCGCCGGATACTGCAGGGTCTGCTCACAAACTGGGGCATGAATCCGACGCTGGCATCCGATGGCGAAATGGCGTTGGAAGCTCTCGAAAAGGCGCGCGAGATCGGTGACCCATTCCGGCTCATCCTGGCCGACATGCATATGCCCAAGATGGATGGATTTGCGCTGATCGAGCGCGTTGGAATGGAAAAGTTTGGAAGGACTCCGGCGATCATGATGCTGACATCCGGCGGACATCGAAGCGATGCGGCGCGATGCAATGAATTGGGAGTAGCTGCTTATCTTCTTAAGCCAATTCGCCGGGCGGAGCTCCGCGAAGCCATCGTGCGAGTACTGTGCGCGAACAAGGAGGACCGGCAGGAGGCTTTGATTACTGAGTACTCACTGGGGCGAAGCTGCGACCCGGACAAAGCGCTGCATGTCTTGCTGGCAGAGGACAACGAAGTGAATCAAAAGCTTGCCACCCGTCTGCTGCAGAAGCGTGGGCATCGAGTTGCGGTGGTGGGAAACGGCCGGCAGGCCCTGGAAGCACTGGGACAGACGCGATTCGACTTGGTGATGATGGATGTGCAGATGCCGGAGATGGACGGTATTGAAGCAACAACGGCACTACGAGCCAGTGAAGCGGGAACAGGCCGGCATCAACCGGTGATCGCAATGACGGCTTTGGTGATGCAGGGCGATAGGGAGCGTTGCCTCGCTGCAGGGATGGACGGGTATTTGAGCAAGCCAATTCGTCCGCGGGCACTCGATGAAGTGTTAGAGATGTACATTGCGCAGAAGCAGCAAAGCCAACCCGGATTTGAACGGCAGGCAAAGACAACTGCGCTGCCCACGACAGCACAAAATCAAAGCCCGATCGACGAGCGCGAGCTGCTTGACCGGGTTGGCGATGATCGCGAGTTTCTAACCGAGCTGGTGAATCTTTTCCGTGAGGATGGACCAAAGCACTTGGTAAGGATGAGGGCGGCGCTAGAGGTCGGGGATTGTCATGAGGTGTTGCGCACCGCGCACTCTCTGCGAGGAACCCTTGCGAACCTTGCGGCGCGTTCAGCAGCAGACTTTGCGGCAGAGATCGAGCAGGCGGGGAAATCGGATGACCTGATTCGAGCAGCGGCTGCTCTACAGGGTCTCGAACTTGAATTGGCGAAGGTGATCCAGGCGCTCGGCACAGTCTGCGAGGCGGTGATCCCGTGCGAATCCTGATTGCGGACGATGATGCAATATCCCGCAGGATGATGGGGATGATGCTCCAGAAGATGGGATACGAGGTGGATTGCGCGGAGAACGGGCAGGACGCCCTGGAGAGGTTGCTGGATCAGGATGGCCCGAGGATGGCGCTCTTGGATTGGATGATGCCTGAGATCGACGGGCCCGAAGTCTGCCGACGCTTGCGGGCCGCAAATGACCGGCAGTATGTCTACGTGATCCTGCTGACTTCAAAAGACACGCGGGAATCGCTCGTAGAGGGGTTGGATTCGGGAGCCGACGAGTATCTTACAAAGCCATGCAATTCCCAAGAACTGAAGGCGCGGCTGCGAACGGGGGAGCGGATTCTGCAGTTGGAAGACAAGCTGGTGTCAGCGCGTGAGGAGATGCGCTTCAAAGCAACGCATGACACGTTGACCACACTGTGGAACCGGGGAAAGATTCTCGAGGCTCTGGACGAGGCATTGCCGCAGGTGGATTCGATGGCGGTGCTGATGTGTGACATCGACCACTTCAAAGCAATCAACGATCAGCATGGGCATCTGGTGGGGGATGAGGTGCTGCGTGAATTGGCTGCCCGGCTTCGCGCCGGCGTGCGGGCCAACGATTTAATCGGGAGATTCGGTGGGGAAGAATTCCTGATTGTGTTGAATGGCTGCGATGCGGCCCGATTGCCGGAGCGGGCCGAAAAATTGTGCAAAGCCGTATCGGAATCCAGCATTTCAATCGATTCAAGGGATATCTCATTCACTGTCAGCATCGGCGCAGTGGCAGTGGATCCACTGGACGCCAAGACACCTTCAGAAACGGTGTTGAACCTCGCGGACGCCGCGCTTTACCAGGCCAAGAAAGAAGGAAGAAACAGGGTGGTCATTGCGCAGCGGCTGGTTCGAGGCTCGATCTGCTGAAGCTTCCAGCGTTCAATCAATTCAAAATGTCCTAACAGGCGACGAAAGTGGCCGTCCAATAGCTCACTCGGTTGGCGGCGTGTGACTGCTCCCACTCACGAGATGGGACCCGATTCAGAAGCTCCACTCGCGGGCCTTCCGTCCGACTTACTTCACTCGCTTTGCAGTTAGTTCCTCTGTTGCAAAGTCTCCCACCTTGCGAGTTAGCTTGAGTTCATCGCCGGATATCTTGCCGGTGTAGGTGATGACAAGCTGGTTGCCCTGGAAGTCAAGGTTCTCAGTAAATGAGACATCATCGCCTTTGATAGTCCCATTGGTGATCTCGGTCGACCCGCGATCATTCTTGGCTGTTCCCGTAAGCATCTCGCCATCGGCCTTGAGTGTGTAGGTGTAATGCTGCTCGCCGATCTGCGTGTTGAAGGTTGCCGTCCATTGTCCGTTGATGTCGGAAGCAAATGCCGACAACGTCATTGCCACCGCCAACACCGTGGAAACAAATACGCTGCGAATCGTCATGATTTTGGTCTCCTTTGAGCACTTTTGAAGGGTCATTTGTGATCGTGGTCCGACCAGTCGATGACTTTCCTGCTCCTGGGACGCTCTGAGACATCCGATAAGCCGGAACCATACGGACCGCTGCATCGGGTGTCAAGCGAATCGCCATGCGTACTGCGGATTCATGCCACAAAAGTGCCAGTCCCAAATTGGTGAAACGAAGCCTTCTAACTCGGATTCGCGACAATAACTGGAAGAGCATTTGCCAATCCGTGCTACACTCTATGCAATCGTAGAATTCGATCTGAAGTTCTTGCCTGTTCCGGTTACCGCCTACTCGCAAACTTCCACATTGCGTTCGCGGTAAATCAGTATCGAAGGAGTTACACACAATGGAACAGGGAACAGTCAAGTGGTTTAATGACGCCAAGGGTTTTGGATTTCTTAGCCGGGAAAACGGCGAGGACGTCTTCG
>PLKU01000463.1 GCA_003140705.1 Acidobacteriaceae bacterium
AAATCGGCGATGGTGAAGTCGGTTTCATGGCCGATGGCGGAAACAACGGGGAGTCGAGAGGCGACAATGGCGCGGGCGACGCGCTCGCTATTGAATGCGGCCAGGTCTTCAAGCGAGCCACCGCCGCGGGCCAGGACGATCACGTCCGCGAGGTTTGCCTCGTTGAGCTGCGTAAGCGCGGACTCAATTTCCGCCGGAGCTTGATCGCCTTGAACCGAGACGGGAAACAGCAGCACGCTCAGGCCTGAGTGGCGGCGGGCAACAACGTTGATGAAGTCGCGGATCACTGCGCCCGTGGGCGAGGTGATGATGCCCACGGTGCGAGGAAACGCGGGCAGGGGGCGCTTGCGCCCGGCGTCGAAGAGGCCTTCGGCTTTGAGTCTTTCCTTGAGTTGCTCAAAGGCCAGCTGCAGCGAGCCTGCGCCGACGGGCTCCATGGTTTCAGCCACCAGTTGCATCTGTCCGCGCTGCTCGTAGACGCTTACGCGTCCGCGAACCAGCACGTGAAGGCCATCTTCAGGGCGGAATCGGAGAAGCATGGCCTGGCGGCGGAAAAGAACGATGGGGAGCTGCGCGTCGGCGTCCTTCAGTGTGAAGTACACATGGCCGGATGGGGCAGGGCGGAAGTTGGAGATTTCTCCCTCAACCCAGACGTCGCCGTATTCCTGCTCGACCAGTTCTCGAACCTCCGCTACCAACTGGCGGACAGGCCAGATGCGGCGGGGGTGACGCGGCTCCTCAAAAGTGAGGTCCTGCTGCGGCGCGAATGGGTCTTCCCGAGTCATTGCTTACAAAGTGTAAATGTTGAGGGGTTGCGTAGCAGTGGTGGTCATGAGCGAGCGCGGGTTGGTGCGTGCTGAGGCGCTGCATTCGCCGAGAAGGCCGCGGGTCGAACCGGGTCTCAGCGCCGTTCATTTTCGGACATTGATTCACGATTCCGTACAGGGCAGACATTCCTTGAGGAGGCAGCGCCAGCGTATTTCCTTGCAAATGAAGTGCTTACCTATTGATGACAATTGGCAGCGAACGTGCAGTGTTCAGTGAAGCCGACTTTCATGTGGAGGCATATATGGGGACCTTGCTTCAGGATCTTCGCTTTGCGTTGCGCCAGCTCAGGAAGTCGCCGAGCTTTGCCATCACCGCAGTGCTGACTCTTGCCCTTGGAATTGGCGCGAATACGGCCATCTTCAGCCTGGTGAACTCGCTCCTGATCAAGCCCCTTCCGGTGCCAAATCCAAATCAGCTTGCATCGATAGGCCAGCGCCAGGACAATGGGCCCCTGATCCCGAACTTCTCGTTGCAGGAATACAAGGCGATTCGCGATCAGAGCCATGGCTTGTTCAGCGATGTTTTTACACATTCTCTGGGCTTGGACGGGTTTGCGATTGAGGGACAGCAGCCGCAGCCCATTCTGACTGGCTTTGTCAGTGGCAACTTCTTTCAGGGGCTGGGACTGAAGCCTGTCGTGGGACGGCTGCTTTTGCCGAGCGAAGGCGAGGTTCTGGGCAGCGACCGGGTTGTTGTGCTTGGTTACGAATTCTGGAAGGAAAGATTCAACGGCGATGCAAGTGTGGTGGGACGGCAAGCAACGATCGACGGGCATCCGTTCACCATCGTCGGCGTCGCGCCGAAGGGCTTCAGCGGCGTCCAGAGCTTTGTAAAGACATCAGCGTATATTCCATTGTCGGCAATGACGGTCACTGGGACCCCAGCGGACCAATTGAACAACTGGCAGACGCGGGGCTTCCTCATCTTTGGGCGTCTCCGCCCCGGAGTGAGCTACAAGAAGGCAACTTCGGAACTGAGCGTCATCGCCCGGCGAATGACCGGTCAGCACCCGGAAGCGGAAAAGAATATGGACATGGCGGCCCTCCCCGAACCGAGTCTCCGCATCCCCACTGGCGATCCAAAGACGATGCCGATCATGGCAGGTCTTTTTCTGTCCCTTGCGGGCATGGTGCTGTTGCTTGCATGCGTGAACGTGGCGAACTTAGTGTTGGTTCGCGCCACAGTGCGCGAGCGTGAAATGGCCATCCGCTCGGCTCTCGGAGCGCAGCGTTCCAGGTTGATACGACAGATGGTTACGGAGAGCGTGCTGTTGGCACTGATGGGTGGAGTGATGGGAGTGATTCTGGGCACATGGGCCAGTTCCGCGCTGAGCCACATCGACCCCCATGCCGGTCTGCCGGTAAATCTGGAATTCGCCTTCGATTGGCGTATCTTCCTCTATTCCTTTGCGGTTGCTTTGCTGGCCGGGATTGTTGTGGGCATTGTGCCCGCGATGCGGGTTGCGAAGGCGAATGTGAGCGCGGTGTTGCACGAAGGAGGCCGCGGCGTAACCGCTGGACGCCATTGGATGCGCGACAGTTTGGTCGTGGTGCAGATTGCCGGCTCGCTTGTGCTGCTTGTTGTGGCAGGCCTCTTTGTGCGGAGCCTCTCTGCAATGCAAACCATGGACTTCGGATTTAAGCCGGACCACGTGTTGAATCTGGCCATCGATGCGAATGAGATTGGGATGAACGATGCGCAGGCGCACGATCTTGCGGCGAACATTCTGTCCCGTCTGAATCAAGTGCCTGGAGTGGAGTCTGTAAGCCACGCGGGCACCGTCCCTTTGGGCTACATGAGTAACGGGGGCGATACGATGGTGATCGACGGTGCCCCAGCGGCACCCGATCCGTCTGCATTCGGCGCCGGGTACAACGTCGTTTCGCGGGAGTATTTCACGGTGATGGGCATCGATATTGTGCGCGGTCGCGGCCTCACGGATTCGGACGACACGCACGGCCGGGATGTGGCAGTGATCAGCGAGAGCACTGCCAAGAAGTACTGGCCCAATCAAGACGCGGTGGGGCGCACCTTCAGAATGCAGAGCCAGAAAGATCGCCAGCTTGAAGTGGTGGGAATCGCGCGCGACGCGGAGTTTCAGATTTACGGCGGTGGAAAGGCACGACCGTTCTTCTATCTCCCCTATGAACAGCACGTTTTGAACAACCGCTTGATGGTCATTCAGTTGAAGACCGAAGGAGATGCGCTTGCATTGGCCCCCACGGTGGAAAAGGTGATCCACGAGCTGGCTCCGCAGCTTCCAGTTTTTCAGGTGCAAACTATGCGCCAGGGACTTTACACGCTGAACGGACTTCTGCTCTTTCAGATCGGGGCTACGGTTGCTGCCATCATCGGGTGTCTTGGATTGACGCTGGCGGTGATTGGCCTTTACGGCGTCGTCTCATACGCAGTAAGCCGGCGCACGCATGAGATCGGCTTGCGGATTGCGCTTGGCGCCAGCCGGAGTGCGGTTTTTAGAATGATCTATCGCCAATCAGTGGTGATTGTTGCCGCGGGTGTTGGGATTGGCCTCGTCCTGGCATTTATGGTTGCGCAAGCAGCCGGCAGCTTCGTTGTGGTCAGTGTGCGAGACCCGGGAACGTACGCTGTGGTGGCGATTGTTCTGGCGTTGGTGGCGCTGGGCTCCTGCTATCTGCCGGCTCGGCGTGCAATGGCGGTGGAACCGATGGTGGCCCTGCGCGAGGACTGAAACCATTCAATGCCAGATCCAGCCGCGGCAAGCGACACCGTGGCCGGGCTCTGCCGTTCCTGACTGAAGGTAATTCCCGACCGATTTTCCTTTTGGAAATATTGACCGGTAGGTTACCAAAGTTGGGGACTTTCATCTATATTTTGCTCCCAAATCCAGGCTCGCCAGTGGTACGCTACTCCAGCGTTTATCACGTTGCCAAAAGGGCTACTCTTCCCCCGCAGGTCCCCCTGGACGCCCCATGCCAACGCCATCCAAATCACAATCGTAGTCACAGGAGAAACGATGGTGCGAAGAATAGGCCTGTTTTTGCTGACAATGGGTGCGATGCTGTGTGTCGCGACCAACAATTCCCAGGCACAGACGGTATTGACCCGTCACGTGCGTGACGAGATTCGCACCGGTCAGGCGCAGCCTGTCGGGCACCTGCCCCCAAACCAGACCATGAACGTGGACATTGTCCTGCCTCTGAGCGATCCGACAGGGTTGGATTCATTCCTGCAAGCGCTCTACGACCCGGCGAGCCCCTCCTATCACCACTTCCTCACCGTGGCAGAGTTTACTGAGAGGTTTGGTCCGACCCAGCAGACCTATGACTCCGTCGTCAATTTCGCCAAGGCAAACGGGCTTACCGTTATTGGCAGCTCTCCGAACCGCATGAACGTGCATGTGCAGGGGACCGTATCGAGCATAGAGAGCGCCTTCCACGTGCGCATGGCCACCTATCAACATCCCACTGAGAACCGCGTATTCTTCTCGGCCGACCGCGAACCCACTGTCGCGTTGCCATTCTCGCTCTGGCACATTGCCGGGCTGGACAACTTTTCAATCCCGCATCCTGCCGGCTTGACCAAGAATGCCAATCCGTCCCGCTCCAACGCCACCACCGGCTCCGGTCCATCCGCTTCTTTCCTGGGCAGCGATATGCGTGCGGCCTATTACGGCGGAACGGCGCTTACCGGCAGCGGCCAATCACTGGGATTGCTCGAGTATTACGGCACCGATCTGGCCGACTTGAATACTTACTTCGCGAATGCCCACCAGGCCAATAGCGTCCCCGTTACGTTGCTCTCCACCGATGGAACCAGCACAGCCTGCGTGTATCCGAGCTGCGACGACACGGAACAAACCCTGGATATGACCCAGGCTATCGGCATGGCGCCGGGGCTCTCCAGCCTGGTGGTGTACGTGGGATCGACGGACGCTGCGATCTTCAACTCCATGGCCACGCACAGCCCGCTGAACGCGCAGCTGAGCTCCTCCTGGACTTGGTCCCCGGCTGATCCCAGCACCGATAATCCTTACTTTCAGGAGTTCGCAGCGCAGGGGCAGAATCTGTTTCAAGCGGCAGGCGACAGCAGCAAGTGGACTACCTCCGGAACAGCTTCCGAGATCTATCCGGCGGACGATTTCTACGTCACGTCTGTGGGCGGCACAGACCTGAACACGACAGGCGCGGGGGCCGGGTGGAGCTCTGAGACCGCCTGGTCAGACGGCGGTGGCGGCATTTCGCCCGACAAGTTCGCCATTCCCTCATGGCAGACAGCGGCTGCGGCCGCCTGCGCCAGTTGCTCACAGACCTATCGCAATGGTCCGGATGTTTCCGCAAACGCGAATTTCACGTTTTATGTTTGCGCCGACCAGACCACCTGCACGGCTAACGAATACGGCGGCACCAGTTTTGCAACTCCCATGTGGGCCGGATACCTGGCTCTGGTCAATCAACNNTACCTGGCTCTGGTCAATCAACAAGCGGTCCTGAACGGCGCTACCAAGGGGATCGGCTTTATCAACCCGTCGCTGTACACCATTGGCATGGGGTCGAGCCATGGCAGCAACTTCCACGACATCACCAGTGGCGGCAATGGCTATTCGGCAACAACCGGCTATGATCTGGCTACCGGTTGGGGCAGTCCGAACGGAAGCGGGCTGATTACCTCGCTTGCCGGTCCTCCATCGACAACCCCGGCCTTCAGCATCTCCGCTTCGCCCGGTGCAGTCTCTGTGGTGCAGGGCAACAGCGGGTCTTCCACCATCACGACCGGTGCCTTGAATGGATTTAGCTCAGCCGTCGCTCTCTCTGTATCTGACCAACCGACTGGTGTGACCGTAGCGTTCAGCCCGGCGTCCATCGCTGCTCCGGGTTCAGGTTCATCTGTTGCGACATTCACAGTAGCCTCATCCACTGCAACCGGCACCTATCCGATCACCGTCACCGGCACAGGCGGCGGGTTGACGGAAACAACTACTGTCTCCCTTACAGTGACTTCTCCAGCCACTCCCGCATTTACCATTTCCGTTTCGCCGACGGCAGGATATCTAGCACTTGGGCAAAGCGGATATGCAGTCGTTACCACAACGGTCTCCGGCGGGTTTAACTCGGCGGTTGCCCTCTCTGCCACTGGCGTGCTGTCTGGCGTGACGAGTACCTTTAGTCCTGCTTCCATTGTCGCGCCGGGTGCGGGCACTTCGCATTTCACGCTGACTGTTTCCAGAACGGCCAGGACGGGCACATATCCAATCACGATTTCTGGCAAGGCCGGCGATGTGACCCATACCACAACCCTTACCTTCACCATCCTGAGGTAAGGTCGCGGAGGACCCTGATTCGGGCGGCAACAGAAGAACAGGCCCGGGCTTTTCAGTCCGGGCCTGTTCTTTGGGGGGGAAATGCGGAGGCTTATTTGCGGCTGCCGATAATGGTGCGCAACTCGGCGGCGACTGTGGTAAGCCGCGGGGCAAGAGAGCGTTCGGGACCGCCTTCCCGGGAGTACATGATCTCCAACTCACGAGCAAGCACTGTGCCCTTTGTGAGCCCAAACGTTCCCAGCACGCCGGCAAGCTTGTGTGCGGCGGTGGTGGCGGCCTGGTGCTGCTGGGTCGACAACTTGTTGGCCGAGAAGGCGGTCGCAGCTTGCTCCAGCAGGCTTACTCGCTCTTCCATGAGGGGCAGGAATTGGGTCCACATGCGGTCGAGAGCCTCAACTAGAACGTCCTTGCTCAATGGGTTCCAAATTTCGGTTCCTGGAGTCAGTTCCAACCCAGCGCGGCGGCAATCTGAGTGGAAAGCGTCATGGGGTCAAAGGGTTTGAAGAGGATAGCCTCGACGCCGAGGTCGGCGAAGCGGCGCTGATCAGAGGATTGCACCTTGGCGGTGAGCAGCAGCACGGGAATTTTTTGTGTAGCGGCGTTCTTGCGCAGCTCGCGAAACGTGGTGGGGCCATCCA
>PLKU01000308.1:0-1024 GCA_003140705.1 Acidobacteriaceae bacterium
CCCGCTCCAGCGTCTCGATCTCGGAGTGCAAGTAGCGGCAGCGGACTCCGACTTCTGTGTAATAGCCGGCGAGATCCTCTGCCATGCGCTTGGTCAGGGTTGTGACGAGCGCACGTTCGTTACGTTTGGCGCGATCGCGAATTTCGCCAAGAAGATCGTCGATCTGGCCCTTGACTGGGCGAATTTCAACTTCCGGATCCACTAGTCCTGTGGGGCGGATCACCTGCTCGACCACAACGCNNTGAAACGTAGATGGTTTGATGAATCCGATTCTCAAACTCTTCAAACTTCAGCGGGCGGTTGTCCATGGCGGAGGGAAGACGGAAGCCGTAGTCCACCAGGTTCTGCTTGCGACTGCGGTCCCCATGCCACATCCCGTGGACTTGAGGGATGGTCGCGTGGCTCTCGTCGACAAACAGGAGAAAGTCGCGGGGAAAATAGTCCAGCAGCGTCGGTGGGGCTTCACCAGGGAGCCGACCGGAAAAATGCCGGGAATAGTTCTCAATCCCGTGACAGTAGCCCATTGACTTGATCATCTCCAGATCGAATCGGGTTCTCTGGTGGACACGCTGCGCCTCGACCATGCGCCCCTGGGCCTCAAGTTCGGGCACCCATTGATTCAGTTCCTTCACAATCGAATCGACAGCCTCTGCCCGACGCTCCGGCTGAACAACATAGTGGCTCTTCGGATAAATCGGAAGGCGCGAATACTTCTGTTTCACGGTCCCAAAGAGTGGGTCAATCTGGCTGAGGGACTCGATCTCATCCCCGAAGAGCTCAATCCGGTAAGCCAACTCATCGTAAGTGGGATAGATTTCGATCACATCGCCGCGCACCNNGATGCGCTGTCCCTTTTCAAGCAGCAGCAGCATTCCGTAATAAGCCTCCGGCGACCCCAAGCCGTAGATGCAGCTCACCGAGCTGACAATGATTGCGTCGCGACGTTCAAAGAGGCTTCGCGTGGCTGACAGCCGCAGCTTGTCAAGCTCTTCGTTGATTGTTGCTTCTTTTTCGATGTAGAGGT
>PLKU01000308.1:1082-4150 GCA_003140705.1 Acidobacteriaceae bacterium
CCCGACCCCGTGACCCCGAGCAGTACCTGGTGGCGTTCACCTGCCGCCAACCCATCGAGCAGCTCCGCGATCGCGCGCGGCTGGTCTCCCCGCGGCTTGTAGGTCGTCACCAGTTGAAAGTCCATGGCAAGGATTATACGCGAAGAGCGAAGATTGAGCGAAGATATTGAAGGAAAGTTCCATGTGCTTTCGAATGGGCGAGGGCTGCCGGGCCTTCGAATCTCCCATCAGTAACATGCATCGATGGCACTGACATCGCTCCGTAACGATGACTGAAGGGCCAGCCACTAACACCTTAAAGGGCTATGGCATAGCGCCCAGTCAAGAGCTAGATTGATGACACGCAGCTGGATGGCTGCGGACTGGAGTCGTCCAAAAGTCAGGTGGAACCGGATCAAAACTTCAGATAACGGAATTTCAAATCAGCCAGCCTTGGAGAAAACAATGAGGAAACTCACTTTCGGTGTATTTGCTTTGGCGTTTGCCTCCACAATCTCCCCAGCCGCTCATGCGACTTCAATCCTTTTCGACTTCAGCAATCCGAGCGGGATCGCGACCGACCTGAATCTGACGCTTGGCAGCCAGGTATCCCCGGGTGTGTACAACATCACCTCGGTCACCGGGACTTTTGCCGACGCCAACTTTGGGCTTGGCACCACGCCGGTGACGGGCATCGTGCCCGACGGGGCAGGGCTCCCCACAATTCTTTCGACGATCACTGGATCCGGTCCGGGCTATACCTCTCCCGATGGGCAAGAGGTTTATGACAACCTGGCCTACACGAACGCGCCGCTCGTCTTTGACAACTGGGGTGGTGTGCTGTTTCTGGTCAACAGCGGCCTGACGACGTACCAGGTGGATATTGCCGGCGAAGGGAACAGCTACCAGGCCTGGGTTAATGTCGAGGGCGCCGGAGATTTTACAGACTACGGCACGGTCCTCACTAACGGCAGCGTCACGGTAACTCCGGAGCCGGGGACACTTTTCCTATTCGGAACCGGGTTAATGTTTCTCGCCGCTTTCCTTGTGTTTAGGTCGAAGAAGCCGACCCCTGCGTCGCCTTTGGATGAGGCTGCTTAGCTTCAATCCGTAAGGCTCGTTTGGCGCTTTTCCCGAGCACCCACGCTGCAATCGACTCTGCTGGGATCGAAGAGCCCTTGTTGCTACCTTGACTGAGGCCGCGTATTGTAGTCAGGGTTAGCCACGGAGCCATGGATGCGCCCTTCTGATTCCCCGGAACAGGACGCAGCGGCTGCGGCTGAGCACGAGCGGGCCGAGTACGCGCAGTCTGCGTTGGAGAATCTGTTTGATGTCTCTCCAGACGCCATTTTCGTTACGGATGTCCAGGGGGTGATCCGTGGCGCGAACCCTCGCGCGGCTGAGCTTTTTGGTTACACACAGGTCGAGCTCTTCGGCCAGCCGATAGAACACCTGGTTCCTGAGCGTTTCCGGCGCCGACATCCCAGCCACCGTGAGAATTACAACGCACATCCGAGAGCGCGCCAGATGGGCGCAGCCATGAACCTCTTCGGTTTGCATAAGGATGGCACCGAATTCCCAGTGGACATCATGTTGAAGCCGCTGGAGACGCCTTCGGGCTCCGTGGTATTGAGCTTTGTTCGCGACGCGACCGAGCAGAGGATGGCCCAGGAAGCTGCACGGCGGAGCGACCTTCAGCTCAGATCGCTTGTGGAGAGCGTTGGGGACTACGCTATCTACCTTCTCGATCGTGATGGCTGCGTGATGACCTGGAACCCAGGTGCTGAACGGATCAAGGGCTACGCTTCTGAAGAGATTCTTGGCCTGCACTTCTCGCGCTTTTTTACGGAGGAAGACCTGGATCGGGGGCGGCCAGCAGAGCTGCTGCGCTTGGCCGCGGAGCGAGGCCGAGTTGAAGAGGAGGCGTGGAGGGTTCGCAAGGACGGCTCGCGATTCTGGGCGGACGTTATTCTGACCGCCATTCGCGACGATGCCGAGGAACTGACTGGGTTCGCAAAGGTTACGCGCGACTTTACCGACCGGAAGCGCGCTGAAGAAGCAGTGATGCTGCAATTGAGCAGTGCGCTGCTATCGAATTTGGATATTACGAAGCTGTTGGAGGCCATTTCAGCCAGTATCCACGAAGTTGTTCCGCACGACACTGCCGCCCTGGCTCTGTTTGACCCGGCGTTCGGCGACATGGCGGTGCAATTCCTGGGACCGCATGACGCGGACGTCTTTCCCGCCGACGCGCGTGTTCCGGTTGAAGGCACATTGTCGGGGGTTGCATTTCGCACCCGGGAGACTGTGTTGCTGGAGCGCTTATCAGACGCTCCGTATGCCCCAGAGACGGTTCGAAGCTTGACCCGGCTTGGCATGCAATCGGGTTGCTGGGTTCCGCTTATCCATCACGGCGATGCAATTGGAGCCATGGGGGTGCTGAGCCGGCTTGAAGGAGGCTTTGGTAAAGAGCAGGCGGATGTTCTGGGCAAGATTGCGGCGCAGGTGGCCATGGCGGTTGATAACACCATGGCTTTCCGGCGCATTGCAGAACTCCGCGACCAGTTGCGCCAGCAAAAGCAATACCTTGAGGACGAGATCAACCTCGACAACCGTTTTGACGATATCGTGGGCGAAAGCATTGGCCTGCGCCAGGTCCTTAAGGACATTGAGACTGTGGCTCCCACCAGCGCGACTGTGCTGATCCAGGGCGAGACGGGTACCGGCAAAGAGCTCCTGGCGCGGTCCATTCACCGGCTAAGCCCGCGAAGTGACAGGACATTTATCAAGCTCAATTGCGCTGCTATTCCTTCGGGACTGCTGGAGAGCGAGCTGTTCGGTCATGAGAAGGGAGCTTTCACTGGGGCTATTGCCCGGAAGATTGGCCGCCTCGAACTAGCCCATGAAGGCACATTGTTTCTCGACGAGGTGGGTGAGTTACCCCTCGACCTGCAGCCGAAGCTGCTGCGTGCTTTGCAGGAGCGTGAGATCGAACGAGTGGGAGGAACGCGGCCCATTCCGGTCAACGTTCGACTGATCGCCGCGACCAATCGCGATCTTGCCCAATTGGTTGCCGAGAAGCAATTCCG
>PLKU01000523.1 GCA_003140705.1 Acidobacteriaceae bacterium
TCTATTACCGAATGGGGTGGGGTGTTAGCAAAGATTTATCGCAAGCGACTGCGCTGTTCAAGAAGGCCTGTGACGGGGGAAGTTCGAATGGATGTGGCCACGAGGAGGATAAGACTTCTTCTGCGCCTGGTGATTCCCAAATCCGCAGTCCAAATGAACGCAACCCAACTCCAGTACCGACCGATGCGGATCGAGCAACCTCTTTTAAACTTGGATGCGAGGCCAGAGATATGAAGGCCTGCTTCAGCCTTTCCGTCTATTACCGAATGGGGTGGGGTGTTAGCAAAGATTTATCGCAAGCAAACGCGCTCCTCAAGAAGGCTTGTGATGGCGGATACGCTGATGGGTGTCACCCCCAAGAAACTGCCCCTACTCCCACCTCGCCGAATAAGTTTAATGCCGAACAGGCACAAGGTAGATCGCAAGGTCTCACCCTTAGCGTTCTACAAGCACAATCTGTTCCTTACACTCAGGAGTCGGGCGGGGGCATCTCGACAAGCTGCAACATCGTTGGCACAGCAAATACCTCAGCCTACGTCAGCGCCTATGGCAACAGCGCCTATGGCAACGCCAGGACAAACTCCAATCAGCAGATGACCTGCAACTCCTATGACACAACCATCAGATGGCCCCACGTTCTCAATGTGATGTTCGTCGAAGCTTCTGATGGAAATTCCTACATCATTGCTTGCGATAGAGCATGGGCGTGGTCAAAGTGCGCTCCCCTGCGGGCGGGAGATACTTTCAATGCTCGCTTCACAAATAAAGGCATACAGGTTGATGCGATCAACACAAGAGACAAAGAGGAGAACCCCACGTATCAGATTCTCCAATCTAAGTCCTTGCGGTAGCTTGTATTGGTTACCCAATCCTCTAGTGCCTGGGTGACGCACAATCGCGGCGACCGACTTCCCGATGCCGCCAACAGGCGACGAGGCGTAGACAGGCAGTAACGGATCGTTAAGCGCATCATTGACACATGGAGGAAGCAGGCAGATGGCTCCAAAGCGAAACAAGCGAATCCCCGGACTCGCCCCCTACCGCAAGCCTGCCCCGCCCGGCGGACCCTTCGCCGACCTCCCCTGGCCCCAGCAGCAGGCGGCCGAGCAGCTCTTCTGGAAATTCTGTAAACGATGGGGCTCGGATCTCCCGCCCTGGCGCCGGGGGATTCTTACCGGCGTGGCCAAACGGTTAGCCGTCAATCCCCTTGGCCCCGCATGGTCCCGGCACATGTTCGCCGTCAAAGGAGGCAAGGCCGCACAGCGCCGGCACCGCCGCGCAGGCGTAGACGTGATGGCGCTGGCTCGCGCGGGGAAGGTTAGTAACAGACCCAAAACGGCGCAGAAAAACCCCGTGAGGCACTTGGACCTGTAAACCTCTTAGCGAGTCACCTACGGACGGACCAATCGCCGTGGTGAGCTATATTTCCATGCACGGGAACAGTGTTTTAAGGGCCATCATTTCCAGCGTGTGAAGAGGGTGCGTAATGCGGACCGGGGCGGCCGATCATTTGGACCCGTCACACGGCTGAAGTTTCTTTGAGTAGCACGGGGGTTGAGATGCGGTTTATGCGGATTCGTGTACTCGGCACCATCAGCCGCTGGAGGACTGTTACTCATGAGTTGCGAAACGCTGGATATGTGAACGTATCCTTCCCGGAGACGGTATTATTCTGAATGATGGCAATTGAGCCCCAGCATCTGAAAAACGCACCCATCGTCGAAGCGATGATTGCGTTTGATTTCGTCATTTCTGTGGGCGAATTAGGGCAAATTCGACGATCGTTCGTCGAACAGATTCAAGTTGAATACCCGACCCAAACGCCCATTCAAAAGGCTGAGGTCACCTTCAACCCGGAGGGGTCTACCGGGAAGACGAATGAAGTTGGTTCAAGATGCGTATCTACGGACGGGAAGAATGTCTGTGCCATCAGCGAGCACACTTTCATCTGTTCGCGCCTGCATCCGTATGAGAACTGGGAATCGCTGCGATCAGAGTTTCAGCGCTTGTGGGAGGTCTTTGCTTCTTTTGGGGAAGTTCAAGTCACAAAGGTCGCCGTTCGTTATATCAATAAGATTTGGCTTCGTGAGGGAAGCGAGATATTCGACTCCGTATTCACGTATCCGAAGATCGCAGAAGGGCTTCCTCAAAACACCTTTAGTGTGTTCGTGCGTCTCCAGATCGCCATTCCGGAACCGCCAGGGATATTGATCGTGACGGAGGCGCAGCTTCCGCCGGAGAAACCTCAGTTCGTCGCAATCGCGTTAGATCATGATCTACAGTTTCCCGTTACAGAGAAAACAGCAGACATTTGGGCGCTGTTAGAGAGAGCAAGAGAACTGAAGAACCAATACTTCTTTGCGTCGATCTCGGACGAACTGATGAAGGAGTACCTATGATCCCCATCGCACCGCCAGTTCAGAATCCCATTCAAAACGAACCTCCCGCGATTGTCTATCGTATGGAAGTTACGCAATCCGCTTTCTGGATGAAGCACACCGATGTTTTTCCTAAGGAGTCCGCGAGCATCTTTTGGACGAGAGAGCGTCAGTTCATGCAGCTGACGGAATCAACTCGCAAAGCGAAGGCTTTCGAGAAGGGATGGGACGGTTATGACGCTTCCGCTCCCAATGACACATCCGTTACTCGAACGCTTGAAGTGCTCTCTAGAGTGCGAGACTCGAAACTGTCGCCATACTCTGTGCTTCCTTCTGCGGATGGAGGCGTAGGTATTTCATTTCGCGGAAGCGCCAATAAGAGAGCCGTCCTCGAACTGCTCAATGATGGCACCTCTTCGTACATATTGTACGGAAAAGGGCATCCCATCGAGAGTTCAGAATTCAACTCGAACACCGACTTGCCGAGAATATTTCAACGGCTAGAGGAGTACCTGTAGAGCCGTGCCTCCTCAACATACCGATGGCAGATTCGCCGATCAGANNTTCGTCGCGTGCCGATGTCGCACATCGAAGAGGGCGAACTGAGTTTGCTGGCAATTACCAACGGACTCAAGTTTGAGAAAAACCCACCGGAATGTACCTCGGTTTTGCGCGGCAAATATTGTGCTCACTTTTCCGACGCTTTACATCTCGACTGCGCTGAGGACAAGCAATGCCCAGATACCACCGTCTACTTTCTGCTTGTAGGCGATCTTCCCAAGGGGATAATGATAAAGCCATCGGAGAAGGTGCCCACGCTAAGCTGGGATTTGTATCCGTATCATAACCCCCTGCCAAAGTGTTACGCACACACCACGATCTGTAGTTGTGAACATAGCGCACCGAGTGTACCCGTCAAACCTCCGCCGTCAGTACGCGAGCAATTCCGGAAATGGCTGTGGGAGAATCTGCAACCGTGTTGAATTGCTACAAACTTCGGCCCGCCATCGAAGCCGGTTCTGGCGTGTAAATCGCACAATACGGCTTTGCGCGCTCGCTATTCGCGTTTGCAGGCCTTTGGGAGCGATGGAGCGACAAGACCACCAGGCAGCCGCAAGCAATTCGCACCGAACGGGCCGGACCGCGAATCCAGCCCCTTCTTTTGCTCCGAATCCTACCACAAACCGGGCGGGCGTTTTGAAGACACTTNNACGCCACATTCGACGGGAGATGGTTTCCGAATGAGCTGTGAATCGGACGCGGGCTGGGCACTACGCCGCGCGGAGAGTGGTTCCTTACGCCGGATCGGTGTGCCATACTTCGGTCGCTTTGGTCGCTTCGGTCGGTGCTGGCCGATGGAGCATTTATTTTCGAAACGGGCAGAGTAGGGACTGACAAAAATGACAAAACTGGAGACGAGAGGGGTTCTGTCGGTTTCGTCAGTTCGCGCTCTGGGCATTCCTGAAAAATTGCAGGCGGATTCCAGTCTCTCCACCGTCTACTTGCCAGCATGGTTTCCCCCTATCCTCGGATTGATGCGATAGGTTTCGCTGGGCCGTCCGGGAGCCTGTGTGTCAGTCTCACGCCTTACCCAGCCGTATTCTTCAAGTACCAGCAATGCGCCCCGCGCCGCGTCCGGTGAATCAAGCGCGGTCCATCCGCTCCGATACACGTCCCTCACGGTGAAGAACCCTTCTTCCCGCTTCCAGCCTGTTGACAGTCGTTTGCTCAAGGCGATTGCCGCGTGATGCCCTGGCCGCGCCTGAGCGGAATACACGCGGAGTGCGTGTGTCTCCAGATAGTCGCACCAGTTACAGGCCAGCTTCGCCTGAGAAAGCGGCACACAGTCCGTGTGCCCATCGGCAAGAGCGAACAGCAGAGCAAGGGAAGGCATCAGGCTACGGTACTTGGCAAGATGCGCTTGCATGACTGGTGCAACTTCTTCGCCCCGGATGCGTTGCTCCAGGTCGGTAAGCCATTGCTCGAATAGCGCCTGAGCCTCATCGTCAAATTGCAAGCGGAGCGGGTCTGCGGCTTCCAGCGCGGCCATGCGGCGGTAGACCTGTGCGGCATGCTCCAGAGCGTCCGTATCGGGCTGGCGGTCAACGTAGCGCCATGCTGGTGGTATGTCCGGCCAGACCATGAGTTGAAAGCGTTGCACCAGTCCATCGTTTGACGGTCCATCCCTCATTGCATCGGCCAGATAGTCTCGCAAACGAGCGGGCTGGATTCCGCCAAACAGCGAGATACAGGCATGGGGAACATGAACGCTTCCGCGCCCTATCCGGTCAACGGNNGCATCCCCATTCCAGCATTCCAGAAAGAAGGCTCTTTCCTGTTCCCGGCCCTGTCTCTCCAGTCCGGCCAGCCATCCGGTCAACTCATCTCGGATCACGAATAATCCGGCTGGATTTTCTGAAAGAACATGATGGAGACTTTCAAAGGTTGCATCGCTGGTCACAAGGCGGCGAAGCGTGGGCTGTGCAAGAGTGGATTCAGGCTTCGCAGGCCGTTCCTTGGTGTCTCTTTTCTTCGCAGCCCTTTTGAAGTCTTGCTCCCATGCCGCAATCTCAAGTTTTTGCTTTTCCAACCCACTCAGGTAGAGCTGCTCTTTGAATTCATGTGCCTTGCGCCATTCGCTCTCGATTGCCCGCGCCGGTTGCGTCATGCAGGCAAGCACAGGAGATTTGAGCATCCCTGGCGGCGCTACGATCCCGCCCCAGAGGTTAGGCACTACCGTCCAAGTGTGGTCGTTCCGTTTGGGCTGAATCACAGCCCGCCGATTCGTCACTCCCGCAAGTGTGGCTATGGCGGCCACGGCGGGCAAGTCCAGCGGAACCTGCATACGCTCGGCTACATCCTTCACCAGCGGNNAAAGACTCCGGCATCAACTCCGGATCAAATTGCGCTACATCGGGCAGAGATTCCGCCAAAGGTTCCGGCTCCGGCCATTCATCCGGCAGTGGCATATTAGGCGCGCCGGCTGGATACCGCTTAATGCCCGCCGCGATTGTTCGCACCTCCGCCTCCGGTAAGGGCGGGGCACACCTTGCCCAATTCTCCGCCAGCAAAGCCGCTTCGATTGCCTCCAGGCTCATTCCGCGCCGTTGCATGGTCCCGGCCAAAGAAACCAAGGTGTTGTTCCGGCTACCCTCGCCGATCGGCTTACTTGCTACGGTGCCTACCGCTGGTGCGCCCTGCCGGTCCTGTGCGCCTTGTTGCGAACCTTTGAGGATCATGTCCAGCAGCCATGCCGGGCACGGCGGAATGGGCAGAGAATCATCTGAGTAGTGGTAGACATGGCCGCTCGGATGGACACTGGGCGGAATGACGATGTAGGAACCTCGCCCGCGAATGTCGATGCCCTGGCAGGGGCGATTCCCTGCCGAGCGCACGGCCGCATTTTGCGGCCACTCGTAAATGAGTTGATAGCCCCTCGATGTGACGTTGGTTAGGCCCTCCGGTAACAGCCCGAATTCAATTTCCAACTTCATCATTGCTTTGGGCGAATCCACATCAACAGCGAAAAAGCCAGAATCAGGCCCCGCCACCGCACCCCAATTGCAACCGGGATACTGGCGAGCCCACGATTCAATTTGCCGAATGTCGGCCGTCGCGAGGTGCGGCCAGTTTTTCAGGCGGGCCACCTTCAAACGCACTCTTACTGGATGAATTCGCCAACCGCGCGCGCTTGCCTCAATGACTTCGCGGGGTAGTGCCGTCACTGACGTGGCTCCGCAACGCTGACAAAGCGCGACACCACATCCGGGGAGAAAAGCAGACGGCGGCAGATACGGACGGGCTGCAAGCGGCCTCGGCGGACCCATGCCCTGACTGTGTGCGGGCTGACGCGAAGCAAGTCCGCCACTTCAGACAAAGAGAGAAGCCTTGGGATAGTCATTGCTGCCCCCGCTTCTGCCTGAAGGCTTCCAGCGACTTCGAATCAATTTGCCATGTCCTACCAAGTTTTTCGGCGTTAAGCCTGCCCTCATACAGCAGGTCGCGGACGTATTTGATCGTGCATCCCAGTAGGCCCGCGGCTTGCCTGACCGAGTAAAAAGTCTGTTTGGACATTTGTCCCTCCTTGTTGTAGTTTGTGGTATTGTTTCTCTAGACGCAATAGGAAAGAGAGGGTCTAGACGCTGTGAGGCTTGATTTTCAGTTTCGTTGTCTAGTGGGCGTGAACTCGGTAGTTCGGTATCGGGAAACGCAAAAGGGGAGCAACGCCGGAACGGGAATCACGGGCAAATGGAATGAAAAATTAGAATGGCTAACCCCAAAGCAGCCCGGCCAACTGGCAGTGGATTTTGCAAACGAAACGGATGTACTCCGCTTTACGAATCGATACGGCCCCCTTGAAAACAGCCTGTCGGACTTCACCACGCGACTTGCCCCCGATGATTGGCGGGTAGAAAAGGTGTCTCGGCTTGCCTCCCGGCTCCCGCCTTTCAGGTTTCCTGAGTCGGAGTGGCGTGACAGGCAGGAGCAATTTCGGATGATTTGGGAAACCTTGCCGGTAGAACTGAGACTCGATGAATGCAGGATTTTTCCGCACATTGTCGGAATTGAGGACTTGGTTATTACGCGCAAAGGCTTTCGTCTGCCGGTTAAGGGCGCGTTCGGGTTTGTGGCGGATCGCCTGATCTTCCGTGCTTTCACGCTTTGGGAATTGCTCTTGCTGGATTTGTCCAGCGTTGGACGGGAGAGGTTGCGCAAATGCGAGTGTCCGAAGTGCGAGAAGTCCTATTTTGTAGGGAAATCGAGCGCGAAATTCTGTGAAGATTCAGCCTGCAGGAGATGGGGAAGAAACCAAACGAAATTGAACTGGTGGAACGCGAATCGCAGGGACGTTGGGATTCCTACGACCAAACAGAAGAGAAATGGGAGAAAGCATGGCACTCAAAAAACGCGGTAAGACGTGGCACTGTCATTTCGTTGTCAACGGGCAACGATTCCGGCAGAGCCTTGAAACAACGGACTGGAGAGAGGCGCAAGCCAAAGAGAAGGAACTGATAGCGGCAGCCTCAGAGGGAAAGTTGCACCAGACCTCTACTAGCCTGGCCCGTCAGCCTTTCGGACTGGCGGCTGACGATTACGTGACGGCCCGGAAGCTGGAACTGGCGACGGCCAGCCAAGCCAAGGAAAAGCAGTTGCTGGTACAGTTGCGGGCTTACTTCAAACAGGAGCCGCTCAAGGCGATCACGGCCAAGCGGATCACCGATTACCGCGCATGGCGGGCCAGCCAAACCAAAGAAGTGAAGACGGGCGAAACCGTTCGGCAGGTTCCGTGCGTCGGACCCGCAACCCTAAACGCGGAACTGGGCATCCTGCGGCGCATATTGAAGCGGGCGAAGCTCTGGGCGCGGGTTGCTGACGATATACGGCCCCTGAAAGAGCCGAGCACAATCGGGCGGGCATTAACTGAGGATGACAAGCAACGGCTGCTTAAAACGGCTGTAATGCGGCCGGAGTGGGAGACTGCCTTTCTAGCGGCCATACTCTGCCTCAATACGACCTCAAGGGGTTGCGAATTGAAAGGGCTGCAATGGTCCGATGTGGACCTGTTCGACCGCACAGTGACGATACGCAAGTCAAAGACGGCGGCAGGGGTCCGGGCCATCCCTCTCACTGACGTTGCTTGCTCTGCCCTGGCACGGTTGCGGACGCGAGCGGAATCGTTCGGCCCGGTAGACTCGGCACATTATGTCTTTGCCGCCTATGGCACCAGAATGACCTTCAACGATACGACAATCGTTGGAAGCAAGATGGTTGCCTTCGACCCCACGCGGCATGTCGATAGCTGGCGGACGGCATGGCGGACCCTGACAAAGAAGGCAGGACTGCCCGGCTTCCGGTTCCACGATCTGAGGCATTGTGCGATTACTTCGCTTTCGGAGAGCGGCGCGTCGGACTCAACCATCATGGCAATTGCCGGACACGTCAGCCGCAGGATGCTGGAGCGGTACAGTCACGTCCGCATGGAAGCCAAGCGCAAGGCCGTGGAATCCCTCTCACAAGGCACTGGAATGGGGGGTTATGACACAAACCGTGACACAAAAACCGCCGATATAGCCACAAAAACGATGTAAGTTATTGATAAATATGGTAGGCACGACTGGACTCGAACCAGCGACCTCTTCCGTGTCAAGGAAGCGCTCTAACCAACTGAGCTACGCGCCTGCAATCTAATACTTAGGTAGTCTATCAGGATCGGGGCAACCGTGAAAGATCGCCCTTTCCCGTCCGCTGGCCATGCTGTACCATCATTGTCGAACGAAGAACCGCCCTCCATTCCCTGATCGGGTCCCCGGGCAACTGCAGCGTTCAGGCTGTGGATTGTCTTGGAATTCAATAACTTGAGGGCTGGTCTTGAGTCCGTAGTCTGCAAGAACCTGCCATGGCCGACGTTGCGCAACCGCGATTGAATCCATTCCGCACCGCTCCGAACCTGCTCACTCTGTTGCGCATTTGCCTGGCGCCATTCCTTGTTGCGTCCATCCTCGACGGGCATTACGAAATCAGCTTTGTACTGTTTGCCGTCGCTGGGCTGACGGATGCTCTGGATGGCACGCTGGCACGTGTTCTGAAGCAGCGCACCATGCTGGGCCAATACCTCGATCCAGTTGCCGACAAGGTTCTGCTGAGCACGCTGTTCCTGGTGCTGATGCACCAGGGGCTGATTCCCATGCGAGTGACGGTGATGGTTTTCGGCCGGGATGTGGGCATCCTGCTAGTTGCAGCCATTTTGTATGCAGCTGTAGGACGGCGGGAGTTCATACCCACACTGTTTGGCAAAGCAAACACCGCAGCGCAAGTGGCAGCGATCGCCGCAGTGCTTCTTCATCAGCTGACGCAGGCTCAGTGGGTATCGGAATTCCGCGCGGGGGCGCTGGGCGCCACGATGGTGCTCACGGTCGTCTCAGGCCTGCATTACGCCTGGCTGGCATCGAGACGAGTAAATACACCTGTCTCAAACGGGGTGGGCGCAAAGTAGATTCGCTGTCGATTGCAGTTTTAGATTTCGTCCTGAACATCCTCTGTTTCGGCGGTTTCTTCAATCTCCATGTCACGGAACTCCTCGGAGTCAAATACTTCGCCACACTCCAGGCACTCGACATACTCGGTGTCTTCGTGCCGGGAAACGATACGTACCCTTGGGTGCTTGCAGAGGTTAGCCATCGCTCCAATATCGCTTGGGATAAATACTCTTTCAGCCAGATTTCAGATTGTAGCGGGGTTTGGGATGTTTTTGAACCGATATTTGTTGAATCTTTGCACTTGTGGGTAGATTTTTATCCTTCCAGGGCGCAGGACTGCCAAACTGGACTTGAAATGCCGACAGAATCGGTCGTATACTGAATCCGGACCGAAGAAGTCGGATATTCAAATGCTCAAGCTGACGAAGAAGGCTGATTACGGGCTAATGGCGCTCAAGTACCTTGCCGAGCACCCTGAAACCGTCGCTTTGAGCGCCAAGGATGTTGCCGACGCTTATGGGATTCCAGCGCAATTGCTAGCCAAGATTCTGCAGCTGATGACGAAGCATGGCCTGCTGCGTTCGCACGCTGGGATGAACGGCGGATATTCTCTGGCTCGGGATGCACGCCAGATCTCGGCCTACGAGGTGATTCTCGCCATCGATGGGCCGTTCTTTATTACTTCCTGCACCAAGGGCACAAAGAGCTGCGAGCTTACCCCGAGCTGCACCATCAAGGAGCCGTTGGCGAGGGTCAACGACACCATCGCCGGGGTTCTTAAGAGCATCAGCATTCAGGATCTTGCAGAGCATGAGCAGCCCGCGAACCGTGCGCGTGAAGGGCACGGGTTGGTTGCCTTGACGTTATAACCAGAGTTTCCCTTCCGCCCAAGAGCTGACAGGAGCGGAGAACAGCATTACCGAGGATGGAGATCAGAATGAGTGCCGTTACCAGCAATGTTGCAGTCCCCGCAGGTGTGAGCTTGCCGATTTATATGGATAATCACGCTACCAGCCCGCTTGATCCGCGGGTCCTGGAAGCCATGCTGCCCTACTTCACCTCAAAGTTTGGTAACGCGGCCAGCCGTAACCACTCCTTCGGTTGGGAGGCAGAGCAGGCAGTAGAAACTGCGCGCGAGCAGATTGCCAAACTCATCGGCGCCACCGCGAAGGAGATCATCTTTACCTCGGGCGCAACTGAGAGCAACAACCTGGCCATCAAGGGCATCGCGGAGATGTATCGCGAGCGCGGCAACCACATCATTACCCAGGTGACCGAGCATAAGGCGGTGTTGGATACCTGCAAGCGACTTGAGAAGTATGGCTACCGCGTGACCTATCTCCCGGTGAAGGCCGATGGGCTGATCGACATGGACGACCTGAAGAGGGCGATGGACGACAAGACGATTCTTGTTTCCATCATGGCGGCCAACAATGAGATCGGCGTGCTGCAGCCCATCCGCGAAATCGGCAAGCTCTGTCATGAGAAGGGCGTCATCTTCCACACCGATGCGGTGCAGGCGGTGGGCAAGGTTCCGGTGAACGTGATTGCCGACAACATCGATGTACTTTCGTTGTCAGGACACAAGATTTACGGGCCCAAGGGCGTGGGCGCGNNGGCCACGAGCGCGGCATGCGGTCAGGCACGTTGAACGTCCCCGGCATTGTTGGCCTGGGCAAGGCCTGCGAGATTGCCTACGAAGAGATGGACACCGAGGCGGCTCACCTGCGCGGCTTGCGCGATAGGCTGAAGGCGAAGCTGGAGTCTGAGCTGGACTACATCCACGTGAACGGATCGTGGGAACATCGCCTGCCAGGCAACCTGAACGTGAGCTTTGTGTATGTCGAGGGCGAGTCGCTGCTGATGGGCA
>PLKU01000323.1 GCA_003140705.1 Acidobacteriaceae bacterium
ACGCCCTGCTGCGACTGGGTGGGCGAAAACGGCGCAGGCCATTACGTGAAGATGGTGCACAACGGAATTGAGTACGGGGACATGCAGCTGATCTGCGAGGCATATGACCTGCTACAGCGCGGGCTGGGCCTGAACGCCGATGAACTTGCCGACGTCTTCACGGAATGGAACAAAGGCGAACTGGACAGTTACCTGATCGAGATTTCCAGCCATATCTTTGCCAAGAAGGACGACGATGGTCAACCGCTAGTGGATAAGATTCTGGACACAGCCGGCCAGAAGGGCACGGGCAAGTGGACGGTGTTCAGCTCACTCGACCTAGGCCAGCCGGTAACACTGATTGGCGAATCGGTGTTCGCGCGCTGCCTTTCCGCTCTCAAGGAAGAGCGCGTAGCCGCATCGGCCATTCTGGAAGGCCCACCTGCAAAGGCCGCTGCGGCCGACCGCGCCGCCTATATCGAGTCCGTGCGATGTGCCCTCTACTGCTCCAAGATCGTCAGCTATGCCCAGGGATATATGCTGTTGCGGGCCGCAGCCAAGGAGAATGGCTGGAACCTGAACATGGGCGGCATTGCGCTGATGTGGCGGGGCGGATGCATTATTCGCAGCCGCTTCCTCGCCAAGATCAAGGATGCGTTCGACAAGAATCCTGCGATTGAGAACTTGCTGTTGGATAGCTTCTTCTCCGGGGCTCTGAACAAATACCAGGCTCTGTGGCGCAAGGCGCTGACTGAGGCGGTGGAGAATGGCGTGCCCACCCCTGCGTTCTCAACCGCGCTGGCATTCTTTGACGGCTACAGAACCGGCCGCCTCCCAGCCAACTTGCTGCAGGCGCAACGAGACTACTTTGGGGCGCACACGTACGAACGCACCGACAAGCCGCGAGGACAATTCTTCCATACCAACTGGACCGGCAAGGGAGGCCGTGTCTCTTCAACGACTTATAACGTCTAACTGGACGGAAACTCGGAGCTATTCTCACTGGCCCCAGGCAATCAAGCTCGTCGCGCTGCGGAGAATGGCTCTGAATATAAGCCTTATCATCGTCGCCAGAATCTGACTTATGCAAAAGTCGTCTTAAGTAAATCGATTCTGCTAAGATGATCGGTAATCTCGGGGATCCCCAGGATGGACTTGCGCAAACAGATGTCCGGCTGCAAGCTAGCTGGCTGAAGAGGAGAGGGAAGAAAATGCCTAAATCGCCGGCGCCACGCCTCTCTTTCACCAACAAGGTGAGTGCGTCGAACAAGATCCCTCGGCAGATCAATCGCAATCTGATCTTCAACCAGATTCGCACCCGGCAACCAATCTCACGCGCGGACCTGGCAAGAGTCTCCGGACTGCAACGAAGCACCGTCTCACTGATTGTGGAGGAGCTGCTCGCTGAACGATGGATTGTCGAGGGATCGATGGGGAGGCTTCCCCGCGGGCGCAGACCCACGTTTCTGAATGTAAATGAACAGCGCGGCGTGCTCGCTCTGGATGTTCACCCGTCGCAGACGACGCTGGCCGTGCTTGACCTGAGCGGCAAAATTCTCGCGCAAAATCTGATCGTGCTTCCGGATGACCCGCAAAAGGTGATCGCCGCCATTGTGGAGGCAATCCTGGAAATGATCTCTGCAAATGGCGACCGCTCGTTCGACGGCATTGGCATGAGTCTGCCGGGCCGCCTTGACCTGCAGCTGAAGAAATCTAACGGCGACAAGTCGATCTTCGCACCCAACATCAGCTGGCCAATCGGGCACATCAAATCCCGTGTGGAAGAGGCCACGGGCCTGCCGGTTGTGGTGGACAACGTAGCCAATGCGTGCGCCTTGTCTGAGATCTGGTTCGGCGACACCGACGGCACGCATGACCTGGTCGTGGTGAACGTTTCAGAAGGAATCGGCACCGGGATCTTTGCGAATGGACGCATCGTTCGCGGCGAAGGGGGTTTCGCCGGCGAGTTTGGTCACGTTCAGGTTGATCCAAATGGATTGCCGTGCGCCTGCGGAAGCAAAGGGTGTTGGGAGACAGTTGCCTCAAACAGGGCCGGGATGCGTTATTACTCAGAGATTGCCAGCAAGCCATCGCCGGCATTTGAAATCCTGCTCAAGTTGGCGGCGGCAGGCGACCCGGAGGGGAAGGCGTCGATCGACAAGATGTGCACGGCGCTGGGACGCGGGTTGCACATGATCGCGTCTGCGCTGGCGCCCACCGAGATTGTGATCGTAGGGGACATCACGCCGCTCTGGTATTTGGTTGGACCGCTGGTTGAGGAAGAGATGCGCCGCAACCCGCTGGTGAAAGTTCCAAGGCTCCGGCCTGCACATGATGGGAACAAGGCACGCTTGCGGAGCGCTGTGGCTTTGGTCATGAATGAAAACCTTCTCTGACGTTAGCCGGCCGTGTCGACTAGTTACAAGAGCTCTTATTTAATGATCCTTATGCGATCGTGATGGTCTCCTAAGGTTGACCTCGTTTCTGTGGCAATTCCTTTGTAAATCCATGAATGGCGGAGCTCGTGCGGGATGGGCACTTTGTTCCATCGGGCTGCAAGCTCCTATGATGGTTGGGGCCATTCCTTGAAGTTGCGGATGGGGGGATCGATGCAACGCAGAGAACTGATGCAGGCGATGGTAGCGACGGCCGCCACAGGGTTGTTGCCGGCAGTACAGAGTGTCGCGGAGGCTCAACGGCATCCTCTTCCCAGTACCCTTTCCCCAGCCCTGCATCTTCTTGCGGAGATTTCCAGGGACGGTGTTCGAGTCAAGCTGTATTCCGACGGAACCGCATTGGTGACGGACCTGCGGAACGGTGTGGATTGGAGATTCGGCCCGGTTGCATTTCAGGAGGAAGGCCCCGTGGACGATGGGGCCGTTTGGATGCGCACTGAGCGATCGATGTGCGAACAGTACCCAGGGAGATTTCTGGGAATCGCCGAGGGAGACGGCTTTCGGTTCTGGGTGTTGGATGCCGAGGGGCATAGCCGCGGATCGTTTCATGTGACGCTGCAGATTGAAGACAACGGGCTCGAATGGAGATTGCTCGAGATCGATGCCTCGCTGCCCAGCCTCTCGTTTCCAACGGCGCTGGAATGCGAGAGCCTTGTGCTGCCACAGCATCTGGGCAGGTGGGTGCGGACACCGTTGCGGGGGCGTTTCTGCTGGCCTTTCTTTTCCGTGATGAACATGCGTTGGTTCGGCGGACTGCGTGGTGAGAACGGCTATGTTGCCATCCTGCCGGAGGAACAGTGCGCGGACGCGGTGATCTCTGCAACAGAGCTGTCTGCGGCACCCATGTGGCTGCAGCGGATGGGCGAGTGGAGAGGCGACCGCAGGATTCGTTACGAGTTTGTGCACGGCAACTATGTTGCCTTGGCAAAGACCTACCGAACGTGGGCGCAGGCGCATGGCTTGCATCGGAGTCTGGCCGAAAAGCTGCGCGACACTCCAGCACTATCGGCGCTGACCGGGGGGCGGCTGGTTTCATGCCAACAGGCAGAGCCGGCTGAGAAGCCACGGTTCTACGAGGATCGGTTGATTGCTCCTCCACCTGGCGACCCGGCGACGCCTTATCGCATCTACCTCACACATCGCCAGGCTGCGCAGGTGCTGCGCGAACTGCCGGCAGCCGGCGTGTCGCGTGCGTTGGTCGTGGTGCGCGGTTGGATTCGCGGAGGCTACGACTGGTCGCATCCTGATATCTGGCCTCCCGACGATCGGCTGGGAAGCTTGGAAGAACTGCGCGCCGTTTGCACGAACAGCGAGCCGTTTACCGTAGCTCTGCACGACAACTACCAGGACAGCTACCAGCACAATCCAAGTTGGCCGCACGGAGTCATTCGAACAAAAGAGCAACGACCCATGCGGGGCGGCTACTGGAATGGTGGCCAGGCGTACATCTTGAATGCGGCCGCGGGGCTTGAATATGCCCGTCGCAACTGGCAGATGGAGAAACAGCTGGCCCCGCGCGCGATGTTTATCGACACGACCTCCGCCGTGCAGAACTACCAGTCCTTCGAACAGGGGCGGCTTCAGACGCGCGCTGAGAACGTGGCCAACAAGGCAGGCCTGTTGAAATTCTATAAGGAATGCGGTGTTGTGCTTGGCAGCGAAGAAGGGGCGGATTTCGCAATTCCCTACATCGACTGGTGCGAAAACCGGCACGACCGTGTTGCCGGCGAATCGATCCCCTTGTGGCCTCTGGTCTACCACGATGCCGTGGTGAGCGGGCGCTACACAGGCAGCGATTGGGCGGGAGCCGTAGCCAAAGCAGATGAATATCCACCCTGGCTGCTGGATATGTTGTGGGGCTACGCCGCTCTGACAGAGCTTGGATCATTTGAACAACGCAGCGCAGCGTACGAGCGCATGCGCGCCACACGACACATGGATGCATGGTTCGCGAGCATCTGCACGGACGCGATGGATGAGCATACGTTTCTTGCCAGCGACGCAACGCTCGAGCGAACGAAGTTTTCTTCTGGGCGGTCGATGATCGTGAATTTTGCGTCTCAAGCACAGACACATGATGGCGTATCTATTCCTGCCCACGGCTATGTGGCCTTCGATGAGCAGGGCAGGCCGCTGGTGCTCTAGAGCAGTGGCTGAAAACGGCGGCGGTGCTCTAAACAGCTCTTAGAAAATCATGCTGAATTGTTGATGATCTGGCCTCTATCTCCAGCGGAAGATGCGCAGCGAGACGACAAAGGCCACTACCAGCCACGTCGCCAAGATCTTCACGGGAACCGTCAGTTGGCTTAGTGTCATCCCCTGAAGCATGTTCCCGCGCATCGCGTCGATAGCCGCCGTGAGCGGCAGAGCACGAACGATGGGCTGAATGACCGCAGGAAAGCGAGAGGCAGAGAAGAAGACGCCTGAAAGAATCCACATGGGGAGCATGACAAGGTTCATCAGCCCCGACGCCGCTTCCATCGTCCGGGCCCGTGAAGAGACAAGCAACCCGAGCGCTGAAAATGCGAGTGAGGTGAGCAGGCATAGAAATAAAAGCTGGAGGAGCGATCCGCGAAACGGCACGCCAAAAGCGAGGCGCGCAAATCCTAAAAACGCGGCGACCTCGATGATGAGCATCAAGAGTCTCGACAATAAAAACGACATCAGGTACTGCCAACGCGGCATGGGCGAGGCCACCAGGCGCTTCAGCAGCTTCTTCTGACGGGCCTCAACGATGGAAAAGCCCAAGCCCCACATCGCCGATCCCATCAGGTTCATGCCCAGCAGGCCGGGAATCAGGAAATCGATATAGCGGGATCCGGGCTCGCGCATCAGGCGATCGGTGGAAGCCACCGGATCCTGGCGGCCGGCGGCGCGCTGCAAGGCACGGTCGGCCAGCATGCGGGCGGTGCGTCCTTCGGGGTTGGTGTCGTCGAAGCGGTAGATCACGCCGCCGTTTGGGCCGGGCTCGGCCTCGAGCGCCACCTTGCCGTTGCGCAGGGCGGCCTCGGCGTCGCCCGGCGAGAGTTGCCGCACGTCGAGCAGTTTCTCGGCGCGTAAGGGCGCTGCCAGTTGCGGCGTCACGGCGGCGATCTGCAGCACTTCCGCGGGCCGGTTGCGGAAGGCGATCCCCAGGCCCGCCGCCAACAGGATGGGGAAGATGAAGACCCAGAAGAGCGCTTCCGGTTCGCGCATGAATTCGCGGAAGCGCACCAGCGTCAACTGGAACAGCGGGTGGTTGCTATTCATCGCGCAGATGCCTTCCCGTCAAAGTGACGAAGACGTCCTCCAGGGTGGCGGAGTGGGTGCGCAATTCGGTGAGTGAAACCGACTGGCGTCCGAGCTCGGCGAGCAGCGCGGGCACGGCGCGATGCAGCTCGGTGACCTGCATGCGCACGCTGCCGTTTTCCCGGTGAACCTCGCGGATACCTTCGATGGCGGAGAGCGCCGCGAGGTCCAGCGCATGCGGCCCGGCGCCGGCGGAGAATTCCACCAGGTGGTCGGCGCAGACGGACGCAATCAGCTCGCGCGGGGTTCCGAGAGCGATCACCTTGCCGTGATCCATGATGGCGACGCGGTCGCAGAGGCGCTCGGCTTCGTCCATATAGTGAGTGGTGAGCAGGATGGTGCGGCCGGCGAGCTTGAACTGTTCGATCAGCTCCCACAGTTGGCGGCGCGCCTGCGGGTCGAGCCCCGTGGTGGGCTCGTCGAGGAACAGAAAATCGG
>PLKU01000261.1:0-7582 GCA_003140705.1 Acidobacteriaceae bacterium
GTTACGCCACAGGGTCAAGCCGGGGGCGGCGGAGTGGGTGACGGCGATGTCCATCCAACCGTCTTTGTTGTAGTCGAGGACGGCGATGCCGACGGTGGGCGGCAGTTTTGAATCCATATCTACGGGTTGCGTTGGATATTTTCCTTCGCGGGGATTCACATAGATCAGCGGAGAAGGCCCGTCACCGGAGATGGCGAGGTCGACGGCGCGGTCATTGTTGAAGTCGGTAAGGATGGCTGCGGCCGTGGTTCCGCTACCACCGAATCCCGTTGGTTCAGTGAGATCGGTGAAGGTCCCGTTGCCGTTGTTGCGCCAGAGAACATTGGGCGCGTCGCCGGGCTTCACGGGAGAACCGGTGAGCAACAGATCGAGATCGCCGTCATGGTCGTAGTCGACAAAGGTAATGCCGGAAGGGCGGTTGTGGGCGGCGAGGCCAGACTCGGCGGTTACATCTTTGAATTTGCCGTGGCCCAGATTGCGGAAGAGCAGCACGGCGTCGTCAAGGGCGACGGCAAGGTCGTTCAAGCCATCGCCGTCAAAGTCACCCACGGCACAGGCTACGGCGTGGCCTGATGCCTTGAGGCCGGCTCCTGCAGCATCGAGATCATCGAATTGCCAATTCCCTTCGTTGTGCAGCACGCGAATGGCTTGAGCACCGGTCTGCATCAGAACCAGGTCCATGTGTCCATCGCCCGTAAAGTCCATCATGCAGGCGCCGCCAGTTGTGGTCCATGGCTTTTCAATTCCCGCAATCGGCAGGTTGAGCGGCTGGGCCACCAGCTTCACGGGGATCATTGGCTTGACGACGGGTTCCGGCAGTTGCACGGTAGTGACCAGGGAGTAGTGGCCTTGTTCGCCGTAGGACAAGCCGATGGGCGCGCCGATCTTAGTGTTCGTAAGGTGCTGGAAGCGCTTGAAATGATCTTTTGCTTCCGGAGTTTTTCCGGAACGCTGGAAAGCGCGCGCCAGCGCAAACTCGGCCGAAGCGTGGTTGGGATCGATCTGCAGTGCCTTTTCAAAACTGGCGATGGCCTTGTCGGAGTCCTTCAGATCCTGGTAACAGACGCCAACGAAGTAATAAGAGTCCGCATCGTGGGGATCGTACTTGACTGCCTGCTGAAAGCTGTTGAGCGCTGGTTCCAATTCATTATCGGCATGCTGGGCCAAGCCGAGGTTGTACCAGGCCTGGGCATTGGAGGGGTCGAGGTCGATGGCCCGCTGCAGGGCTTTCTTGGCGTCGTCCAACTTTTGCAACGTCATCAGGGCGATGCCCTGATTGACGGCTGCCTGCGCCAGTTTCGGGTCATCCCTGAAGGCCTCAGCAAAGGCGGCCGCTGCACGATCAGTAAACTGCTGGCCCATCTGCGCGACGCCACGATTATTGAGCCGCGCCGCCTCGGCACTGGAGGGCGCCTGCGCTGCGCAGGTGGCTGCCAAGGCCGAAATCAGGGCAAGGGCCGTGGCCCCGGCGATTCTCATCAAAACCTTTCCCATCGCATTTGAAGCTTGATTTGATTGAAAAGAGGCGAAATCCAATCGAGCACCCTTCAGTGTATGCGAAGGTCCCGCGAAGGCGCATCGCCGGAAAGTGTGACAAGTGACCAAGGACTATCCAGTCTCATGGGTGTGATTGGCTCGTTGCAGGCCGGACGAGTGAGGGAGAATTTCTCCATTTGCACATGCCGAGACAAGTACGGGATGCAAACAAATCCGGCACATTTCGCGAAATTCAGGGATTGGTTGTTTTGAATGAGTCAAAGTCAAAAATTCATGACTGAATTTACAAAAGTCATCTTGACTTGGCAAAGGAAGGGGCGCATGATCGTGCCAAATCGGGCCATAAACAGGGTGCGATTCAATTGAGGAATCCGCCAAACTGGATTTTTTGCGCTTCTCGCTGCTTCATCAAACCTGACTCCTAGACTGAACCCATCCCTCGTTCGAGAGCAGGTCTTCATGGTGGTGAAAACACATTCCAAGGGCCGAGGTGTCACCGGGTTGCTGGTAGGGGTGGCCAATGTCCGGCGCTATTTTCCAAGGCATGTTGAGGTGATCGAGTTGCATCTCGATCATTTGCAGATTCAGTGTGGGCTGGACCCTGATTTCTGGCGGGGGCAGCCGGAGATCCACGACCCCAGGCTGTGTGCGTGGCTGGAGTCGAAGAACTTTCACAGCCAGCCGGGACGAACGCCGGTTCCCTTGGCATTGATTCCGGCAGGCAAAAACACGTTCAAGCTTCAACCCATTTCCTAAGTCAACTTCAGCCAACCTTCAAGCCCTGACCTGCGTCCGACCCTTGCAGCCAGATACCTATCTTCGGGGAGCCAATTTCAAAATCAAATAATGTGCAATTTTGATCAGACGAATTCCTGACACAGTGGTAGGATAAAATGGCACAGCTGTTCCATGCGAGAAGCCCGATCCGAAGGCCAAGTGGCGGCCTTTAACGATGAGGCAGCACCAAACACTCCTTGAAAGTCCCCAAAACGGGAGCGCGATGCGCTCTCAAGACTGATCAGCCAGGCCGGTGAGTTCTGGGATGGGTATCCTCTGGAGGAGCCCATTCACCAACTCCATCTCCTTTTAACCTGGTCCGCAAGACTGACCTCAACTCAGTTTGAAGGGCAGGTTCCTATGGTCGTGAAGACTCATTTTAAAGGCCACGGTGTGACGGGACTGCACGTGGGAACTTCGAACGTGCGGCGCTATTTTCCACGGAACATTTCATTCATCGATTTGCAGTTGGATCATTTGCAGATTCGGTGCGAGCTTGGACCTGATTTCTGGAAGGGCGAGCCAGAGATCCACGATCCGCGTCTGTGCTCCTGGCTGGAGTTAAAGAACCTGCACGGCCAGCTGAACCGGGTGCCGGTCCCGCTGGCGATGATTCCGGCTGGGGACCACTGCTTCAAGCTGCAACGCGTGCCAGTGGAATACGTGCCGCTTGCCCAACCTAGACCGAGCCCCGAAGCCAGACCAGCAGCCTGAAAGGGGCTGGAAGGCGATTCGGTCGGGGGATCCTTGATAGATGGAGTGTGCTCGCTGTTCGCCGCTCGTTCATTGTTGATAGACTCTCAATGCAATGACCCACAGCGAACTGCAGATTGAAATTGAACGCCATTTTTCCGCGGGACCGGCGGCCGTCGGCGACCCGTCAGCCATGACAGCTTTCCTTGCACTGCGCACCGACCTTGAGAGTGGGGCGCTCCGCGCGGCCTCGCCCGATTCCACATCGGCAACCGGCTGGCGCGTGAATGCCTGGGTGAAACAGGGCATACTGCTTGGATTTCGACTCGGTGTGCTGGAAGGTATGCCGGGCGAGGGTCTGTCATTTGTGGATAAGGACACCTACCCGGTAAGGCGGTTTAGCGCGGGGGACGGTATCCGCATTGTTCCCGGCGGCTCTTCGGTACGCGCAGGAGCCTACGTGGCGCGCGGGGTGGTGTGCATGCCGCCCATGTACATCAATGCTGGCGCCTATGTGGACGAAGGCACGATGGTGGATTCGCACGCGCTGGTGGGCTCGTGCGCACAGGTTGGCAAGCGGGTTCACGTGAGCGCCGCGGCGCAAATTGGCGGCGTGCTGGAACCGGTGAATGCGAGCCCGGTGATTATTGAGGACGACGTGCTGGTGGGGGGGAACTGCGGGATCTACGAGGGCACGATTGTCCGCAAGGGAGCGGTGCTGGCTTCCGGGACGATCCTGACGCGGGGGACACCAGTATTCGACCTGGTGAACGGAGCGATTTTGCGAGCCACTACCGACATGCCCCTCATCATTCCCCAGGACGCCGTCGTGGTTCCCGGCTCACGCGCCGTCAGCAAAGGCAAAGGCCAGGAATGGGGCCTTTCGCTCTACGCGCCTGTGATCGTGAAGTATCGCGACGACAAAACAACTCTGTCCACAACCCTCGAAGACTTGCTACGCTAGCGGGAATGACCGGAAACCCATGGATGGCGAGATTTGCGACGGCAGTGCTGCTGGCCGCTGCAATTTTGGTGTCCGCAGCTGGCTCGGCCGCCCGCGCGCAAGAGGCGGGCACGCTGCGTATCCCCGAAGGCGGATGGAAATACCACACCGGCGACGACCCACGTTGCGGTGCACTGAATGATGCTGGATGTACGTGGCAATCAATTCCCAACGGCACATTTTTCGGTAACAACTACTCCTGGAAACGTGCCGAGGTGACTCTCCCTGAAGATCTGAGAAAAGCACCGCAGCAAGGGCTCGTCACTGGGGACCCGTACCTGGTGTTCGAGGTCTACGCCAATGGGCAGCTGATTGGCGGAAACAGCACGCTCAGCTTTTTTCATGCAGATTCGAACACGCAGAGGATTCTTACGCTTCCCAACCTGGCGGGGCCCGACGGGCGGCTAATCCTGGCCATTAGGGCGTTTCCCCAGTGGAAACCGCGGATCTTCAGTTTGCCACTTGCTTACGTGCTGGCGACTCCGGATCGAACCCAGACGATCACAGACGCAGAGACGTTCCGCTATCTGCAGCTGAATGCCACCCACTATTTTTGCTTTGCGGCTGCGGGTTTTGCCGGATTTGTGTTTTTGCTTCTCTACTCAGTAAACCAGCGCCTATGGGAGAATCTCTGGCTGGGCGCGAGCTTGTTTTCGGTGGCCGCGTTGCGGGTGGCGTGGGTAGCGCCCTTCGCGGGCATTTGGAGGCCTCTCTGGTTGGAGATGGTGATTTATCTGGCAGGCAACTGCCTGATGGCCTGGATCCTGATTGAATTTGTCTTCAGCTTTCTCGAGCGGCCAGTTCCAAAGATCCTTCGATTGGTTGCAATCCTGGGGATGTTCGACGCCTACTATGCCACAGGGCTGCCCTGGCCATCGCTGCTGCAGTGGTTGGCCGTGCATTGCACCCCGACCGCAATTCTTATAGCCACGCTGACTCAACTGCTGATGCTGCCTGTGTGCTTTCGCAGCAAGCTGCCGGAGATGCGATGGATTGGGGCCTCGGTCCTGTTTATCACCGTGGAGAATTCCGCGCGAATGGCCGGGCAGTTGGGCATTCCCACCCCTAAGCAGGATGTGATGTGGCACGGCTATGACATTGATATTCGCGCCATTTCTTATCTGCTGTTTGCCATTGCGATGCTGATCGCGATGACATTCAGGCTGCGGCGGATTCAGAGCCGCAATCGCGAGATCGAACGGGAGATGGCCGCGGCACGGAGCGTGCAGCAGATTCTAATTCCCGACGAGCTTCCTTCGATCCCGGGCATGACAATCGAGAGCGCGTACCTGCCGGCGCACGAGGTGGGCGGCGACTTCTTCCAGNNCGATTCTTAATCCTGCCGATCCGACGAAGCCTTCCGCATTTATTGTGCTCGGCGACGTTAGCGGCAAGGGACTGAAGGCGGCGATGACTGTATCCCTGATCGTCGGCACTCCGCGCACGTATGCGGAGTTCTACTCAAGCCCGGCTGAGCTGCTGGCTGGTTTGAACCGGCGACTGCACGGGCGCGGCGAGGGGTTTGCCACGTGCCTAGCGTTGATGGTCGAGCCTTCAGGAAGGATCACGCTGGCGAATGCGGGCCATCCCAATCCCTATCTCAATGGCGTGGAGATCGCTACGGAAGCCAACTTGCCACTTGGACTCGCGCTGGATGTTCATTACTCAGAATCCACGCTACAGCTCGATCCCGGACAGCTGTGCACGCTGGTGACGGACGGCGTAGTGGAAGCGACGAGCAGTACGCGCGAACTGTTTGGCTTCGACCGCACACGGGCTATGAGCGCACAGCCTGCGGCGCGCATTGCGGAGGCAGCGCGGAACTTTGGCGTTGGCGCACCGCAGGCGGACGACATAACCGTACTGACGATTGCCCGCACAATGAATGCTGCGCAGGCAGTCGCGTGAAATCAAATTCATCCTATACAGAAGAGCGCATGAATCCTGCCGATGAGAGTTTGCGACTGATCCGCTGGGGCGTGATAGGCCCGGGCCGTGCGGGTGCGCGGTTTGCGCAAGGTCTGCAGGCTGTGGATATGGCAAGGCTCGATTGCGTCTGGGGGCGCAATGGCGAGCGTGCGGAGGCTTTTGCCGCAAGGTTTGGCGTGCCGCAAACGGCTGACCCGCTGGAAGAACTGCTGGGCGCTGACGTGGACGCCGTGTATGTGGCCACCCATCCCGATAGCCATACGGAGTTTTGTGTGAAGGCGCTGGTCGCCGGCAAGCATGNNGCATGTGCTGTGCGAGAAGCCAGCCACGCTGAGCGAGCGGCAACTGGTTGAGGTGCTGGCGGCAGCGCGGGACAACGACCTTCTGTTTATGGAAGCTATGAAGCCTCCGTTCTTTCCGCTGTACCAGCGGCTTCGCGAACATCTGAAGAAGGATCCAATCGGGCCGATTGGGTTTGTGAGGGCCGGGCATGCCGATGCGACTCTGCCCGCAGACTACCCGCTGCAGTTCGCTGAGCTTGGAGGGGGCGGCATCATGGGGATCGGCCCCTACGAGGCTTTTCTGGCGCTGGACTGGCTGGGAGCGCTCAAAACGGTGCAGACCATGGGCCGGGTGAATCTAGCGGGCGTGGATGCGCTGGCGCTGTTCCAGACGGAGCATGAACGCGGAATGGCGCAGTTGCATACGGGTCTGGATCTGCTGAGCAAGGGCGATGCTTTGCTGTGTGGGCCGAGCGGTTACGTGACGATCCACGAGAACTGGTGGAATCCGACGCGCGCGACGATCCGTTACATTGACAGGCGCATTGTGGAGCTCCACGAGCCCTTTGTTGGCGGGGGATTCAACTACGAGACAGCTCACTTTTGCGAACTGTTGCGGCAGGGGAAGCGGGAGAGCCCGGAGATCAGCCACGCGCTTTCGCTGGCCATGATTCGGATGCTTGAGGCCGCCCGGACTGCGCTTGGTGTGCGCTTTCCGGGCGAATAGGCTGCGCGCGTTCCGAAAGCCGCACTTTTGCACCGATAAGGCAAGCCCTGATCACGTCCCTTCAGGTGCTACCATCAGAACTGACAGATGCAAATAAAAAAACTGAAAATCATTCCCCTGGGTGGGCTGGGCGAGTTCGGCATGAACTGCCTTGCGTTGCGCTGGGAAGACGACATTATCGTGATCGACGCCGGGCTGATGTTCCCCGAGTCGGAACTATTAGGCGTGGATATTGTTGTCCCCGATATCACCTACTTGATTGAAAACAAGGCGCATGTTCGTGCGATCATCCTGACGCACGGACACGAGGACCACATTGGCGGCCTGCCGTGGATCCTGAACGAGTTGAAGGTGCCGGTGTATGCGACCGAGTTCACATTGGCCTATGTGGAGGGCAAGCTCGAAGAGCATCACCTACTGGACGAGACCACGCTGATCGAGATCACACCGAAGGAGAAGTTCGCTATTGGGCCGTTCATCATTGAGCCCATCCGCGTAACCCATTCATTGGTGGACTGCGTGGCCCTGGCGATTGAGACTCCGGTGGGCGTGGTGATCCACACGGGCGACTTCAAGATCGATCTTTCGCCCATCGACGGACACGCGTTTGACCTGCACACCTTTGCCGAATACGGCAAGCGCGGCGTGCTTGCCCTGCTGCAGGACTCGACCAAC
>PLKU01000261.1:7626-7788 GCA_003140705.1 Acidobacteriaceae bacterium
GCCGCTCGATGATGGAGAGCACGGAGATTGCGCAGGACCTTGGCTACATCGATATTCCGCAGGGGCTGGTGATCAATCCAGGGCAACTGCGCGACTATCCGGCTGACCAGCTGATGATTTTGATCAGCGGAACTCAAGGGGAACCGATGAGCGCGCTGAGCC
>PLKU01000198.1 GCA_003140705.1 Acidobacteriaceae bacterium
GGGGCAAGGCTCGCAATCGCTTGCTCAAATGAGTCCGCGGCTTTCTCCAGCTCTTTCTGCCCCAGATACACAACGCCCAGATTGTTGTCCACACGCGCCAGGTCCTGCGCTGGATCGGGATTGCTGGCGTTCTGCTCTGGCGCGGCCGGACTATTGACGACAAGGGGCTTTAACAATTCGACAGCACGCTGAAAATTCGGGACCGGATCGCCGTGGCCATCATAGAGCAGAATCCCGAGGTTGTAGTAGCTGCGGGCCAGTTCCTGTTGATAGGCGCGATTTGCCGGTGCGTCCTGATGAAGGCGTTNNTACTCTTTGCTCGCGTCCGGCGCTGTGTACTGCCCGGGCTTCTGCTCGCTCTCCAGCCAGGTGCGAAGTGTCTCACCAAGCCAATTGTGACAGTAGGCCAGATGCTCCAGGTACTCCTGGTTGCCGGGATGCGCTTGAGAAAGCTTTTCAAACTGTGCGATAGCCTGGTCGTATTCTTTGACAGCGTCCGGACGTACCTGGCGAAGGCGGTCTATATCGCCGAGACGCGAGTGCGCCATGGCCATCTCAGCGGCAAGGTTCTCGTTACGCGGCTCCTGCCGGGCAAAGCTTAGGTAAAAGATCTGTGCTTTGTCCAGAAGCCGACCGCGAAACTCCTCCATCTCCGGCGAATCGGGCGCCTCCCGGGACTGTTGCGCGCCCGCAGACGAAAGGCTCTCGTCAACGGCCTTCCTGGCGAGTGCGAGGTATCGCTCAGCGCGGGCTCGCTGCTGGTAAACAAACCAGGTAAGTGTTCCGACCATCAATAGCAGGGCCGTCAGCGCGTAAATCGCGATCTGCCGGGCGCGTTTCCTCGCCACTTCCTTTTGGCGTTCTGCCTCCCGCTGGCGGGCGCTGCGGTCAAGAAAGTCCATGGCCTGCGCGAAGCTCGCGTCGTAGCGTTCCGCCCACGCGGTAGTGGGCCGGTTCTTCTGGCGCCACTGCAGGCCGGTTTCTAGCTGAGGGTCGGTCCAAAGTCCGCCAGTTGACTCCCTCCACCAGGAAGCGGCCTGGGCAATGCGAAGGTAGCTGACGGCAGACTCGCGTTCGTCTTCAGTCCAGGCAATCAGCCGCGTCCAGCAACGCATCAGGCTTTCGTGGGAAAGGTCCACAATCGTATGCGAGTGAAGGGGAATGCCTGCATGCGGCGTCAGGAATGAACGGCCGGCGTTGCGGAAGATCTCGACGACCTGGATGACCTCCGCCTCGGAAGCCTGACAGACCGCAGCGAGTTCATGAACGGGAGTCGCCCTGCGCACCCCACGCGGATCCGAATAGGTATCAGTCAGCGCCTTGAAAGCTCTCTCGGTGATCTGCTGGCCTCGCTCGAAGCTTGCATCCTGATAAGCCTCCTCCGCGTGCAGAGACAAGGCCTTTTGCAGACCTCCAATTGCCTCATAATCTGCAATGTCCATGCCCGGGTCTTCCTCATGGCGCGATTCCCAGTGATCCCAGGTCCGCATCAAAGCGTGCTGCAGCATTGGAAGCTGGTCGTGATCGTCGCCAAGATCGTTCAGGAGCCGCAGCGCGAGGCGTTGCGTAATGGCCCCTCCGGCAACCGCGACAGGGCCGGTAATGGCGGAGCGCAACTCGTCGCGCGTCATGCGCGGAATCAGATAAAGACCGTCGTTCACGGCTTCAGGAAGCCCCTGAAACTCGATGCAGTCGCCCAGGAAGTCCGAGCGCATGGTAAGCACGATATAGATGGGAATGTCCTGCTGTCTGGTAGCTTCCAGAAGGAGTTTGAAGAAAGCCACCGCCAAGTCCCTAGGGTTCCCGCCGCGATCGCTGCGCCGGAAACGGAATAGCTCCTCGAACTGGTCGACAACGATGAGGACGTTATCCTGTGCAGGAATCTGCGCCTGGCGGACGGCCTGCACGATTCCCAGCGAGCTTCGGTGAAGCGTAGCTTCAAGCAGGACGCGGTTGGTGCTGGCAAGTTCCTCGCCAGTTCCGAGCGTGTCCGCTGTATCCATTGCAGCGGCAAGGTTGCCGATGGGATCATCGCCCGGCCGGCAGACCATGATGCGCCAGCTTGAACCTGCCTTGAGCATCAAACCGCTTTGCAGCGCGGGAATCAGCCCGGAGCGCACCAGCGAGGATTTTCCCGTGCCGGAGCTGCCCATCACCATCAGAAAACGGGTGGTTCTAAGCCGTCTGAGTAGCTCGTCAATCTCATGCTCCCGGCCGAAGAAAAGATGCTCCTCATCCGCCTCGAAGGGACGCAAGCCTGGAAAGGGGTTTGACAGTGTCTTCGTTCTCATCGACGCTTCAATCCCTTCTTTCAGGCTTTCAACCTGGAGATGAAACCTTGTAACAAGTTCGCATCGAACCCCTCAAACTGGGGCATTACCATGGCGTCGTGGGTGAGAAAGCGCTCTTTCTCCGCACTTCGCGGCGGCGCCAGAACGATTCCTACAACCGGGGCAGGCTTGGTGCGCCCGTAACCGGGAGCTTTCTGGATTTCGCGCAGCTTACGGCGCACCCACAACTCATTCGTCGATCCATAAAAGATGAGGACACCATCGCAGAGACGGAGATTCTCGTCGTGGTACTCGCGGAGCTCCGCCTCATCGCCTTCGAAGACTGAATGCATGACCTCAAAGTGATCGAACAAATGTCCAGCCAACTCAGATCCCGCTTCGCTGTCACGTTCATCGTGGATGATGTAGAGGCTTTTGTGCCCGGCGGCATCAACCTGCGGAACAGGGCCATGTCCCGCAGCAGCCGGTTCCGGCTCAGGAGGGCGCTTGAGCTTGTCCCGGATCACCGTGCGCAGATCTTCGAAGAATGTCTCCAGCAAATCCGCGCTCGCCATCATGCCGGGATCCATGCGCAGGCGCTCAATAAACTGCAGCTGCCGTTCATCCTCGACCTGCAAGCCCGGCGGAATCCATAGCAGGCGCGAGAATTCTCCCCGCCCGGCCCTCTCGATGGTTAACTGGTTCTGAATCTCCAACAGCGATTCTTTGCTGCCTTCGGGAACCGAGCTTTGGTTTTTGCCCACGAGCATCACGGATAGCCGGCTCTTTCCCAGATCATCGCTTACCGCGGCTCTTAGTTCTGAGGCCTCGTGAGGCAACGGGCGCATCGGATATACAAGGTAACCATGCTCATGCAAGTCCCTTCGCAAGGTATCGCGCTGCTCGCTCAAATCGCTCGTGGTCTCGGCCAGAAAGACTCCCTGGCCAGTGGCCTGGGAAGTGAGCAACGCCTCCGGATGATCGAGCTTTTCCAAAAGGTTGCAAATGTCGTGCGCCAGGTCGTCCAGTTTCAACCAGAAATCGCGCTGCGCTTCCGGTCCGAAGATCTCATTCAGCTCACGGATTCTGCCGGAATCGGGGTCAGTCTTGAAGAATTCATAGCCCAGGACAGACTGCAACTCTTCAGGGTGCTTATCAATTGGAACCGGCGTCTTGAGCACCTTGAAGATGCGAAGCTTGTCCTCACAACGGAGACCGCCCTGGCCTTGAGCAGCCTGTGAGAACGCGTCCAGCTCCTTCAGCGCCCAATCCGACTTGACATAACGCGGCGACACCACGGTGATCAAGACAGCCACGTGGGCAAGCTTCTCGACCAGCGTCTCGGCAAAACGATCGTTGCCCGTAAGCTTTGGATCGCGCCAGATCTGCGGCTGCTTGCCGAGCAACTGGGCGACACGCACTTCAAGAGCGCGATGCAGGTTGGTAACCCAACCCTTCTGGCCTTCGATCAATTCAACGTTGTCGAGGTGCGCGTAGCTGATGAAGGCGTCGCTTTCAAAATTCATAGCGCTCCAGCCAGTATCGATAAAGGTAAATGTGTCCGCAGTTGCCGACCCAGTTCCCTCATCGAAGAAACCGTGCATTCTCCGACAGGCAGGCTTTCCCAGACAGTCGACCGTTGAGCATTTAAGGGCGGAACTCGTCAACGGATTTCAATGCACCTGGACCGGGTCCGCAATGTCATTACGGACTTCTGATCCGCAGACAAGGAAAAGTGGGAGAACGCTTGGGAAGCTGGCAATCGGAAACCAGAAAAGTTGATGCTAACACCATGTTGACATGAAGGTCCATTTAGTCAAGATGGAGTGACCGACACCAATGCGCTAACCGTGGGCTAGGCTGTGATTCAGACAGAAACACAGTTCAGAGCCACAAGCGGAGAGGATGCCGGTCATGAAGGAAAAGGTACGATTTTTGGGTTTGGATGTCCATGCCGAGACGATAACGATAGCGGCTGCAGAACCAGATGGCGAAGTGCGCAGCCTGGGCACGATAGCCAATCGTGCGGAACCGATACGCAAGCTGATAAAGAAGCTGGGGCCCGTGAAGCATTTGCGTGCCTGTTATGAGGCAGGTCCGACAGGCTACGTTCTCTACTGGCAGTTGACGGAACTGGGAGTCGAATGCGAGGTCATCGCGCCGACGCTGGTTCCGGTCAAGGCCGGCGATCGGGTGAAGACGGATCGGCGGGATGCCTTGAAGCTGGCGCGCAGTCATCGATCGGCAGATCTGACCCCGGTGTGGGTACCAGATCCCGGCTCCGAGGCGCTCCGGGATCTGGTGCGCCATTCAAAGCTCGGGCTTTGCGTGTGCGCGCTTCTGGATCGACATTGGCATTGGCCTACAACGCAGGTCAAGAGGTCAGATGTTGAGAACGTCAAGCCTCCTCATGAACTGGAAACCCAATTTCATTCCGTCATTGTCTGGCGGAGCCCAGTACGCTCCTTCTCATGACTTGAGCCTCATATGGCCACTCGACCGGTTTCTTTCAGTAGCAAATAGACGCGCGCCCATTTGATTGCCACCTGGTTTTCGAAGCACAAGTTTTCCATGGTTTGCGTCTACTCAAATAGGACGCATGTAACCTCGAAACCAAACAGCCAACTCGATCTCCGACATTTCACTCGCCGCTATACCCAGCGTAGCGCTCCGGCAGGGCGCGGAAGCTTTTCAACCAATTCCTGCGCCGCTTTGCCATCAAATCGACCCATAAACAGAGAAGCCAGCCCCGAAAGGCTGGCTTCTCTGTTTGCCTGCTAAGGACAGAACTAATTTGTCGCAAGACTACAATTCCGTTGACTCGCTGTCCAGACGGTGCCCCAGAGCCTGTCCTGAACCTGTCGAAGGGTCTCGCTTCTGAGGCCTGGGATCAACTCAAGCCCAGCTAAACCCGCTCTTCTGCATCGGCAACGTCCGAATCCGCTTCCCCGTAGCCGCGAAGATCGCGTTGCTCACCGCCGGCAAAATCGGCGGCAGCGTCGGCTCGCCCAGCCCGGTCGGAGAAAAGTCCGTCTTCCGCCAGTACACCTCGATCGGAGGTACCTGCCTCATACGCATCAACGGATGCTGGTGGAAGTTGGTCTGCTGCACCGCGCCCTCTTCCAGCGTGATCTCCTGCGCCATCTGGCTCAGGCCGTCCACCACTCCTCCATAGCCCATGCTCTCGGCCGCTTGCGGATTGATGATCACATTGCCCACGTCTCCTGCGGCCCAAACGTGGTTCACCGTCACTTTGTTGCTCTTGTCCACGCTCACGTCCGCCACCTCGGCAAAGTAGCCCTGATGGCAAAAGTAGGCGGCAATACCAAAGCCCCGTCCCGGCGTGCCCTTCTTGCTTTTGGCCCACCCAGCCTTCTCCGCCACTAGCTTCAACACTCCCGCAAGCCGCTCGGGATTCAGGTCCCGAGGTCCCTTGGGCTGGTTCTCCTGACCGGGGATGGGTATCGGAGTGCTGGAGAGAATCTCCAGTTGAAATTCCAGCGGATCGCGTCCCGCCGCGGCTGCCAGCTCGTCAAGGAACGACTGCCCCACCCACGCATAAGCATTGCCGCCCGGCGCGCGCAACGGGCCACAGCGCAAGATAAGCGGCATCGCCGTTGTGTAGAGCCCATAATTTGGCGCATACCCGGAGGGAAATTCGTCAGCGCCAATGCCGCCGCCCGACACAATGCGCTTCCCATCGCCGTAGGTAATCAGATGTTGCTTCCAGGCCACCAGCTTGCCCTGCGCATCCAATCCGGCCTTCAGTCCGTGGGTTCCGCCGGGCCGGTAGGAGTCGTGGGCAATATCGTCCTCGCGCGCCCACAGCAGCTTCACCGGCACGTCCACCTGCTTGGCCAGCCACGCCGCCTCCACCATGTAGTCGTTCATCAGGCGCCGCCCGAAGCCACCGCCGATCCGGCACATGTGAACGGTAATGTCGCTCTCCGGAATCCCCATCGCTTTGGCCACCAAAGCACGGCCGCCCGGAGGGGCCTGGCTGGTCGCCCACATCTCCAGCTTGCCTTCCTTGTAAACCGCGGTCGTTCCCATCGGCTCAAGAGTGCCATGGGCAATAAACGGATACGCATAGACGGCCTCAACCACCTTTGCGGCAGATTTCAACGCGCCATCCGCATCGCCATAACTGCGTACCGTGTTGGCTGGCGACCCTTTGAGCAACTCCGCGGCCTTCTTTTGGAATCCTTCGCTGCTTTGCGTCGCGCCGGGTCCCAAATCCCAATCCACTTTCAGGCTCTTGCGGGCCGATTGTGCTTGCCACCAGGTATCGGCTAAAATCGCCACTCCCGGCTCCATCCCCGGCTCCCCAGGGATGAATGACCCCAACTGAAGCGTACCTTCGATCACCAGCACATGGCGCACGCCGGGCAGATTCTTGACCTCATCGATGTTCGCGCTCTTCACCTTGGCGCCAAACACAGGGTTCTTCACGATTACTGCGCTCAACATACCAGGCAGGGAAACATCGATGCCGAAAAGCGGCTTGCCGGTAACGATGGCGTGCGTATCCACGCCGGGCTGCGACGTGCCAATGATGCGGTAGTCCTTGGGGTCCTTCAGCTTGACCTGATCGAGCGCCGGTACGGGCAAAGTGGCCGCCTTTGCGGCCAGTTCGCCATACCCGGCCGACCGGCCTGAAGCCGCGTGCAGCACGCGCCCGGATTGCGTGGTGCACCCCCCCGCATCCACGCCCCAGCTTGCCGCCGCCGCAGCTATGAGCATCTGCCTGCCCGCCGCGCCCACTCGGCGTAACGGCTGCCAGTTGTTTGGTGTAGATGTGCTTCCGCCGGCAGACTGGCCGCCATACAGTTGTTCGTTCAGGTCCGCCTGCTCCACGCGAACGTCCTTCCAGTTCACGTCCAGCTCTTCCGCGATCATCATGGGAAGCGTGTTCTTCACGCCCTGGCCGATCTCCGGCGACTTGGCCATGAGGGTTACCGTGCCGTCGCCCGCGATGCGAATGAACGAAGCCGGTATCAGATTCGGAAGCCTTCCACCGCGCTGTGCCTGAGCCCAGGGCATTTCATACAGTCCGAGCGCGAAACCCCCGCCCGCCAAAGCGGTCATCTGCAAAAAAGATCGCCGATTCAAATTCATCAGCCAGTCCTCCATTAACTCTTGTGCGCTGGTGCGCCCGCCTGTGCTGCCTGGTGAATGGCTTGACGAATCCGTGGATACGTTCCGCAGCGGCAAAGGTTGCCGCTCATCGCGGTATCGATCTCCGCGTCCGTCGGATGCGGCGTGTGCGCCAGCAGTGCTGTGGCCGCCATGATCTGGCCAGCCTGGCAGTAGCCGCACTGCGGCACATCCAGCGCCTCCCACGCCACCTGCACGGGATGCAGGCCGTCGGGTGAAAGCCCCTCAATCGTTGTGATCGGCTGGCCCGCCGCGGTGCTCACCTGCGTCATGCAGGAGCGCACTGCCTTTCCGGCCAACAGCACGGTGCATGCGCCGCAGATGCCCATTCCGCACCCGTACTTGGCGCCTTTCATGTTCAGCACGTCGCGCAATACCCACAACAACGGCGTGTCCGGCGCCACGTCCACCGTCGTGACCACATTGTTGACTGTCAACTTAAGCGGCATCTGATTGCTCCAATTTTCGCGGGCGGGGAAGAATCGACCCTGAGCACAAGATCAAAACAACAGTTTATCGCGTTCCCGTCCCAGCCTGCTGCTGGAACTATAGTCAAATCCTGCGGGTGCCCCAGAGCCGAGTGCCCTAGCTCTCGATTTTGCCCCTGGGATAGCACGAGCTTCGATCCCAGCTTCGTTGAAAACTCCGACCTCAGTTCGAGCCAAATATCCCGTGCTGTGTCACTGGTGCAAATCGCCAATGTTCCATAGGGGGAGGAACAGTCCCCTGAAGCGTGCAACTGGCCTGGGCCAGACTGGAAGAGAAGGAACACTATTTGTTCCTTGGGAGTCGGCACATGACTAGTTGCTCAAACAAGTTGCTTCCGCATCAATCGCTGACAGCATTCTAGAGCGGCGACTACAGGGCTGTCTTTGGGAGGTCTCCATTCCGGACTTTTTTTCGCGAACTCATGAGCTGGCCCAAGCTCAACGTCGCGACATTTGGAGCCTTGAATCTCCGCCATGAATTCGGCCTCAACTTGCGCAAAGCCCAGATATCAACATTTGACCGCTCAATGCCCGGTTGGCTAGCGGTGATACGTCCGGAATCGCCGCCGAACGACTCCGGTCCGTACAACCCTCGATCAAAACTCGCGAAAGCTTGCTAGAAGCTTCAGTTCTATTTGCTTGGTTACTGCGGCAGGAGTTTTGTCGCCATCGTAAGGGCCGATGAACTCGAAGGAAAAAGTGCGGCCACGCAGCCCAAAATAGTAAGAGTCTGGATAGTCCACACCACCACCGCCGCCACCATAGTAATAGAACTCTGCATGTGTGGTGTGAATCCGCTTTGGTGGAATATCCTCCATTCCTGTCGGGGCGAACGCAGTCAGACCCGATCGATGAAACGGCGTATCGTGTGCAATGACATTGATTGTGGCGTTATCTTCATCCTCGGCAATGGCGAGTTCCATCGGCTGGGGATTAGTAGCCAGCCTCGCCACCCATTCATTCGCGGGAATACCACCGACTCCGGGCGCAGTGACGGTAGGCGCTACGTGATACCGGGGTGGATACTCAAAGCAAAACCGATCCTTCCTATCGACATAAACCTGCCAACCTGGCTGTGTGGGCTGTGCAGCGCATGGGCTTGGATGCTCAGCGGCCAACAATGGGGAACAGCATATTGCAAGCAACGGAAATCCAGTCCACAACTGCAATCTCATGATTGGCCACCCGCGAACAACAGAAGTAGACCCTCCGAATTATACAAAGAGGTTTGCAGTCACGTTATTCGAAAACGTCGCGAGGTCTTGAATTAAGGTTGTCCCTGGTTTGTCGCCGATTTGGAGATTACCTGTTGATCAATATCGCCAGTCTGGCGCCATTGCCGTCGGGAATTGGTCTCAAAACGTGCTAAGCCCAGTTTTCAACATTTGAGGCTGCGCATCACACCGGCAATGGCTGCTGGCATTTCAGATCACGTTTGGAGCTTTGTGGAGATCGCGTCTCCAATCGGAACTCAGAATCCCATCTCAAGTACCTTGATGGGCCCTTCGACGATCATGCGGAGTTTCGGTATTGACCTAACCGCAGAGATGGGCGGCTTCAGATGTTTTGGGAACCGTGTGCACTCGGCTTCGATTAGGAGCTCTAGAGTGATCGCGAAACTGCACCGGAGGTCGTGCAGAGCTCGTACAATGCCGGATGGTCGAAGATGGTGGTGTTGATGAGGGCAGAGACGGCGGCGCGGGCGTCCAAGAGCTCCTGGACGCGAGTCTCCGGCCCTCCGCTCCAGACGCGTTCCATGTCTTCCGCCACGAGTTTTTCGATGTCCTTTGGGTGCATTGCAACCAGTTCCTTCCTCAAATAGGCAGTGATTGTCTCGAATTCTCCCTTATCGAGCCAGACTCCGTGACATTGCGGGCACCAATCGACAATGACGGAACTGTTGCCGAAGATGACGGAGACCATTTTGGTGCTCTTGCATTTCACGCATGAGCGGTTGGTCACAAGTGCGCTCGTCTTCCCCATGTCGTCGATCTCGTCGTTCAGCCAGTGCATGGAGCCTTCGTTCACCTTGTTTTTCAGTTTTCGCAGTTCGTCTTTGATCAGCCACATTCCCTTGCACTTCGGGCAGCCTTCAAAGTCCATGGAGAAGATGGAATACACAAACAGATTTTGCCCACAGACAGGACAAATGTCGGCGGTATTCTCCTTTTTGACCGCGTCCTTGATCGGAGGAACGTCCACCGTGAAGTCCGTCTCAGAGCTTGGCCTTTTGCTTCGCTTGTTCCAGTAGGGAACGTGGACGTTGTTGACGAAGTCGGAGAAGCCATGACCTTGGGCCGGCATGATTTTGGACATGATTGTGGAGATAACCGGAATATTTTCTCCTTCGACCATGTCGATGATCTTGTCGGTGGCCGGTCGGTCTTCGGCGAGTACTTTGTCGATTAGATTCAGCTCGCCGCCGTCGAGCCAGAAGCCGCCGCAGTTTCTGCAAAGGTGTAGATGAATGTCGTCGGACTCCAGAAACTTCACCTTGCTCAGATTGAAGTCGTCGCAGCGGGGGCACTTCTTTGGCTTCTTCTCGGGTTCGTCCGTCTCGATCTCTTCGCAGTATTCGATGCTTCCGGGAGTGTTGAAGGCCATCCTGTCCAGGTCACCGGCGTCCAGCCAGAGGCTGCCGCATTTATCGCACATGTCATAGGAGATGCTGTCCTTCTTGGTGACGACCTGGTTGGTCGTCATCTCGGTACCGCAGTTCAGGCATTTCATTGGAGGACTCCGGTTAGGTCTTTGGGGCGGACATCGGTGGCGCTGGATGGAACTATAGTCTGCGTTATCGAGTCAAGGTGATGCCCTCTGGACAAGGCAGCTACGGCTTCCGATTCTAGCAGACGGCGGGCTCGGGTTCTGGGTCTATTGTCGCCAATCCATCAGTCACTGGTCGATCAATATCACCTGTTTGGATGCCGGTGCCGTCGGGAATTGGCCTCAAAAGGCGCGAAGCCCAGTTATCGCCAACTGACACCTGATTCCTGGAGCTCAGTGACCGAGCAGTACGATGCCAACCCTCGAGGAAACCTTGTCACATGCCAACTTCCCGTTACTGATGTAGTCCGGCTTATCCGGTACGATGACATCTGAATGGGATCCCACACGTTTATTAGCCCGAATCGGCACGACCATTGTTCTCATCTGCCTGTTGGCCGGCGGTGGTGGAGTTGCATACAACGCGATGAGTATTCGCCATTATCGTCAGATCGCCAGAGTTCCCGGCAAGCTATAGGAAATAGGCGGCTACTCAATGCACCTGTAATGCACGGGGGAAACCGGCACGCGTCGTATCGGCGAAGGTACATACCGAGCGGTGCATTTGCAGCTCGCTTTTGGCGCGCTCCATTTCGACATTGTCATAGGCAGCGAACCTGTTGCTGACGCTGCAATACAAAGAAGAACGAGCCCTCATGCACTCGCTGTTCCAACCTTCAAAAGTTCGTTCGAGACGTTTACAGATTGGGCAATCCACAACTTCCCCCTCCGGCCTTCGGCCAGACCTTCGATAGCTGAAATGTGGCTGCTTCAGAGCTCCAGAATTTGACGCTCGGCGTAGAGCCAGTCCTGCATGTCGGTGCCGGGTTTGCTGCCGCGGCTCTCGAAGATATGGAATGCCCGCTCCCTGATCCTGTCTTGCGAAGCTGAGATTTCCGGTGCTGCCGACTTGCTGGCAGGCGAGGCTTTGACTTTTGATTGTTTTTGAACTTTGGAAACTATCATAGGGACCCTCATGTATTTTAAGGGCTAAGAGGAAGGATACTTCAGAGTGACTGCCTTAGTTCAGAGAACCTGAAAGGGGGGAAATATAACTCACCCCTAACTTCAAAGTTATTCTTATTGATCACGGGAGTCAAGCGCTGATTAGTCAAAGGAGTTGTATTTGCTGGGCGTTTTGGAGGGAGGCGAGCAATGGCAAGGGCCTGAAGGCCGCGTCGATTCGCACGGTATTTCAGGGGCTGAAGCCCCCCTCCCTTCGGAATCTTCGATTTACGACTGCAGAGTCGCGCCGGCCGTGCGGGACGGCTGGGGCCGAGGGTGATCGGGCTCACCGGGTTTCACGCAGGGCTATTCTTCATTGGCTCCCTCCGGGAGCGGGGTCGCTGGTTGAGATTCGTGCGATCCAACAGCAAGCAAAACGCTCGAAGGATACAGCGGGAATTCCATATTAGTCCTCGCAAATGCCCTTCGGTCCGGGAATGATTGCGGAGACCGCATGGATGCTTCGCTAATCGCTCAGCTGTTCGGGCGTCAACTGGCGCTATGCCCAGTTATCAACATTTGACCGCCCAATGTTTGAATTGACGGGCAACCGAACGAAACTCAAAGATGCGGCGCTCGATCCCAACTTCCTCGTCGATCTTGATGTGTGCGCGGGCCTCAAGCGGAAGCTGGGACGCCTGCCTAGGACAAGGTCAGAGCAGTAATGTCATCGTCCTGTCCAAATGCCTGTGCTGCGCAAGCGACGGCTTCTTCCGGTTGGGTGCTGAGCGCAGCTATGCACGTGCGGCCTGGTGTTCTCTAGGTTCGCATTGCCGCGAAGAGCGGCGCACCGCCGATCGCACGCTTCAGGTAGTCATCTGAGCTCTCGAATGAAACCGCCGCGGAAACGATCAGAAGGTGAAACGACCCCCGATTGTCGGAGCAAGGTTATTGTCGCTGTTATATGGGACACCCGGGCCATGAGGGATGGCGATGGCCAGACCGCCGCTCACGTAGGAATACGCAATTCCTGCAAAAGCGTCGAAACGCTTGGTGAAGTGAT
>PLKU01000434.1 GCA_003140705.1 Acidobacteriaceae bacterium
GAATAGGTGGGCGCCTGATCAAGGTGGACAGCGCCGACCTGGACAAACTCGGCCTTGATGCCATCGATGTTCCGGGCGTTGATGTGCTCGACCAATGCTCCGGGAAAACTGTTCTCCATGCCGAACAGGATGCCGATCTTTTTCATAGAGCTTGCCCCCTCGTGGTGTGCAGAATTCGTTGCGCAGTGCGCATGAGTGCTCGCGACGCCAGGATACCCGCCTACAGTGTACGGCAGGCGGCTGTTCATCCACTGATCGCGCGTTTTGAGCAATTTNNGTTCTTTCACTCGTATCAACGTCCTGTGATAATGGGCACTGATTACTGCGTCCTGTTTTTGTTATGATTGTTAGCCAATCAAGGCGCTGGAACCCACCGTGGGGGTGGAGGATCCAGCGAGGGTAGTTGCACCCCAAACCGCGCGAAAGCAATCAGTTAGAGGGGAGGCAAGCATGAAGTATCGGGTGTTAACCGTCAATCGGGAGTTCGGCAGCGGCGGCGGCCGCATCGCGCAGACCATCGCTAAAGAGCTCGGTTGGAAACTGCTTGACCGCGAAATCATTGATGCGATCGCTTACGCGGCCCACGTGGATTCGAGCCACGTCAGCAAATACGATGAGCACGTGGGCTCCTGGCTGCGGCGAATCAACCAGCAGGCCATGCGCAGCGCAGCGCTGGCCGCCGGACTCGAACTTCGCGAGGGCTCAGTTTTTGACGCGGAAGAGATGGTGAAACTGACACGGAAAATTGTTGACGAGGCGCACCATGAGGGCAACTGCGTGATTGTTGGACGCGGGGCACAATGCATTCTTCAGCACAAGCCGGACGCCTATCACGTTTTTGTTTATGCTCCGTTAAAGGAGCGGATCATACGACTCCGTGCTCGCCTTGAGAAGGGCGCTAACGTTGAGCAGCGCATTCGCACCGTGGATGGAGAGCGTGCAAAGTACCTGCAGGAGTACTTTGGCAAGAACTGGTGCAATCTGCACCTTTACGACTTGATGCTCTCTTCCGGCGAGGATGAAGAGGCAACCGCGCGCATCATTCTGAACGCCATGAAGGAGCATCCGGTGGCAGTAGCCGGGTAAAGAAGAGCGAGTGCTCGGGGGACAGTGAACAGTGATTCCGATTCCCTGCCCCCTGACCCCTGCCGACTGTTTTGTCATTTCGCGGTCACATCCCAGTCGAAGCTGAGGCCGGCGATCAGGTCATTCAGCTTGTCCACGCCGACTTTCTTCTGCTGCTCGAGATCTGCGGTTTGCTTGCGCGTTGCCTGGAGCTGGTCTTCGGCGCGATTCAACTCGTCGACAAAACGTTTGGCAGCATCGTTGCCCTTGAGGGCGGAGAGGTTGTCGCGGTCGCGGGCCTCGTCTGCAGCGGCTGTCTCCTCACTCTTTNNTGGCGGCGTTCAACGCGACGGAGGTGTTCTCGGGGCCGCGCTCGCGCACTTCCAGCTTCTGCGTAGAGTGAGCAGCCACTGGCAGCTTGAAGCGATAGAGATTCGGCGAGGTCTCGGCCGCTTTCAATCCATCGTCCAGCGTCCAACCGTTGTTGCGGCGCGAGTGTTCAATCAGGAGGGCCCGATCCTCGTCCGCCGAGTTCGTGGCCGAATAGGTGACTGAAACCACATCCATGTGGGTTTCAATGACCGCGCCTCTGATGATCTTGACATGGTGCAGGGTGCGGTCACTCTCGCTGTCAATGACCTTGACGCGAACCGCCTGATCGGCGGCATAGGACAGCAGGCGCTTTTCTCCGGGATGAATAGGATCGAGGAGACCTTCGCCTGCGAATTCGCCGCTCTCGAAGATGGAGAAGCTGCCTGAATCGAGGGTGAGCTTCGAAGTGTTCTCAAGCCAGACGGCGCGCAACGGGGTGCTCTCGCGCTGGCTCCAGAGGGTGACGTGCTCGGCGGGCAGATCCTGCTGGAGGATAGGCACCATGGCTGACTCGTTCTTGTGGATGGTCACCGGCTGGGTGAGGGCGTACTGGAAGAAATCGTCGAAGGCGTTGGTGGAGACATCGCCTTGTTGCAGGGCGTCGGTGGCACGGTAGATGCCGCCGCCGGAGGCTGTTCCATAGCCCGCGCCGTAACCGCGGCCGCTGCCGGCGACCATGCCGTTGCTGCCGGACAATGAGCTCATGCCCCCCATCGCACGTCCTCTCATCTCCGCCATTTGCGCCATGGGCCTTGGGACTGCTGCGGGCTGGGGTACTCCATCCGCCGCTATCTTTGGCTCTTCCACCTCCGCAGCTTCATGGGTCTGCGGCGTGGTTTCCTCTTGGGTAGCAATTGGAATCTCAGGGCGGCGCGTGTAAAGCGGCTGCGAGAGGGGCTGGATAAAGCTCTGCGGCGCGCCAGCCACAAGAGAGAGTTGGACATTATCCCAGTCCGCGCCCACCGTGTTGTCGACCACGGCCCAGCCCTGCATGGTGGCGGAGCCGGTGGCGGTTTGCGGGAAGACGATGCGATAGGTGGACTTCCAGACCGGAACTTCGCTGATGTAACTGACGCGGAGCTCGCGCTGACCTTGACCGAGAGCGTCGAGGGTGAGGTGGCGAAGGCCGGTGGAGTGCGTGGAGCTGAGGAGCTCAAGATAGCGGTCGAGCTGGCCTTCAAGGTTTGCATCGAGGGGGCGGACACTGAGGGCGGGCGTGAGCTCAATGACGCGGACAGCTCCGGAGTTGGCGACGAGGGTGAGATAAAACTTGTCCACAGTTGAGGTGCCGGAGGTGTTGTCATCCGTACCGAGCTTCTCCGATCGGGACTCGATGGACATGAGACGGCCGGTGATGGTTCCGCCTGGGCCGCCCAGGACTTCAACCCGCTGGCCGCGGAGAGCGGTAAACAGCTCTGTCGAAGTGGGGTCGTCGCTCATGCCCAGGGAGAGCGTTTTGAGCTGCTCGGCCAGTGGTGTGGTCGAGTTGTAGTTGACTCCGCCAATCCGGCCGCCGCCCTCATCGAGGACCGTGAGCGACTGAAGGACGTCGTTCAATTGCGGTGAAGTGAAGTCGATGGTGACGCGCTGGTTGCCGAAGACAGAGCCGGCGTGCTCAAAGTAGCCCACGCCGTTTTTGTAGAGCACTACTTTGCGGACCGGCAGGTCTTTGACCACCTGCGGTGCGGCTAAGGGCGCCTTCGGTGCGGCGAGATTCGACTTGACTTGGGCCGGGGCCGATGACTGCGCGACAGCGGTGAGTGAAAGTGAAGCAAGAGTTACTGCGGCAAAACTGCAAACGGCAACAATTGGGCGCACGAGACCTCCTCAGGTCAAACAGAAAGGAACTCTATTCCCTTGGACCGCAGCGAAATCGAAATGGTTCCTGGTGACAAAGAAAATCGCCGCTGTCCATTGCTTTGAACGGAGCAGCGGCGAATTCTTGCGCGGATCAGGCTCGATTATTTGAGCAAACTGCGATATGCAGGGTTAGAGCCCTGCCAGCCTTTGAAGCTGGCGCAGGTGGTTCAGGTCGTGGCCGGCCATGGTCTCAACGATGGTTTGAAACGTCATGGTCCCGCGCTCGGGGTGAGTGACGGTTCTGCCGGCTGCGGTGGGCAGCGACTTGGCGATGAGGAGAAGATTCCAGTTGCGCATTGCCTCGAAGCCCTCAAGAGCCGCGGCGGCGGGCACTCCGGGATAGTGCGCAGCCCATTTGTCCTGATCGAAGGGCTGAATGACCGGGGCATCCTCGGCAAGGGTCTGGCGGAGGCGAAACGCGAAGACAACTTCGCAGTCGGCAAGGTGGCAGATGGTCTCTGCCGCGCTCCACTTGCCGGGAGCTGGGCGGACGCGGGACTTTTCAGGGCCAAGAGTCGTAATCAGGCGGCCGATTTCTGTTGCGGTATCGCTGAGAATCGCTTCCAGGGGACGGCCATCGATAAGGGATTCGTAGGGATTCAATTCGCTCATTGATTTCTCCTCAGAGATAATGCTGGACCATGCGCTCCCATGTGGGCCAGTCGTGCGAGTTGTACGAGTCCCACGTGTGGAGCTTGTGCGGAATTCCCTTTTGGCTCAAGATGCGGTCGAGGTTCTGATTTTGGCCCAGACACTGGTCGTCCCAACCGGTAGCCAGGACGTAGGTGTTGCGGCGGTAACGCTCGAGGAACCACGGGTCGCTCATGTTGGGCAGGTAATGCGTGGGCTGGTTGTAATAGCAGTCCTGGTCGTAGAAGCCGCCAAGAAAATTGGCGATGTCGAAGGCGCCAGACATAGAGAGCATGCCCGTGAAGACATCGGGATGGCGAAAGGCGATGTTGGCCGCGTGATAACCGCCGAAGCTGCAGCCGAGAGCTACCGTGTGCGGGTCATAATTCTTGAGGCGGATGAGCGGGACAACTTCGTGGATCAGATAGTCCTCGTACTGGATGTGGCGCGCGATTCGCCACCGCGGAGGAACGGAGCGGTTGTACCAGCTCTCCATATCCACCGAGTCCATGCAATAGAGCTGGACCTGGCCAGCGTCGATCTTGCCGGAGAGCGCCGCAACCATTCCGCGGTCTTCAAACTCGAAGAAACGTCCGCCGGACGTGGGAAATACCATGACGGGCAGGCCCGCGTGTCCGAAGACGAGAAGTTCCATTTCCCTTCCGAGGCGGCTGGAATGCCACTTGTGATACTCACGAACCATGATTTGCCCGATTCCTCGAGAGCGCGCTGCTTGAACTTGCCGAACGACCAATTGGAGAACCGTCAATTTCTTGTTAATGTAACAGCCTGGAGCAATTTCGGAATGCACCCAGACTTCTTGAGAGCATTTAAAGGTGCCGTTTCCCTGGTGAAGACGCCACCTGGCTGTGTGCTTTCGGTTTACACCAATTCTAAAATTGCTGTGGGCTGGTTTTTTATGCGTCACGTGGCGGCTGGGGTAATGCAGTAGAGGGCTTTGGCGATTGAATCTGGAACCACAACCGAACGAGACAGATTCGTCCGCGCATACGCCGCAAGGCTTGCTTACAACGGGAGATCCCACGTCACATCCACGGCTGAGGCTCCATCGGGCTTTCGCCAGCGCGTATCTGCCGGACAGGCGCGACCTGATTGTCTATGTGCCGCCCGGCTACGATGAGCAGCTGGAGCGGAGTTATCCGGTTCTCTACCTGCAGGACGGACAGAATCTCTTCGATGGACGGACTTCGTTTATCCGGGGACGGACGTGGGCTCTGCGCGAGCAGGCCGACGCGGCCATTGAGGCAGGCGAAGTGGAGCCGCTGATTATCGTGGGCATTTACAACTCGGGCGATCGCCGGCTGGCTGAGTACACGCATGAGCGCGACTGGCAGATGGGCGGCGGCGAGGCTGCAGAGTATGGGCTGATGCTGACCGCCGAGATTCTGCCGTGGATCGCGGAGAAGTATCGCGCCCGCACGGAGCGGGAGCACACGGGGCTGGGCGGGTCGTCGCTGGGCGGACTGGTGACGCTTTACCTTGGCCTGCGCTACGCGGCACTGTTTGGGAAGCTGGCGGTGCTGTCACCCAGCGTTTGGTGGAACCACAAGAGCATCCTCGGCTACCTGAATGAGTGCGCGCCGGAGATTTGGGAGCGTCCACGCATGTGGTTGGACGTGGGCGACAAGGAAGGCCGGCGCACGATTCACGATGTGGAGCACCTAAACCGACGGCTGAAAGCCAACGGCTGGCGGCCGGGCGAGACGCTCCACTTTGAGCACGTGCCGGGGGGGACTCACGATGAGAGTAGCTGGGCGCGGCGGGTGCGGCCGATGCTCAGGTTTCTGTTTCCAGCCCGATAGAACGCCGTGTGGGTCAGAGGAACTCAGGACTCCAGGGTTGCCTGGTCCAGCTCATCGATCTGGCGCTGGAGCCTGCGCGCGGCAGTTGCATTCAGCTTTGCAATGGCAAGAAAGCAGGCGGCAAAGAAGATGGCTTCCGGCACGACGACGAAACTTGGATGTTTAATGTGACCGGGATTTGCGCGGGCGAAGGCCACCAGCAACACGGCCATGCCTGGAACGAGCGGTCCCAAATACCAACGCCAGACACTAGTGAGTAAGTCGCGCTGGCGTGTAAGTTCGCCGCGCTGGAACTCAATGAAGCTTGAACGCCCCCTGTCTTCGGGGAGTGTCCGCGTGGAACCTCTGGACAGCAAGTGCCAGACCAGGTAGAACGTCCCGGCGGCGATCAGGCCGAAGCCGATGCGCACAAGCAGGTCCCCGGCATGCCAGAACTCGAAGCCGGCGAAGACCAACACCGCTGCTGCCCCAAAATACTCACGTACATTTCGGAATTGAATCTTGCGTTGGAATTTTCCTGCGCTTGCCTGAATCTGTTCGACTGACATACGCACTCCTTCCGTTGGTTGACTCTGCCAAAGCTCATTCATGCGGCGATCCTGAGAGGATTCATCGCTCATCTCGCCCTCCTTCCTGAAACCTGCATTTCAGGACTTGCTTAATCCGGTGAATCTTGGTTGCCACATTGCGGGCCGACAAGCCAGTGATTTCCGACGTCGATGCCGCATCCATTCCTTCGAGGTACGCCAGCATGACCTGGCGGTCCAGGGTGTTGAGCTGCTGAATCATTTCGTGAAGCTTGCTGATGGCATCGCGCTGACTGGCGGCGTCCTCGCCCGCTGTGTGATCCGCCAGATTTGCCAGCTCTTCGATCCCGACGAATTGACGCTGGGTGGTGCGCAGCTGCCGGTTCACGTGCGAAGCGGCCGTGTTGTGGGCTACGCGATAGACCCAGGTGCGGAGCGAGCATCGGTTGTCAAAGCTTTTGAGACTCCGCCAAAGCGCGATATGAATCTCCTGCAGCAGGTCGCGGCGCGCTTCCGGGTCAGCCTCGTAGACGCGAGCCAGGCGTTCGAGCGCAGCGCCATACGTCGCCACAGCTTGCTCGAAGAAATTTTCTTCGCTGTGCGCGATGCCTGGTATTGATTGGATTTGCTCCACATCTAAGGTAGTCGGCGGCGGAGGGGTTTTCTTACAGGCAGGTGCTGATTAAGGAAAAAGTAAGGATTGGGCTCAGCGCCTCCACGAGGGATGGTTGGAGGCCGTCGCGCGCCTGTCCAGCACCGGGTGGTGGGTCAGTTTGAAAGGACTTCCCTCAGGGGCTGAAGTCCACGATCATTCTGCTTGGCTTATGTACGGTCTAAAGCAGGTACCCTTCAAGCTGAAGACCGTGGCCCTTAAGAGGCCCGTACCATTCAAACTGGCCCGCTGTCCGGGACCGCGGGAACTTGCCTGAACGCTCACTTTCGGCGATACTTAGATGTTGAGTCTTGTGTGGCCGGGCGGGCCTGCCTGGCCGTTGAATCGGCAGGGCGCGCTCGAGATGGAGCTGACGCCGGCCGGGCATACCCCAAAAGACCACAACAGAGCACCGGAATTTGAAAGGAACCGTATCGCCGTGGTGATGATTCGTTTGGCGCGTTTTGGCGCCCGCAAGCAGCCCTACTACCGCATTGTGGCCATCGAGAAGGACCGCGCCCGCAATGGCCGGTCGATCGAGGTCGTCGGCACCTACAACCCCCGCACCAACCCGGCCACAGTGGACCTGAAGCACGAGCGCATCGCCTACTGGCGCAGCGTTGGCGCGCAGTTCTCCACGATCGTGGAAAAGCTGGTGGCCAACAATCCGGCCCCGGCGTCTGTCGAGACCCCCGTAGGAGCCTGATTCTCCTTTCTGCTCCGCTCCGCCCCGCCCTTTGGCCAGCAAGCTTTCCAAGCTGGGTGCGGGAGCCTCTGGGGTATTGCCTACACATTTTCTGACGGCGACGGGTGTGTGCTGATACTATTCGCGCACAGATTCAAGTCGAATAATTTTTGACACATCTGGTCAGGGGCACGAGCATGACCCAACACGATTCAGTTACACCAACCGCCGTCGCCGAGCTGGTCCGCGAGATTGCCCAGGCCCTGGTGGATGAGCCGACAGCCGTCGATGTGCAATCAGTTGACCGGGACGAGAACACGGTTCTCAAGCTTCGGGTTGCGCCGCAGGACGTGGGCAAGGTAATAGGCAAGCAGGGCCGCACTGCACGTTCAGTGCGGACGATTCTTGGGGCGGTGAGCATGAAGCTGCACCATCGCTACACGCTCGACATCCTGGAAGAAGACGAATAACCCAAGGCTGGCCGCTGCCCCATGATCCGGCGAGTCCCGGAGGCCGCGATGACCGCACCCGAAACCTCTGCACAGGCTGATCCAATAGAAAAATGGGTTTGGCTGGCGCGTCTGCGGCATCCGCAAGGCCGCAAGGGCGAGGTCTTCGCCGACATTCTTACCGACTTCCCAGAAAAATTTGCTGAACGACGGCGGCTTTGGCTGCTGGCCGAGAGTGGCGCTGCAGGGCCGTGTGAGGTGGAACTGGCGGCGCATTGGCGGCACAAAGGCGGTGTGGTGCTGCATTTTGCGGGGGTCGATTCGATCTCTGCCGCGGAGACGTTGAGGGGGCTGATTGTGGCGATTCCCCGGGCGGAGCGGGCTGCGCTGGCGGACGATGAGGTCTACATCGGCGACCTGATTGGATGCATGCTTGTCGATGTGGCGGGGGCGGCTGCGGTGGAGGTTGGCGAGATTGAAGATGTTGACCGGTCGGCGGGGCCGGTGGCGTTGCTTGTGGTGCTTGGAGCGGGCGGCGAGGTGCTGATTCCGTATGCGAAAAGCTATCTGCGCAGAGTGGACGTGGCCGGCAAGCGGGTGGAGATGGCACTACCGGAAGGGCTGGCGGATTTGAACACGACAGCCGGTTCGAATTAGAGGATCAGCTTATTGGAACGCGAGCGGCTGCCAGACGCCATCCTGCTTTAGGGCGAGTTGAAGCGGCCTTGGCGGGCCTTTGGGCGGAACGGTGACTTCGATCCAGATTTCCTGGCCGGGCCTGAGCGGCGTGGGAATGGCGGCATGTTCCGGAATATAAAAATCGACGGGCGTTTCGAGGCGAAGATCGTCGCAGGACGAGCCGGGCCATGCGACAACCATCTGGCTCCCGGGCGGGCCTGAAGACGTATTGTCAGTGTCCGGAATCCGGATGGCCACGAGCTTGTTGTCTCCGACCTTGACTTGCGCGGAGAACCGGACAAGGCCTGGCGAATTGACGGAGAACCTTTTGCCGACTGGCATTCCATCAACATTTTTGGGCATCATGGCGAGTTTTGCGGACGGCAGCGTGCTTTGGCAACCGTCGACGATGAGTTGC
>PLKU01000298.1 GCA_003140705.1 Acidobacteriaceae bacterium
TAGCATCCACTCCATAGGCCTTGAAGATCTGTTTGATCGCCTGCTGAGCGTCTGTGTGCAGATGGAAGCTGTGCAATCCACCAGAATGCGCGAGGGGCACGGTTTCCGCCACTGTAGTTGCCGCTTGCTCGTTGAGAGAAACAGGCTGCTGCTGCAAGACGTCATCGCCCAATTGGTGAAGATGCTCGGTGACCTGGATATTGTTCGGGTCGAGTTCGAGAGCGTGAGTCAGGGCTGCGCGCTNNGCCGGCCGCATCGCTGCGCAGCCGATCTCTGGCCGCAGCCTGGATAAGCGCCGTGACGGCATGGCTGCGGGCCAGTGCAGCTGCAAGGGCGTAGTTGGTGTTGGAGGGGTCAAACCTGGCGGCCTGCTGGTAGTTTTGCAAGGCGTCTTCAAACTTCTCTTTTTCGAAGAGCCTGGTCGCATCAAGGTACAGCTTCACGGCCCGACGCCGGTCGCTGCCGTTTGGTAACTTGGCGGTCTTATCGCCTGTTGCTGCCGAGGCTGGCGAAGCTGGTAGCTGTCCCGGTGGAAGGGAACCTTCCGCCCGGGCAAAGATGACAACAGGAAACACAACCAGCATCAGTCCTGCCGTCCAGAGGTTTGCCCTCCGTCTCAAACCAGGCTTGCTCGCCACGCGCGGCTGAAATTGGCGTCGTCTCAATCTGCAGTCCGTTGTATCGCCATCAGATCGGCTAGCGAAGAAGCGCAGACCTCCGGCTGGTATTTGAGGAGCTCATCAAAGCTATACCTGCCGGTAGCGACGGCAATCACCGAAAGAAAATTTGCCCGTGCCGCCTCGATATCGCGTGGAGTGTCGCCCACCACGCAGATGCTCGCACCTTTCCCGGCCAGATCTCTGGCCTTGTTTGCCGCCTGTCCAATTAATTCAGAACGAATGGGAAAATGATCGCTGAAGCCGCCGAATCGGAACCACTCTCGCAGGCCGGCCTGCTCAATCTTGATCCAGCCGATCATCTCCAGGTTGCCGGTTGCGACCCCCAGCAATGCGCCCCGGTGGGCCAGGTGGCTCAGTGTTTCCTCGATGCCGGGCATGCGAACCAGGTCCATCTCGTGACGCCGCTCTGCCACCGCGTTCCGCATCGCTTCAAGGATGGACTCCAGGCGAGCCTCGAGAACCTCAGCGGGAACTCCAGCCTGGTGGCAGGCCTCGCGCAGAATAGCGGTGTCTGTGCTGCCGTGCAGCAGGATGCCGGCCAGCGTGATCTCAAATCCCGTCACGCGATGAACGCTCGAGGCAAACGAATCAACGTGGATGCGGTCACGGCTCCTCAACAGGGTGCCATCAATGTCGAACAGGTAGGCATCTTGCGCATCCCAGGCAAAGCCCGGCTCGATTGCGACGCGCGCTTCAGGTGTCAATGAAGTTGTCTGCATGTCCTCAGGTGAATCGTCAGCCTTGGCGGTAGGCCTGTCTCACCGCGCTATACAAAGGACGTTCGCTGCGGGGCGGACGCTTGAGACCGGCACGCACCTCGGCAAGATCCAATCCCAACTCCGCCATGGCGCGGCTGAGGGTGTTCCTGTGCATCCCCAACTCTTGGGCCGCTTTACACTGGTTCCCCCGGTGAGCAATCAATACTTCGCGCAGATACTGTCGCTTGAAGTCGCGCACCGCGTCATCGTAGCGAATGCCGCTCGAATGCATTTGCGTTACCAGGTTATCCAGTTCTCGTCTCACGTTTGCCTCGTGGTCTTGTATTAGCTTTACCTGTTTCCCACTGTCCTGCGCAACCTTAAATTACAATTAACCGCGTTCGGGATGCATCCATTTCGGAGACTCTTCTTCCAGTGTTCTAAGTCCCTCGCGAATGCGCCTGGCCAGATCTTCCGGCGTCACGTGTGTACTGAGATGGCACATCCCAAAAAACTGCTTGGGCAGTCTTCCTTCCAGCAGCCAGGGGGATCTCGGAAAAAAGGCCACAGCAACTAAGATACACAAATTTACCAGCAATGCGCCTTGAAGAAGACCAAATACTGCGCCGGCAAGTCTGTCGAGGCAGCCGAGTCCCAGTTTGTGAAAGGTCTTGGCCAAAACTGAACCAATCACACCGACCACCGTCATCACCACAATCACAATCAGCAGGAAACCGATTGTATTCGCCAATGCATCGATGCGCAGGAAAGGCTTGAGCAGTGCGGCGGCGCGGCCGTAGTTCCAGGCCGCAAGCGCGAGCCCCAGCAACAGGCCGCCGAGTGTGGCGACGGAGCGGAAGAAGCCTTGCTGAATTCCCCCCAGCACGGACAGCACCATGAAGATCACGATCGCCCAATCTACCCAGGTCACGCTTTGCTCCGTCCTTGCGCTACAGATTCTGATCATGCCCCGTCAGGCGACGAAAGGCCTCAAGATACTTGGCCTGTGTGCGCTCCACCACGTCGTCTGGAAGACTGGGCGCCGGGGCCTGCTTGTTCCATTGGATCGATTCAAGATAATCGCGAACGAATTGTTTGTCGAATGAAGGCTGAGCGCCGCCAGGCTTCCATGTCGCGCCTTCCCAAAAACGGGAAGAATCCGGCGTCAGCGCCTCATCGGCAAGAATAATGCCTTCTGCCGTTTTGCCAAACTCAAATTTTGTGTCTGCCAAAATCAGTCCGTGTGCCTCGGCGTGCTGCGCGGCCTTGCCATAAAGTTCCAGGGTCAATCTGCGGAGCTGGGCTGCATCCGGCGCCCCGATCTGAGCTTCGGTGGCGGCAAATGAAATGTTCTCGTCGTGTGCGCCATCCTGGCTCTTTGTGGCTGGGGTAAACACCGGTTCCGGCAGTTTCGATCCGTCGAGCAGGCCGCCGGGCAGGGGAATGCCGCAAACCGATCCGCTTGCCTTATATTCCTTCCAACCAGAGCCGGCAAGGTAGCCGCGCGCCACACACTCCACGGGAAACATGGTTGCTCGCTTCACCAGCATCGACCTGCCTTCCAGCTGGTTTGCGTAAGGCTTTAAAACGGCTGGATACTCGGCCACATCAGCAGTGATCAGGTGGTTGGGAACAATGTCTGAAAGCAAGTGGAACCAGAACAGCGAGATTTGGGCAAGAATCTTGCCTTTGCCCGGAATTCCGGTGGCCAGCACATGATCGAACGCAGAGATGCGGTCAGTGGCAACGAGGAGCAAGTTGTCGTCAACCGCATATAAGTCGCGTACTTTTCCCCTGCCAATCAAGGGAATCTCGCCCAAATTCGTTGTCAGGAGTACTGGCACAGGAAGGCCTTCCGCTGGAGGGAACTGAATCTCCGATTCTCCAGCGATCGCCTTGGTTTGTCAAACCTACATGGCGAGCTGCCTTGGTCAAGATTGAACAACAACTGCGGGGAGAGCGATGGTTCATTAGCAGCATCCGCGTCGTGTGGAAAAAGGTCACAGACTCCTGTGACGGCCGTCACGGAACGCCGAATCCACATGGGAGACACTCCAATTGTCAACATGGTTCGGAGGGCTAGCAAGAATACTCTCTTAGAGCCGGGCGACACGAAGTAGCCGTGGAAAGGGGAAGCCGCAGCTTGCTTCGTTAGTGTAGGGATCACCAGTAGCCGCATGCTACCGACCTCCAGCGTCGGCTACTGGTCCCCCTTTTTATCTTGTGCAAAGCAAGCGCCTCCGAAGCGACGTTTTCCTTCGGGGGCGAAATCTTTTGCCCGAAAAGCCCGATCGCGAATTTACTTACGCCAAATGTCCCAATTTGCTGAATCCAGAAGCCATGTGCCTCAGGCAGTTGCCCGCTGCTCGTGGCCGCCCAGGCGCACGCTGACAACCTTGGAGACGCCCAGTTCCTGCATCGTCACGCCGTAGATGATGTCCGCCGCCTGCATCATCCGCTTGGAGTGGGTGACCAGCAGGAACTGCGTGTCCCCGCTCAGTGAATGGAGCAGGCCGGCCAGCCTGCCCACGTTGGTCTCGTCCAGCGGGGCGTCCACTTCGTCCAGCACACAGAAGGGACTGGGCTGGAACTGGAAGATACCCACGAGCAGCGCGAGCGCAGTCAGAGCCTTTTCACCACCCGACAGAAGCAGAACATTTTGCAGCTTCTTGCCCGGCGGCGAGGCGACGATTTCCAGTCCACTCTCTGCCTGGTTCTCAACATCGGTGAGGCGCAGGAATGCCTGCCCGCCCTGAAACAGCCGTGAGAAGACCTGTGCAAAGTTCTCGTTGATCCGCGCAAAAGCTTCGTCGAACTTGGTGCGAGAGATCTGGTCGATCTCCTTGATCGTGTCCTGCGTGTTCTCAATCGAATCGATCAGGTCCTTGCGCTGCGTCTCAAGGAATCCGTGCCGGTCGGCAGTTTCTTTGTATTCCTCAAGAGCCATCATGTTCACCGGACCCATCTGTTCCAGACGGTCGCGCAGTGTGCGGCAGGTCTCCTCTTCGGCAGCGAGTGTCTCTTCTACCAGTCGCAGAATCGACTCGTCGCCTCGCAGTGCCTGGGCCTCAAGGTTCACCTCGGTCAGGCAGCTACCTTCAAGGTGTTCCAGGTCTGAATGCAGCTTGGCCACTTCGCTCAATCGGGTGGCTCGGTCATCGCGCAACTGGTCAAGCGCCGCGCGCCCCGTCTTGAGTTGTGTCTCCAAGGCAGCCAACTGCTGGCGCAGAGCCTGCGACTGGCCAGCGATCGTCTGCGCCAGGGCAAGCGCCTCGGCGCGAATGGCCGCCAATTCCTTCTGCCGTGCAGCCAGTTCAGCACTCTCGTGGATGCGCTGTTCGCGCTCAGACTCTGCAGCTGCCCGCTGCTGCTCGATTGCCTGCACGCGGCGTTCGAGGTCAGCGTAAACCCGATCGATGCGCTGGAAGGCTGACTCTGCACCGCGCCGCCGCTCCTCCAGGCCTGCCAGCTCTGCCGTAACCTGGGCCGCCTCCTGCTGCAAGCCTTCGCGTTTCTGCCGCAAGGTGTTCAATTCCGCCTGCGCCGCATCAAGGCCAGCCTCGGCCTGCGCGTGCTCGGCCTCCAGGCGCTGCGTCTCCTCGCGCTTTTCGAGAATGACGATCTGCTTGGCCTCGCGCGCGTCCTTGTTGCGAGCGGCCTGCGCCGTCCACTCCTGCAGCCGCCGGTCAATGCGCTGGACCTCGCCTTCCATCTGCTTCAGTGCTGCACCCTGGTTGGCAGCGGCAGTCTCCGCCTGCCGCCGCTCACTGCTGCGTGCCTCCAGCTGCGCGGTCATCTCTTCAATGGTCCGCGTCAGCGCTGCTGCGGCAGTCTCCGCCTGAGCCAGGTCGGCCTCCAATGATGCCAGACGGGCCTCTGTTCCACGCAGTTCGCGCTTCAGTGCCAGGGGACCCTCGCTCGCCGGCTTTCCGCCGGTCACAGTTTCATTGTGGAAGCATTCACCTTCCGGCGTCAGGAAGAATCCGCGTGGGTGTTGCGCGGCCAGCCGCTGCGCTTCGCCGGAACTCTGAACCAGGTAACCGTCTCTGAGCTTGGGCAGAATTGATTCCAGCGACCGCCCAAATCCGTTGAGAACGCGGATCGAGTCCTTCAGCGGAGTCATACCGGGCCCGCTGATGGAGATGTCCCCCTCATCGGATGGCGAGGCGCGGTGTGCATCGGCAGGATGAATCAGAAATGTGGCGCGGCCATCTACGCCGGATTTGAGTAGGCGCACGCCCTCTTCAGCAGCCACCCAACTCTCAACAACCACATAGTTCAGCTCTTCCCGCAGGAACTCGTCGACTACTCCTTCGTGCGCGCCTCTTACCTCAAGGAAATCGGCCAGGGTCCCAACGGGCGCCATGTGCTGTCCGAGCGCACCAGGTTTCAAGAGGCGCCGCACCGTTTCACTCGAATAGCTGTGATCGCGAATCAGTGCATCGAGTGAGTTGTGCCGCCCACTAACGGTAGCTTGCTCGCTGCGAAGTTGATTGGCGCGCGACCGCTGCGCGTTCTCTTCATTGCGCTGTGCCTGCAATGCTTCACGCAGAGCAGCAATCTCGTTCTCCAGCCGTTTCAAGGTGTCCGCCGCGGTTTCAAAACGGGCCCGCGCTTCGCCATTTTCAACGCCCAGGTTCTCGCGCTCAGTTTGCGCCTGGCCAATCTCTGACGCCAATCGCTCCGCCTCACGCTCAAGAGCGGCTAAGCTCTCTTCACCCTGGGCCATATGGTTGCGCGCGTTGCCTGCCATAGTCACAAGGTGCATGGCGTGACGGCGGCTGGATTCCAACTGTCGCTCCGCAGTGAACACCTCTTCGGCTGCTGTGCGTGCTTCGTGCTGGCGAGCCTCCACCTGTTGGCGAAAGGCCCTGGCTTCTCCGGCAGCCGTCTCCAGAAACGTGTGCTGCTGCGCACGCTCTTCAGCGATGCCGTGCAACTGCGTCCGCGTCTGCTCCAGTTCCGCACCCGCCGCCGTGATCCGCGCCTCCAGTTCGCCTATGCGTTCACCGTTGCCACGTTCTCGCGCCGTGGCCCGCTCCAGCTCTACTGCTGCTTCGCTGGCCCGATTCTGCGCATCCTGGCCCTCGCGGTCCAACTCGTAGCCGCGCTCGGTCAAGCTATGCTGGCTGGCTTCCAGCGTGCCAATCTCCGCGGCAGAGCCGTTAATCCGATCCGTGAGGCTCGCAATTTCCTGCTCCATTCGAGCCTGCTCCGCATCCATCAAAGCCATCCGACTCGCCAGGACAACGCGCAAGCGTCCGCGTAGTTCGTCGCGCACGGCCGCGAAGCGCTCGGCCTTGGCTGCCTGCCGTTTCAGGCTGTTCATTTGCCGAGTGACTTCTTCGAAAATGTCGTCCACACGGGCAAGGTTCTGCTTGGCGCTCTCGAGGCGCAGTTCGGCCAGGCGCTTCTTGTTCTTGAAGCGTGTAATCCCAGCGGCCTCTTCAATGATGGCCCGGCGATCATGCGGTTTGGAACTGAGTAGTTGACCAATCCGTTCCTGCCCGATGATTGCGTAGCTTTCCGGCCCGAGGCCCGTGCCCATGAAGATGTCTTGAATGTCGCGCAGGCGGCAGAGCTTGCCATTCAACAGGTATTCGCTCTCGCCGGTACGGAACAAGCGCCGCGTTATAACAATCTCGCCCTTTTGCGGAATGCGCTGGAACTTGCGGCGACGGATTTTGAGCACCACCGCTTGCGGACCCTGGCTTGCGGCGCTGGATTGGGGTTCAGATAGAGTTTGTTCGGGCCCTTCTTCATCGTCCAATACCTGACCCGGTTGCTCGGCCGCAATAATCTCTTCAGCCTCAACGGCGCGCTGGCGACGCAGTTCGTCCTCATTCCAGTCTGCCGGTCCATCGTGGTCCACCAGCAGCTCCGGTTCGACGGGCACTGGCCCTTCATAAGCTTCCGGATCCACCAGGGTCAGCGACACCTCCGCCATGCCCAGCGCCTTGCGGTCGCGAGTTCCCGAGAAAATCACGTCCTGCATGTGCGTGCCGCGCAATGATTTGGCGCTCTGCTCGCCCAGAACCCAGCTCACTCCGTCCAGGATGTTTGACTTGCCGCACCCGTTTGGTCCCACCACCACGGCGATACCCGTTCCGGGTACGGTCAACTCCGTCCGGTCACAGAAGCTTTTAAAGCCGAGGATGTGGATCTTCTTTAGTTTCAGCATCGTCACTCCGAATGAATAGGGCTCTGCACCACCGCGATCAAGGACGCGGCAGCAAGCTTCCAGCGCTCTCATGAATGCCGGAAATATTGATGCACGGTTAAGACTCTAAGGAGACTGGGGGGCACGGTCAACGGTAGAAGGCGGGGTATTTGTGGATAAGGCAGGCCCGAATTCCTCTTCTTTAAAATTCCTAAGATTGGTGACCTGAATTGGGATTTGTTAAGGAGTTTTGTGGGGTTTTTGCACAGGGAGAGAGGCGGGCATGGGCCGATTTTGAGCGAAGGCTTGCCGTGGAACTTGGCGTTTGAGAAACCGCCGCCTCGATTGGAGATGTGGAGCATTTCTCCGGGCGGCGACTACCGGGGACCGGAGGAATCTCACCCCGCGAATTGCCAATTTGATTTATCGAACCGGGCAGCTTAGTTTTGATGAGATGCCGAAGCCTTTGAAGGCAGGAAGCATCCAAGGTTATGCAATCAAATGAAGCATTCATGAGGAGCTGCACGTATGTCTGAAAATGAGACAAAGATCCCTGGACCGCCGATAGTCGATGCTCAGAACGCCATGTCAGGTGATGCAAAGTGCCCGTTCTCGCATGGCGCCCGCAAGCACACGGTGGCTGGTACACCAACAAACGCAGACTGGTGGCCCAATCAACTGAACCTGAAGATCCTGCACCAGCACTCCCCGCTGTCCGATCCTATGGACAAGGACTTCAACTATGCGGAAGAATTCAAGAGCCTCGACCTGGATGCCGTGATCNNCGTATGGCGTGGCATAGCGCAGGCACCTATCGTATTGCCGATGGTCGCGGCGGCGCGGGCTCCGGAGCGCAGAGATTTGCTCCTCTCAACAGCTGGCCGGACAACGTGAGCCTCGACAAGGCGCGCCGGTTGCTCTGGCCGATCAAGCA
>PLKU01000062.1 GCA_003140705.1 Acidobacteriaceae bacterium
CGAAGGATTGCAATCGCCCTTCCACCGGAAAGATGGTGGTGCGGCAAGAGGAAGGGTTCATGGTCCACAATGCTTCCGTTGTCTGTTGCCACGACCTGGGCCGGACCTGAAACGGTGAATTCGACTTCCAGATTTGCGTCTGGAACACGGATACCGCGTTCGTCGACAGCCGTAGCCGTGACGATCAGAACATCGCTGCCAGCGGAAATGGTCGTGCGGTNNCAAGTGAGCGGAGAGGCGTCTTGGTGCAGTTTTTGGCGTCCGAGTGACTCATTATTTAACAGCAATTCGACCTCTTCGCAATTCGTGTAGACCTCGATGGATTCAGAGTGGGGAGTGGTGTTCCGGGGATTCCAGTCCAGTAGCAGGGTCTCCTGCAGGGCGGGAGGAATTGACTCATATCCAGGATCGATGGCAGCACGTTCTGCAGCGGCAACGCGTCTGGCAATATGAACGTTGGGCGTTGCAGCCCACCAGCTTTGCCGCTCAAATGCGCGTGGGTGGGGCAGAGCAATCCGATCAAGGAGCCCATCCATGCGGCTGATCAACGGCCATTTGCCCGCTTCACCCAGGTAGTCGATGCCGGACCATAGAAACTGGCCGGAATACGCCGCATGATCTCGCAGGGCGAGCCAGGGCGCGCGATCCATGGTGTTCTCAGTTCCGATGATGCTGCGCGAGGGCTTTTGTTCGTGGGCCGCCAGAATCTCATTTTCACGATAGTTCTGCCCCACCACGTCGAGCATGTCGGCAAGCCCGTTGTCGTAGTCGTGGCTCGCGTTGGGGCGGAAGAGCGCCTGCGTCACCGGACGCGAGGGGTCGTTCTCGTGGAAGACGGCGATGAGGCGGGCAAGAATGTTGTGCGCCAGTTCGGCGTGAGGGGTGTCGTGAATCTCGTTGCCGGCGCTCCACAGAATGATACTGGGATGATTGCGATCGCGGCGGACGGTGTCACGTGTGTCAATGGAAGACCATTGGTCGAAATAGAGGTGGTAGTCGTAAGGGTTCTTGCCGACAGTCCAGCAATCAAACATCTCGTCCATCACCAGGAAGCCCAGGCGGTCGCACAGGTCGAGAAACTCCGGCGAAGGTGGATTGTGGGCGGTGCGGATTGCGTTGACGCCTAACGCGCGTAGAGCGAGCAGGCGGCGCTCCCAGACGGCGGTAGGCCCGGCGATGCCAAAGGCGCCACCATCGGCATGAATGGCTACGCCTTTGATTTTGAAGTTGCGGCCGTTGAGCCAGAAGCCGGTGTCGGGGTTGAAATGGAATTCGCGAATCCCGAATGGTGCCAGTTCGTCGTCGGCGATCGTGCTGTATCCCGCAGCCGGACCGAAAATCTTGACGCGGGCCCGTGCACGATACAGCGCGGGATGATCAATGTCCCACAACTGCGGAGCAGGAATGGAAATTTCCGCGGTGAAGGCCACCTGTGCACCTTCTGCAATGGTTTGCTCTGGAGTGACAAAAGAACCAGCCGGGCTTCCATCGGGCGCGGTCAAAGTCACTTCCAAAGCTGCTCTACGGGTTGCACCGGAGTCGTTGACGACGGTGGTTTGAGTACGTACAGTGGCCCTGCCAGCAGTCGCCACCAGTGCCGTCACGAATGTGCTCCATGGTTCCANNTGAGCACCAGACGCACCGGCCGGTAGATGCCCGCACCTTCATACCAGCGCGAGGCAGGCTGCTCTGATGTATCACAGCGAACCGCAATTACATTGCGCGCACCGGCCCCGAACTGCACATTGCCGGTGAGATCGTAATAGAAACTCACGTAGCCGTTTGGTCGCTGTCCCAGGTGGAAGCCATTGATCCAAACGTCGCTGTTGGCCATGACTCCATCGAAAACAACAAAGACACGGCGATGCGCATCTTTTTCGGCAAGAGAAAATGTCTTCCGATACCAGGCGAAACCGGTCGGAAAGAAAGCTCCCGCAGGGCCGCTTGGATTGTTCTGGTCAACAGGGCCGGCGATACTCCAGTCATGTGGCACAGTGACGCTTTGCCACTTGGAATCGTCAAAGGTGGCCTGTGCTGCACCTGGCTCATCGCCTTCGATGAACTTCCAATGATTGTTGAAATCAACGACCGAGCGGGCAGGAGTCTGAGAAAGGGACACAACGGGAGCAATTGTTGAAAACGTGATAGCTGCAAACAAAAATGAAGTCGTTGCTACCCTTATCATTCAATTCTCCTTCTACAAGTTATTCATTCTAAATCGTGTTAAGAAGATCGCCATCTAAATCCGCCTGCTTGCGTCCGAGGAGTACCAATGGACTTGCGCTGTCCAGAAGCCGGGTTGCGGGTCGCAGCGTCGACATTCTGCGACCATTTTGTGCCGGCGCAATTTGGCAGTCTTCAACTCAGGGGTTCCATAAAATCAGAAACCGATATTAGAATCATTTCGATAGGAAATGCAATTCTATCCAGAAATCTGCCGATTAAGTTTCCGGTCAACTGTTGCTGGCTTTTTGATGGAATTAATCAGGCCAGCTGAAGCATGCATTGTGGACGGCGAAGGCTACGAGAGATCGTGTCGGTTTGTCGAACGGCGAGAATCTCAAGGAAGAGGAATTCGAGTTGAAAGGGAATGGATGCGCGTCTGCTTCTTATTAAAGGTCTCTCCAGAAAAGGTAAAGGAGTACAAGACCCGTCACGCCCAGATTTGGCCAGAGATGCTCGATGCTCTCAGTCAGAGTGGGTGGCGTAACTACTCAATCTTCCTCCGGCCAGACGGTTTGCTTGTCGGCTATCTAGAGGCGGACGATTTTGAGAAATGCCGGGCGGCGATGAAGAACCATCCGGTAAATGCTCGATGGCAAGCTGAAATGTCTGGATTTTTTGAGCCGATGCCCGGCGGAGCGGATGACAACATGTTTCCACTTGATGAGGTCTTTCATCTCGACTAAAATTGGCCGTTGCCGGCATTGAAGAATCGGCGGCCCGGTAAATTCTCCGGGTAACATCCAGAAGCATTCGCAGGCATTTTTCTCAATCCGAATCACCACTCCCAATCAGCTTCAAGAGGAGAACTCGATGAACCGCTTCAATTCGATGCGCCGGGATTTCCTGCGCACTGGAAGTATAGGCATTGCCGCCGCAGCAATTCCGGGAGTTTCGATCGCGTCTTCTGCGCAAGACGGCGTGGCGACCGTGCCCATGGATGGCATCTTTAATGTGCGCAAGTTTGGCGCGGCGGCCGATGGCAAGACACTGGACACGAAAGCCATCAATAGTGCCATCGAAGCGGCAGCAGGGGCAGGCGGAGGGCTGGTTGTCTTTCCAG
>PLKU01000215.1 GCA_003140705.1 Acidobacteriaceae bacterium
ACTTCAAAGCGGTTCATTCCCTGCGCCAGGGCGCGGTGAATTTGGTCGGAACGCATGACGAACTCCGGTCAACAAGGTGGTTGTTGCGTGCGGTGCGAAGCTCGTCAGAAGCGAAAGGACGGCCGGAGCCGAGCAGGCTGGTCAAATATTCTGGTCTGACTCCATTGTACGCTGGAAATGATGAAGATGCCGATAACGATTCGCGCGAGATGACCGATGGTATCTACTGATCAGGCTTGAGCTATCCGCTTTCGCCCAAGGCATTTCCCTGTTAAACTAAAGGTCACACCGACCCGATGAACGGGAAAGCCTGAAGAGATTGCAGCGAAAGAGGTTACACGTGGCCGACACCACCAAGATTGAAGGCAAGCTGGAACGCAAAAAAGTAAAGCGCGCTGCGCGCCAGAAAGCCGCCCCCAAGGCCAAGCGCACGGGGCCACGCGGCGAAAACAAGAAAAAGCTAAAGAAGCTAGCACGCGGCGTCTCCAAGCGGTAAAAGCGCTGCGACCAAGATCGACTGGGATTCCTGCATGGCGTTGGCCTTGCGGGAATTCCGAAATCCATCGCTCCATCGCATTGACAGGACCCGCAGCCTACGGGATGAGGACAACTGCACTGCCCAGCCAACTGCTTGCCCNNCCCTGAAGAAGACCCTCGGGCCCTGGTCGCTAACGGCACTCGGTATTGGGGCAGTGATCGGTTCTGGCATATTCACGGTCATCGGCACTGCGATGGCCGGCCAGAAGTTCGATGTTCCGAATGTCAGAGATACCCCACTTCTCCATTACCTGATCTACCATACGGCTCTTGCGGGGCGGCCCGGTGCCGGTCCGGCACTGGCGCTTTCCTTGGTCCTGGTGGCCATCGTCTGTGTCTTCACCGGACTTTGCTACGCCGAATTGGCTTCCATGATTCCGATTGCCGGCTCGGCTTATACCTATACATACGCCACGATGGGTGAGCTCACGGCGTGGATCATCGGCTGGGATTTGATCCTGGAATATGCCTTTAGCAACATGAGCGTGAGTGTGGGTTTCGCCGCCCACATCGTGGATTTGCTGGATTGGTTTGGCCTCCACCCTCCGCTCAAATGGATATCCCCGGCATACCTGCCAACTGGATTGCAGGACCTGGCAGGCAATGACCTCTACCCAACTGGATGGCACTTCGGATTTAACATACCGGCCTTTCTGGTGGTGATGATCCTGACGGTGATCCTGGTGCGCGGCATTCAGGAATCGGCACGCGCCAACAACATCATGGTGCTGGTGAAGATCGCGGCCATCCTGGTGTTTGTTTTTGCTGCTGCCAGCTTTATCAAGCCGCACTACTGGCACCCGTTCATGCCTAACGGCTGGACCGGGGTGCTGACCGGCGGGTCGATCATCTTTTTCACGTACATCGGCTTCGACTCGGTTTCGACCGCAGCCGAAGAATGCAAGAACCCGCAGCGCGATTTGCCCATCGGCATCCTGGCCACGCTGCTTGCCTGTACCCTGCTCTACGGCGCAGTGGCGATTACGCTCAGCGGCATTGTGCCCTGGCAGTCGGTGATGGGAGACGCGGCGCCGGTCGTGAACGCGCTGAAGAAACTTTCGTTGTTGCCCGGGGGCGGATCGCTGGTTTGGATTCGCCTTTTTGTCCTGATTGGCGCGATTCTTGGCATGGTCTCTTCGATCCTGGTTTTTCAGCTTGGCCAGGCGCGGGTCTGGTTCGCCATGTCTCGCGATGGCCTGTTGCCGGCCATCTTCGGACGCATTCATGCACAATTTCGTACACCTGCGGTGGCCACTTGGGTGGCTGGCTTCGTGGTGGGCATTCCTGCCGGCTTGCTGGATATCGGGACGGTCTCAAACCTTTCCAACATTGGTACTCTATTTGCATTCGTACTGGTCTCCATCGGGGTGCTCATCCTGCGCTATCGCGAGCCGGAACGCTACCGCGGATTCCGCACCCCGCTGGGGCCGCTGTTTCCCGTCCTGAGCATCGTCTTTTGCATCGTCCTGATGATGGGGCTTGAAGTGATTACATGGATCCGTTTCTTCTCCTGGCTGGCGATTGGCCTGGTCATTTACTTCTTCTACAGCCGCCACCGGTCAGAGTTCGCCAAGCTGCGGTAGGGTTTTGTCATGACAGATATTGAGAGCTTCATAGCAAGGCTGCCGAAGGCCGAGTTGCATCTGCACCTCGAAGGCACGATTCTGCCAGCCACACTGGTGGAATTGAGCGCTCGCCACGATGCGCATCCCATGAAGCTGCGCGAGGCCAAGGCTCACTACCGGTTTGATGACTTCACCAGCTTCATCGAGGGATTCAAGGCTGTAACCCGCCGCCTGGTCGATCCTGAAGACTATGAGCTCGTCGCGTGGCACATGATGCAGCGCCTGGCCAAGCAAGGCGTGGTGCACGCCGAGGTCTACATCTCAGTTGGTGTGATTTACATGTGGCGCAACTTCGATCCGCGGGCGGTTGAACCCATCTTTCTTGCCTTGGAAAAGGCACGCGAGCGCGCCGAGCGCGAGTTGAACCTATCGATCTACTGGATCTTTGACGCGGTGCGGCACTTCACTGTTGAGGAGGCGAAGCGAGTCTTTCGCAAGGCAGCTGATTTGAAGCGGCACTACCCATCCATTGTTGGCATTGGCCTGGGCGGGGATGAGCGGCGGACGGGCTCGGAGCCCTTTCGCGCACTCTACGCCGAGGCGGCGCGCGCTGGCCTGCGCCTGACCAATCACGCCGGCGAAACTACGGGTCCCGAGGCAATTTGGGAAGCACTCTCCATCGGCTCGGAGCGGGTTGGGCACGTTCTTTCTGCCATTCAGGATCCAGCTCTTGTTGAGGAGTTGAAGACGCGGGGCATCGTTCTGGAACTGAATCCAACTTCGAATGTCCGAACCGGTCTATGCGCATCGTTTGCCGATCACCCGCTGCGGCGGTATTTTGATGCCGGCCTGATGGTCACGATCAACTCTGACGACCCCGCGTTCTTCGGCTCAGACGTGGCGAACGAATACTTGCTGGCCCACACGGTGCTGGGTTTTACCCGGGAGGAACTGAGGCAGTTGGCGGCCAACTCGATCCGTGGCAGCTTTCTTCCCGAGCCAGCAAAGGCCGAGTGGCTTTCCCGCATCGAATCAATGGAGTAACCAAAATACCGCGACGTCCACAGATCGCCCCTCGAGGCCAACCAAAACTGAGGTATCATGTTGGTGTAGGAGGCTGGCCTCAATGTCCACCGAACCTGAAACCCTCACGCCGGAAGAAGAACCGAAAGAGCGAAGCACGATGCGCGTGATCGGCTGGTTCTCGGTTGGCATGGCTGTGGCCGCCCTCAGCATTTACGTCGGCTACGAACTTCGCAGCCGCCACAAGTTCAAGAGGCGTACTCCCTACGACTTTTATGCCAATGCCGGCGAGCAACATGCCAGCGAGTTTGGTATGGGAATCTAGCGCTATCCCGCCTTGAGAATTACGAAATGCCGCCTTGGTGCGGCATTTCGTATTTGACGGGGAATTTTGTGCTCACAACTCCCCTTTGAGAGTGCGACCGTGTTTATCCAACCCTGAGTCTTCCGCAACCGGACCGTCCAGGCATACTTCCATTCGAGCAACGTCCTATACTGGCCAGGGAATTGCCATGGTTCGCTGGTGCGAATCGAGGGATTGAACATTGACACGAGAGAGCCAGACAGTTCAACGCATACTGGATAGTGCTCTACAGCATCATCAAAACGGGAGGTTCTTTGAAGCCGAACCAATCTACAAGCGAATTCTAGACATCGATCCTGACCATCCGGACTGCCTGCACCTGATGGGGATGATCTCCCACCAGGCAGGAGACTTAGAAACAGCTGCCGATCTCATTCGCAAGGCGATTGCAATCCATAAAACTGGGGTTTCGTATTACGTCAACCTTGGGACCGTCTTAATGCTCAAGGGAAACTCGACGAAGCGGAAGCGCTTTACCGGCACGCCCTCACGCTCAGACCGAATTTGACCGAGGTCCATGTAAACCTTGGCAATGTTCTCCAGGCTCGGGGAGAGTTTGATGCGAGCGTTGAGTGTTATCAGCAGTCGCTGGCGCTCAAGCCAGACAGTGCCGAGGCCTATAACAACCTTGGAAACGCACGTCAGGAGCAGGGTCAGATGGACGCGGCCATAGCTTGTTATGAACGAGCATTGGCCATCAAGCCAGACTACGCCGAGGTTTATTACAACCTCGGCAATGCCAGCCGGGTGCGTGGCAACCTGGATGAGGCTGTCGGGTTCTATGAATGCGCATTGGCAATCAAGCACGATTATGCAGAGGCTTTCTACAATCTGGGCAACGTTCGCCGTGCTCAGGGCGATGTTGACGAAGCGTTGCGGCAATTCGGAAAGGCTTTGGCTCTCCGACCGGAGTACGCGCAAGCCGGCTTTGGCGAGGCGCTGGCTCAACTGCTGCAAGGGAACTTTAGTGTTGGTTGGGACAACTTTGAGCGGCGCTGGCAATCCATGGATCACGACACGCCAAGGAGAGCCTACGCGCAACCCGCCTGGACGGGCGAAAGGCTGGCATCGGGAAGCCTGCTGATTTGGGGTGAACAGGGTGTGGGCGACGAAATCATGTTCGCCGGACTCATTCCGGAGGTTGTTCGTACCGGCAATCGATGCATTCTGGACTGCAACGCCCGCCTCAAACCCCTCTTCGCACGCTCGTTTGCGAATGTTGTTGCAGTCTCCGGTTGCGGTCCGGATCGTCTTCCAGAACTTGAGATCGCTGCGCATCTGCCATGCGGCAGCTTGCCAAGATTGTTCCGGCGGACCAGGTCAGATTTTGCAGCGACTGCGACGCCCTATCTGTTTGCCGATTCATCGGTGCGCGATCAGCTGCTCACACATTATGCCGATGGCCGGCGATTGATTGGGCTCGCCTGGTATACGAACAACGTGAAGACGGGCGGCTTCAGGTCGATCGATCTGTCGCTGCCGGCTCCATTATTTCACTTGAACATTGTTCGATGGATCAGCCTGCAATATGGGGATCATGACCTGCTCGAGAGCCAGATAAAAGTGGTAAACGCCCCTGTTTTCGTCGATCGAGCTGTTGATCAGCTTGCGGACATGGATCTTTTCGCGGCGCAGATCGCGGCTATGGACTTGGTGATCACCATCGATAACTCCACGGCGCATCTTGCTGGCGCACTCGGAGTTCCAGTCTGGGTTCTACTTCCGTTCGCGCCCGACTGGCGCTGGCTTCTGGAACGGGAAGATAGCCCATGGTATCCAACAATGAGGCTTTTTCGCCAGCCAATTCCCGGTGATCGGAGCTCCGTAGTGAAGACCGTCAGGAGTGCTCTGGCTGACAAGGATGCCAATTCCCCTTCAGAGGCTGGATAAGACTAAAGCGCCGAATATGTGATCGCTGAAGGCCACGCATGAGCGGCTGTTCTTGTATTCGCAGCTCGGTGCGTGATGAATTGCCGAAAAGTTCCCCGAAATGCATGAGGCACGGGCAACCATGCGATCGAAAGCTGCCGAATTCTGGTAAAAGTCCTTTATGGAGACCAAGGCTCATCGCCCGATGTGGAAGACGCTGTCGGCCTTCGCAGTTATCTATCTCGTGTGGGGCTCCACGTTCCTGGCAATTCGCGTCGGTGTCCACGAAGTCCCGCCGCTGCTATTCGCTGCGATGCGGTTCCTGGTTGCGGGGATCGTTCTTTATGTTTGGATGATCGCGCAGGGCGAGCGCACTCCGACAAGGCGCCAGTGGATGTCTGCGACGTTGCTTGCCTCACTGATCTTCGTGGGTGATTACGGACTCTTGTTCTGGGCCGAGCAGCGCGTGCCGTCCGGCGTTGCTGCCGTCATGATGGCCACCATTCCCGTGTTCATCGCTGTGTTTGAGATCATCTTGCTGCGCACGCAGAAGTTGACGGTTCGACTGTCGTTGGCGCTCCTGATCGGCATTGGAGGGGTGGCGGTGCTTGTGAGCCGGTCACTGAATTTGGGCGACACGCCGATCAGCAAGGTGGGAGCGATTGCACTGATTTTTGGGTCAATGAGCTGGTCCGTCGCGTCTGTGCTCACAAGAAAACTTCCTCTGCCGGCTTCGAAAGCGATGAGTGCAGGGGCGCAAATGCTGGCCGGTGGAGTACTGCTGACTGTGACGGCGGCTGCGTTTGGAGAATTTCGAAGATTTCGTCCGGAGATTGTGTCGCGTGGGGCCTGGCTCGCGCTGGTCTACCTGATTGTCGCGGGCTCGATCATCGGTTTTACAGCTTACGTGTGGCTGATTCACCATGAATCGCCGACAAAGGTTGGAACTTACGCATACGTGAATCCCATAGTTGCCGTCATCATCGGGTACTTCCTCGGCGGGGAACCGCTGGGCCTGCGGGCAATTTTGGGGACGCTGTTTGTTCTTTGCAGCGTCTTGATGATCACCACGACTCGCGCCAAGAAGCCGAAAGCAGTGCTTGCGACGGAGGAGGCTGTTTAATTCCCAGAGTGCCAACAATCCCGAATGAGGATAACGCCCATTTTTCAACCGGCTTCCGCGCATCTTCTTTGCATTAACCTTAGATCATATGGGCCGCATCCGCATTCTTCCCGACCAGGTCGCCAACCAGATCGCCGCCGGCGAGGTTGTGGATCGACCAGCCTCGGTGGTGAAGGAGCTGCTGGAGAACGCGCTGGATGCAGGCGCAAACCGCATTCGCGTCGAGGTCGAAGCAGGCGGGCGCAAGCTTATCCGTATCAGCGATGACGGCCACGGTATGAATCGCGACGATGCGCTGCTGGCGTTCGAACGCCACGCGACCTCAAAGCTCCGCACGGCGGACGATCTGCTTTCCATTGCGACATTGGGCTTCAGAGGGGAAGCTCTGCCCTCGATTGCATCCGTCGCTCGCGTGACGCTGGAGACCGCTACGGGAGACGATCCAGCGGGAACACGGCTGGAGATAGCGGGGGGCAAGATTCTGCACGTTGACGATGCGGCGTTGCCCCGAGGGACCACGCTGGCAGTCGCTGATTTGTTCTTCAACACCCCGGCGCGGCGCAAGTTTCTAAGAGCCGAGAGCACCGAGTTGTCGCACGTGACAGCGCTGGTGACCCACTACGCACTGGCCCACCCGCAGAAGCACTTCGAACTGGTATCGGCCACGAATACGATTGTTTCGGCACCGCCGGTGAGCCGCACGGCCGAGCGAATCTACCAGATCTTTGGGAAAGACACGCTGGCTCAGCTTCTACCTGTTGCCGCGGAGACGCCACTGGCACACGGCGGATTGCCCGAAGCGCCTCCATGGAAGCGCGATTTGAACGAGCCACAGCGCGATCCTGGCGTTTTGCGGCTGTCGGGTTTCTATTCGAAGCCGGAACTGCAAAAGCTCAACCGCAATTCGATCTACATCTTTGTCAACAAGCGCCTCATTCGTGACCGCCTGCTCATGCACGCGATCACCGAGGCTTATCGCAACGTGATTCCGCCTACGAGCTTCCCGGTTGTTCTGTTGTTTCTGGAAATGCGGCCGGAGGAAGTGGATGTCAACGTCCATCCGGCGAAGACTGAGGTCCGCTTCCGGCAGCAGAGCTTCGTGCACGACTTTGTTCGCGATAGTCTGCGGACGGCTCTGATCCAGGCGCGGCCAGCCGCCGGGTTTCTGGTTGCACATGCTGCCCCTGCCGCCAGCCCGTCGCTGATGCCGCCGTCTGCTTCACCACTGCCGGGACCGCCGGACTCCGAGCTTGGTGATTCGGCCGGCGCGGCTGATGGATCGGAGTCGTTTCACCTGACTCCCCGGTTGCCTTCTCCCGTTCCAGGGCGATTGCCGTTTGACGCAAGATCTTTAAATCCAGGCGGCTGGGGAGGGCAAGACCAAAAGGCATGGGGTGAGGCTGCGGCTGCGCTTTTTCAACCGGCGGGCATGGAAACCGTGGACGGATGCTTACCCGTTCCGATCGGGTCGGGGTCGAGCGGGCAGGGCTCGGCAGAAGCAACCGCCCGCGCTACTGCCCAGGTCGAGGCTCAGCAGGCTGCGGTCACTCTGAACCATCTCGGGTCATTACGCCCACTGGCGCAGTTGAGAGAGTCATTTATTTTGGCGGCAGGAGACGACGGGCTCTGGATCATTGACCAGCATGTGGCACACGAACGTATACTTTTCGAGAAAATTTTGCGGGACCGCCGGATGGAAAAGGTGCAGCGGCAGAGGCTACTGATGCCCGTCCTTGTGGAACTGAAGCCCTGGCAGATGGTGGTGTTCGCGCAGATCGCCGAGGAGTTGGAACGCAATGGTTTTGAGGTGGAACCCTTTGGCCCACAGACACTTGCGGTGAAGGCAGCACCGATTGGCCTGGAGGGGGTGGCCTTGGAACGGGTGTTGGCAGAGGTGATCGAACAATCTGCAGAGGATTCCGAACAACCCAAACAAAATGAAGAACTTAAGACTCTAGGAACGCGAATTGCCGCTTCGATAGCCTGCCATTCTGCAATTAAGGTCAATACCGCTCTTGACCCCGTTCGTATGGAGTGGTTACTGTTGGAGCTGGCTAAGACCAGCCATCCAACCAGTTGCCCCCATGGACGTCCAATAGCTTTGCTGTATTCTTGGAAGGAGATCCAGCGGGCCTTCCATCGAATCTGAAAGACTTGTAGACTTGGAAGGTGGCGGCCCTCCTCTCAGGAGGAGGAAGCCCGGCAAGATAGCCAGCCTGGAAGTGAGGTTTTTCTTTGACAGCAGAGCAATTGGAAGCATCGCGCGCCGAAAGGATGCGTCAGAACGGACACGGGGCACTCACACTGGAAGACGCTCGTGTGTGGATTGAGGAGACGGGTCTCTGTCTCTTCCTGCCCAGGCGGCAGTTTTCATCGTCAATAGCGCCGTCCTTTGTTGAAGCCGTAGCCGGTCATCAGAACGCAACTCCCGATCCCAAGCACATTGCATTAGCTGAAGAACTGCTGGTACGCCTGGAGACAGACGGCGTGGCAGTGCGGCTGAACTTGCTCGGACAGCCCGGGGAACAGCCAGATTTTGTTGTGGCGGCCTGGGTTTTGCCCTACGTGTATGCCCTGAGGGGGGATCGCGACTGGCGCCGCTGCCCGCAGCTGACCGGGTCACGCCAGGTTTCGCATCTCGCCGTGCAAGCGTACAAGCATTTGGAGACGGGGGACACGACGCTATCGGCCCTGACCCGCGCTCTAGGAAGCGGAGTGACCGAAGGCGCAGTTCTGCGTGCCATTACTGAGCTCTGGCAGCAACTTCGCATCATTCCTGTTGTCTCAGCTCCCGGCCAGCCGGCTCAATGGCAGCTACTGCGTACGCGCTTCCAGAAAGCGATTGCTGAAGGTGCTTCAACCTCGCAGGTGACAGCGATTTCGGTGCTTGCCTCGATCTACCTGCAAGCGGTGATTGCGGCCGGCATGGAAGAGGTTGAGCTCTTCCTTGCTCCACTTACCGCGCGCAGCAAGGTCCGTGAAGTCCTTCGCGGGCTGGTGGCTACCCGCCAGGTGCACACGATTTCGATGGGGCATGCGCCACAGTATTACGTCGCCGGCACCTTGCCGGAGTTCGCTGTACCTTCAAGCATTTACACCAGCTATTCCAGTTCGTCCATGCCTCCGTCTTCTTACTTCCAGCATTCGCGGGAGATCGAGGAAGAAGCTCCGAGGCTTGAGCTGCCGAAGATTGCCGCGGCAGCTTCGCCAGCCGCCCCGATCGCGCAGGCGCCACCTACTTTACCTGTTCCTAAAGAGCGGATTTCATCGGAAGCTCACCTGTCTCGGACCCCGGTAGCGCACAAGCCCGCATCCAACGGGAAATCCGCAGCGGCTCGGCCCCATTTCAATCGTCCTGCAGCTCATTCGCGGGACCGCAAGCCGACGCAATCGTCCTCCAACAGCCGAACGGTGCGGCGCCCAGGTTCTGAAGCGCGTCCATCGGCGGCTNNCCCGCCGGAAAGCGCACAGCAGCCGGTTCTCGACCGGCTGCAGCCACACGCTGGAGCGCGAACGGATCGAAGAGCACAACCGGCAAGCAGAATGGCCTTCGGGCAAGCAATGGTTCCAGCAACGGTATTCATTCGAACGGAAACGGAAGTAAACACACGAGCAATGGCGCATCGAGTTCCAGGACCGCGAAATCCCCAGCTCCTGTGTGGGCCAAGCGCAATGGGCATACGAATGGCACCAAGAGTGTGGTCAAACCGAAATCGGCCGCACGGAGCGCCGGTTCCACTCGTCAAGACGCGCGTCCCGATGCGCGTCAGGGACGCAGCAGCCGCAAACCGGCTTTGACTGCAGGGGCAAAAGCGGGCAATAGCAAGCGATACGGCTTTACCGCGCGGCCCAAGGCCAAGTCCAAGGCCAAGCAGGAGACAAAGAAGCGCGCATGAGTGCGGAAGACAGTCCTTTGTGCGCCTTAGAGCCTGGCCGAAAAATCATCATTGCTATTGATGGCCCAGCTGGAGCGGGAAAGAGCACCATCGCCCGCCATTTGGCTCGGCATTTTGGCCTGCTCAACCTGGAGACGGGCGCGATGTATCGCGCCTTCGCACTGAAGGCGCTTCGTGTCGGCGTTCCTTTGGATGAAAGTTCCGGCCTGGAGAGCCTGGCCGCCGAAACGACTATCCGCCTGGAATCAAGCAAAGTTGAGCCTGACAATCCTGCGTCCGGCGAACAGGAAAACCGAGTCTTCCTCGACGATGAGGACGTGACCGGGCTCATCCGAAACCAGACGGTGACCGATGCCGCTTCTCGTGTGAGCGTGTTTCCCAAGGTTCGAGCCTGGATGGTTCGCCTGCAGCAACTACTGGCAGCCGATGGCGGGGTGGTGATGGAAGGACGCGACATTGGTACGGTCGTCTTTCCCCATGCCGAGGTGAAGATATTCCTGGATGCTGCTCCGGAGGTGCGTGGACTGCGCCGCTTCGATCAACTGGGGCCTACGCCGCCAGCGCAGGCGGAAGAGGTGATCCGCGACCTGCGCGCCCGCGACTTGCGCGACCGCAACCGTGCGGATTCACCGTTGAAGCCGGCTCTCGATGCCATCCTACTGGATTCGACCGATATGACGCTCAAGGAAGCGGTTGAGGCGGCAGAAGGCATTGTTGCTGCAAAGCTGAACTTGACGGCTCCGAGGGCTGAAGCCCAGACCCACCCGTATGCGGTAGGCTCATAGATGTATGGAAATCACCTGCACCCGCTGCCACCAGACCGTTCAGGACGAGAACTGCTATTGCCCGAACTGCGGTCTGCCCCGGCTGGTCTATTCGACCGATGGCGCGCAGGGCCTGCCCCAGCCTGAGCGGTGGGACGAGCCAGTGCGGGACGCGGCCACAGTGAACTGGAAGGCGGCCATTCGCGCGGCTGTCACGCTGGCCGTTCCCGCGGGCCTATTGTGCTCCATGTTCTCTCCCTTGAGCATGATTGGATTTGTCCTGATGGCGGTGGCTGCTGCTTGGGCGGTTGTACTTTATGTGCGCAGCCAGCGACCAGCGTGGATCACGGTGGGAGCCGGCGCTCGGATTGGGTTGGTGACCGGGCTGATGGGAAGCTGGATGTCCGCGGCAACCGCTGGCGTGACTCTATTTGTCATGCGATTCTTTCAGCATCAGGGCAATTTCTTCGACAGCTTCTGGCAGGATTTTGTCAATCGGCAGTTGACTGAACAGTGGACAACGATGGGTGTCGACGCACCGACCATTGGATACTTGACCGCAAAGTTGCTGGCTCCGGAGGGCCGGGCCGGGTCAATGCTCAGCGCTATTCTTGTGCTTGCGGTTGGATTGCTTCTCTTTGCAGTTGGCGGGGGTGCTTTGGGGGCGCGGTTGCTGGCCCGCACACGCCGGCCAGAGATCTAAGATTCTGTTCGTGTGTCTGCATTCAGGACCACTTCTCCACAACTTGCGCAGGTCGGTGCCCCCTCGTATCATCCTTCGAGAGACAGGGCATCGGAACACAGAGCGTCAAATAACATGCACCCGGTGATAAGCGGCGAGAGAGAGTCCATGAGCGAAAGGGAAGACAAGCCAAACTTGCGCATCAAGGGCAGGCTGATGTCCGCCTCAGAGGTGGAGCGTACCCTGGTGCGGCTGGCACACGAGATAGTTGAAAAGAGCAACGGCAGCGAGGACCTGGCTTTGGTAGGGATCAAGCGCCGGGGTGTTCCGCTTGCAGAGAGGCTGGGCAAGCTGATCTCTGGAATCGAAAAGCGAACTGTCGATACGGGCGTGCTCGACATTCAGTTTTATCGCGACGATCTGTCAACGGCGGGCATCCGTCCGGTGGTGACACCTGGGGCAATCGGCTTTGATATAGAAGGCCGCGATGTGGTGCTGTGCGACGATGTGCTCTATACCGGACGCACAATCAGGGCCGCGCTGGATGCGCTGTTCGACCATGGAAGGCCGCGCCGCGTGCAGTTGGCCGTGCTGATTGATCGTGGTCATCGCGAACTACCCATCGAGGCCACCTACGTCGGCAAATATGTGCCCACGAGCAGTCGCGAGATCATTGAAGTGAAGTTTCGCGAAGTAGACAACGACGAACAAGTGCTGTTGGTCGAGCGGATGGACTAGAAAGGCAGCTTTCAGTTCCAGCTTCTAGTCCTTGACTAGCGGCTTAAAGCTCGAAGCTAGAAGCTGTGAATCGATGAACTCTGCAGCAACACCCACCCGCCGCCAGCTTCATCCCCCGCCCGCGCTTGCCTCTCCGTTCCCTTATCATCCCGGATCGCTGCTCTCAGCGTCGGACCTGAGCCTGGATGGTGTGAGTCACATTCTCAACCGGGCGACGATTCTTGAGAACGCTGACCCGTTGGTGCGGGATCGCATTTTGGCGAAGAGGCGTTTGGCGCTGCTCTTCTACGAATCGTCAACGCGAACCAGAACGAGCTTTGAGCTAGCCGCCAAGGGCCTGGGAGCCGATACCACGCTCGTATCAAGCCTTTCATCGAGTATTGAAAAGGGTGAGAGCCTGAAAGATACCGGTTTGACGCTGCGTGCTCTTGGCGCCGAGGCGATTATCCTGCGACACAACTCCTCCGGTGCTGCGTGGCTGCTTGAGGCGGAAACACGGTTGCCGGTACTGAATGCCGGCGATGGCATGCACGAGCATCCCACGCAAGCTTTGCTGGATCTGCGTACGATTCTTGCTCATCTGCGACCTGGCGTTGAGGCTGTGGATGCGGAGACGCTGGCAGGCGTGACAATCACGATCGTGGGTGACATTCAGCACAGCCGCGTGGCTCGCTCGAACATGTTGTTGCTGCCCCGGATGGGCGCGCGCGTGCTGCTCTGCGGCCCGAAGGAATTGTTGCCAGAGTTGGCTGCCCAGGTTGGACCGGGCATTTCGATCGAGCGGGATTTCGACGCGGCGCTGCGGCAGTCGCAAGCGGTGATGATGCTGCGCATTCAGGCGGAGCGGCTTGCCGGGCTTCAACTCGATCTGGAGCAGTACAAGGCGAATTATCAGCTGACAGGGCCGCGCCTGGCTGCACATGCACCGACCGCTTTGGTGATGCATCCGGGCCCGATTATTCGCGGGCTTGAAGTGACATCTGGGGTGGCCGATGGTGTGCAGTCGGTGATTCTGGAACAAGTGAAGAACGGGGTGGCCATTCGCATGGCCGTGGTTGAGCGGGCGCTGACCGCGTCTCCGGACGGAGGGCGGGCATGACGGCAATCTTGATTCGCGGCGGACACCTGATCGATCCGGCGGCCGGCGTAGATGCGCTGAAAGACATTCTGCTCAAGGATGGGCGGGTGGCGGAGATCAGCGGGCCCGGGAAGCTGAAGTCGACAAACGGCGCGGAGGTGCTGGATGCGACAGGGCTAACGGTGGCGCCAGGGCTGATCGATATGCACGTCCACCTGCGCGAACCTGGGCAGGGCTACAAGGAGACAATCGCCACCGGAACGGCGGCGGCAGCGGCGGGGGGTTTTACGGCGGTGGCCGCGATGCCGAACACGATTCCGGTGAACGACTCGCCGGAGACGACGCGCTGGATGCTGGCGCCGGAGCGCAATGCGGCGATTCGTGTGTTTCCCATTGCTGCTGCCACACGAGGCTCGAAGGGCGAGGCCATCAACGACTACGCTGCGTTGAAGTCCGCGGGCGCGGTAGCGGTGACGGACGACGGGCATCCGATTTTGAAAGACAACATCATGCGCGAGACGCTGGCAGCGGCGGCACGCGTGGGACTCAGCGTGATTCAGCATGCCGAGGACACACGGATGACGCAAGGCGCCAGCATGAACGCGGGTGCGATGGCGTTCAAGCTGGGACTGCGGGGGATGCCCACCGAGGCGGAGTCTGGGCTTGTGGAACGCGACATTCGCCTGGTGACAGAGCTGCGGGACACACGCGTTCATCTGCACGTGGCGCACACCTCTACGGCAGCGGCGCTGGCTGCTGTTCGCCAAGCGCGACGGAGCGGATTGCGCGTGACCTGCGAGGTGGCTCCGCATCATTTTCTGCTGACGGAAGAGCATGTGGGCCACTACAACACGAATGCGAAGATGAATCCGCCACTGCGATCCGCGGCCGACCGCGACGCCATGATCGAGGCGATTCTCGACGGTGTTGTGGACGCTATCGCGACCGATCACGCGCCTCACGCCGTCCACGAGAAAGAAGTGGAGTTCGAGCATGCGCCGAACGGCATTACCGGACTGGAGACGGCGCTGGGACTTTGCGTGCGCTGGCTTCACAGGGAGTGGAAGATGCCGCTGGGACGCGTCCTAAGCCTGTTGAGCGCGCAGCCGGCAGCGCTGCTGAATCTGAAGGGGCGAGGCACGCTGACCGCCGGCAGCTTTGCCGATGTGGTGATCTTCGATCCCAAGACGGAATGGGCCTACAACGCGCGCGATACTAAATCCAAGTCTCGCAACACGCCTTTTGACGGCTGGATGATGCAGGGTAAGGTTCGCTGGACGATCAGCGAAGGACGGGTTGCGTACGGGCGAGAGGGTTAGCACGTGGCGAGCCATCGCTGCGAAGCTCGAGCACGCTCTACTGGATTCGAGGCGAATAAAAAAAGGGATCGCGAGCGGCGACTGCAGCAAGGTATATTGGTTCGTTGCCCAAACAACAAGCTGGAATTTCCCCTTTTGCACGATCGATGAGGCCTGGTGCTGACCGAACGCGATCAAACGATGGGGCGCAAACCTAAACGCGTCGAAGCCCGATGTCGCCGATGGAAGGGCGCAGCTGGAGAGTGTCAATGCCGAATTTGAACCCGGCGAAGAAGGTTTACGACGTATGCATCATTGGATCTGGCGCCGGCGGCGGAACAGCGGCCAAGGTGCTGACCGAAGGCGGTCTGAACGTGGTGATGCTGGAGGCGGGGCCGCGACTGAATCCTGGAGAAGATTTCAAGGAACACATTTGGCCCTATGAACTGGAACATCGGGGTGCAGGTGTCGGTGGCATGAGCCGGCTCCAGCTGAACAATGAGTTCATGGCGCCCAATGGATTCTGGGACATTGAGGGCGAGCCCTATACGACGGCGCTGGGGTCGACGTTTCGCTGGTTCCGGTCGCGGATTGAAGGTGGCCGGACGAATCATTGGGGCCGTATTGCGCTGCGCTTTGGGCAGGCGGATTTCAGAGCGCGTTCAACCGACGGAATGGGAGACGACTGGCCGATCGGCTACGAAGAGCTCTCGCCATACTATGACAAGGTTGAATCGTTTATCGGGGTGTTTGGGACGGCGGAAAATGTTCCCAATTCGCCGGACGGCGTGTTTCTGGCGCCGCCCAGGCCGCGGTGTACAGAGACCATTGTCAAAAAGGCTTGCGACAGCCTGAAGATCACATGCATCCCTTCGCGGCTGGCCATTCTGACGAAGCCGTTGAATGGCCGACCCGCTTGTCACTACTGCGCACAGTGCGGCCGAGGGTGCATCAGCGCCGCGAACTTCAGCTCCAGCCAGGTGATGATTCCAGTGGCGCAAGCCACAGGGCGCTTCACCATGATTGCCAACGCGATGGCCAGGGAGCTTGTGGCCGGCAAGAGCGGCAAAGTGGAGGCGGTGTCGTACATTGACAAGGCGACGCGGCGGGAAAACCTGGTGTACGCGAAGGCCTTTGTGGTGGCGGCGAGTGCCTGTGAATCAGCGCGACTGCTGTTGAACTCGCGCTCCTCGAGCTTTCCTGATGGACTGGCAAATTCGTCTGGTGTAGTGGGCCGCTATTTGACGGACTCGGTGGGCAGCAGTCTCACCGGGTACTTTCCACAACTGGCGCAGGTGCAGGCGCACAACCACGACGGCGTGGGCGGGATGCACATGTACATGCCGTGGTGGCGGTTTGGCGGGAAGAATGAATTTCTGCGTGGGTACCATATCGAGTTTGGCGGCGGGCGCCACATGCCCGGCGTGGGCGGATTCGATGGAGTTTGCGCAGAGCATGAGGGATATGGATCCGCGTTGAAGCAAAAGTGCCGAAGCGCTTACGGAACGTTCATCGGCTTCAGCGGCCGAGGCGAGATGATCCCGAATGAGAAGAGCTATTGCGAACTCGATCCGGACGTCGTTGATAAATGGGGCATACCTGTATTGCGGTTCCACTGGCAGTGGGGCGAGAACGAGATGAAGATGGCCAAGGATATGCAGGACACGTTTCGCTCCATCATCGAAACTGCGGGCGGTACGGTGTATAGCGGCGCTCATCGCGCGATGCAATCGAACGGAATCTCGGAAGGCGGCACAATCATTCACGAGTTAGGCACGGTGCGCATGGGGAACGATGCGAAGACGTCAGTGCTCAACAGGAATTGCCAGGCCCACGATGTGAAGAACGTATTTGTTGCCGATGCCGCGCCGTTTGTGACGAATCCCGATAAGAATCCGACGCTGACCATCATGGCTCTGTCGTGGAGAACATCAGAGTATCTGCTTGACCAAGCCGGGAAGGGAGAGCTTTAGGGCGTAACCTATGACTCGAGACCTGGTATCAAGGCGCAACGTATTGAAGTCGCTGAGCATGGGCGCGATCGCGGGCTCCGTTCTGCAAGTGATTCCGCTTCAGGCCGCTGAATACGCGCACAGTATGATCGAAGCGGAAAGAGCCGTCGCGAAAGGTGGTGGATACACGCCGAAGTTTTTCGAGGAGCACCAGTACAGAACTCTACAGATGCTGTGCGAGGCTATCCTTCCTGCCGATGCGGAATCAGGGGGCGCGATTGAGGCGGGTGCGCCTGAGTTTATCGATCTACTGACGAGCGAGAATCCGGAACAGCAATTGAAGTTGGGCGGCGGGTTGATGTGGCTCGACTCCGCTTGTGCGGACCGGTATGGCAATGCGTATATTGACTGCGAGGCGAGCCAACAAAAGGAAATCCTGGACCTGATCGCCTACCGCAAGAGTGCAGTTACGAACAAAGAGCTGAGTCACGGCGTCGAATTCTTTGCGTTGTTGCGCGACCTTACGTCGGATGGATTCTTTACCAGCAAGATTGGAATCAAGTACCTGGGCTACATTGGCAATTCATTCCTGATTGAATTTCCGGGATGTCCGCCGGTTCCTGGCTTATAACCTGTGAATGCCTCCGGCGGGCTTTGCGCCGCGGGAAGACGTATTTAACATAAAAAGACGTGGAGGGTTAAAGGATGATCGCGTGTCTTCGGGCACTAAGACGTAATGGCAACCTGAAGACAGCGCTAGTCGTCGTCTTCGCAATTGTGGCGGCTGGTCCGCTGGCATCGGCACAAACTCCTGCCGGCAAGCAAACAGCGGCAGAGATCTTCAAAGCGAAATGCGAAACCTGCCATGGACAGGATGGCTCGGGGACTGCCCTTGGGCATCGGCTTCACGTGAAGGATCTGCGCAGTAGCGAGGTCCAGTCGAGATCGTCCGCGGAACTGGCGCAGGTGATCCATGACGGGCAGTCGGGCATGCCGGCGTGGGGAGGCAAGCTGGATGACGATCAGATTCAGGCGCTGGTGAAATTCGTTCGACGGAAAGCCAGTAAATAGCACTTATTAAAAATGGTGGAGATGGGCATTGCCAATGGCTGGGCAGCCCACTCCACCATTCGCTCAAACGTTATAGAACCAAATGGAATCAGGCGGGTTCGCTGGTTTCGCTGGGTGGGGCGCCTACCCGGTTCCAGCGCGCGCGCATATCCTGACGGAACTTCTCGCGTTCTTCAGGCGTCATCTGCTCCCAGGCATTGCGCTTTTCGCACCGATGTTTAGATCGATCAGAGCCGCCACGCCAGCCTCCGAAGAACATCCGGCAAAGCAGGAGCAGTCCGAGAGCCTGCCAAAAGGTGATCTGGTGCCATCCGAAAAGCGCCGGAAGAAGCCAGTTCCATAGATGCATGACCAATTCGCCGAAGAGCACGGCGATGAGCGCAATTCCCACCGGGGCTGCCACAAAGATCCACTTATTTCTCCGGACCCAATCGTTTCTCATTTTCTAATCCTCATTTCCTCGTAAATTCATCGTGAACGCTCTGCAATCGTTGGCGGAGATGCAGCACCGCGTAGCGCTTGCGNNTCTTTGAAGCTGCGGCCCTCGATTTCGTGGGCTACGAAGACTGCACGTTGTTCAGCGGGCAGTTCCCCGAGCGCAGCTTCCATCTCGGCTAGAAGGATGCTGCGGACAAAGAGAGCTTCCGGGCCGGCATCGGGCGAAGGCAAAAGATCTTCGATCTCCAGCAGTTCGCCGTCATCACTTTCGACGGCAGCGTCGCTGAAGTTGCCCGGCTTCTTCTTGCGGAAGAGGTCAGTGATGCGATTGCGCGCTACGCGAAAGAGCCAGCCGGTCACGTAGTCGATGGGCATGAGCAGGCGGCTGGCTTGTACCAATTCGTAGAAGACCTCCTGAAGAAGATCTTCGACGTCGGATTCGTTGGGCACCCGAGTGCGGATGAAATTGCGCAGTCGTGCCCGTTCCTGGTCGATGACTTCGGAGATTTGGCGGTCTTGCTCGATCATCGAAGTCACGCTCATGGCCGTCCCACCCACTGCTGAAGACGAATGGTGGCCGCAAATATTGTAGAGGTTTGCAAAAAGTTCGGGGATTGGAGGCGAGGACCGGCTGACGGCAGGTTGCAGGACGGCGCTATGGGTTTGCTGATTCTTGGTGAGTCAGATTGCGGATGGGGCTGGAGCGGCTAAGTGGGCAGGCTGACGGTTTGCCTCTTGATCGCAAATAATGATGGTTAACATATTTATTTAAAGTGTGTTACGAGA
>PLKU01000064.1 GCA_003140705.1 Acidobacteriaceae bacterium
CACGCAAATCGTATCCAGCATTGTTTGCCGTGGTCGGTTGCGTGCGTCTGCACCAATCAGCAGCACTGCGCGCACCCCCAGCTTCATCGCCGCCTTCGCTGAGAACTCAAAGAACCGTCCCGCCGTCATTACCGCGGCCGACCCCAGTGTGAACACCACGGGCGGTGGACCGGTCGCCAGAAATGCTTCCAGGTGCGGCGCCAGTGCGCTGTTCCCTGAATCCGCGTCGTAATAGCAAAACCCCGTGATCTTTACGTTCTGCGGCCAGTCTTTTTGTTCACGTCCCATCACGCGCGAAAACAGCGCCAGCACCAGGTTTGGCGAGTGCTTTGCGTCGAAGAGCGGATTCGTGCCCTTTTCCAGTCCAAGTTCGCTGCGCAGATCGTAGATAGGCTGTGGCCACTTTCGGCTCATAAACCGCACCAGCCGTTTGATCGCCACCCCCATCCCAGGTACCGTCTTGTCCGCACGTGCCAGCCGTGGATACATCGGCAACACCGGCGGGTCATAGGCAGAGAAAAACGAGAGGGGCGCAAGCACATAGCTCGCCGACGGAATTCCCGTCACCTCTGCCACCAGTGGTCCTGCATAGTTCAGCTCGCCCAGCAGCAGCAGGTCTGCCCGCTCCGGATGGATCGCCGCATCCAGCAGATCGTCGAATGTCTGTCGCAACGCCGGAAACAGAAACTCCCGCAGCCCGCGCTCCGTGCCTTTACGCACGTCGTAGACCATCGCCGCCATGGCCGTGTTTTGAGGATCGATATCCGGACGAACGGCGTGAAACTCCAGCCCCAGCGGTGCAATCTTCGGGCCGAACACCTCCGGCACCGCCATCACGGGCACATGCCCCCGCCGCTTCAGTTCCAGCGCAATCGCAATCAATGGATTGATGTCGCCGAGAGTGCCTATATTCGAGAGAACTATGCGCAAGTGTGCATCCCCAGCCCTACATCGGCTTGCAGATAAGAGGGTACCGCATCAGACCTTGGTCAAGCCCTGTTCTGCCGTCACACCACGGTAATCCCAAAGTGATATTCTTGCACCGTTCAAATTCCATTCGGAGTCCCAATGTCTATCCATTCCAGCATCCGTCGTCTCATCCGGCCTATCGCGGTTGCATCCCTGTTATGCGGCTCTTTTGTCGCCCCTTCCATTCTCTCGGCACAGCAGCCTTACAAGATTATTGACCGTTGGAAAATCGGTGGCGACGGCGGTTGGGACGACCTGCACGCCGACTCGCAGGCGCATCGCCTCTACCTCACCCATGGCACACGCGTCGATGTCGTTGACACCCAGACCGGCAAGCTCGTCGGCTCCATCACCGGCCTCCATGGCACCCACGGCGTAGCTCTCGACGACGCCGCCAAGTTTGGCTACATTTCTGACGGCAGCGGCAACGCAGTTGTCGTGTTCGATCGCGCTTCTCTGGCCAACGTCGCCACCATTCCTGTCGGAAAGAATCCCGATGGCATCGTCTTTGAACCGGCTACGCAAACCGTCTGGGCCTTTGACGGCCGCAGCAACGAGGTCTCCGTCATCAGCGCCGCCTCGCAGAAGGTGGTTGCCACCATCCCTCTCCCCGGCAAGCCCGAATTCGCCACCACTGACGGCAAAGGCCTGATCTACGACAACATTGAAGACAAGAACGAAGTCATCCGCCTCGACGCCCACACAAACGCCATCACCGCCGCCTGGCAGCTCACCGGCTGCGACAGCCCCAGCGGCCTCGCGATCGACGTGGCCAGCTCTCGCCTCTTCTCAGTTTGCGACGGCAAGCGCATGGCCGTTATCGACGCCAACACCGGCAAGTCGCTGGCGAATCCCATCATCGGCGATGGCCCTGACGGAGCTGGCTGGGACCCCGTCCACAAACTTGCCTTCGCCTCGTGCGGCGGTGCTGGCACTCTCACCGTCATCGACGCCAGCGCCGCATCCTACCCCGCAATCGAGAATCTGCCGACCCAGCGCGGCGCCCGCACCATGACCTATGACGCCGCAACCGACCGTGCCTATCTTGTCTCGGCTGAATTCGGTCCCCGTCCCGACCCAACGCCCGACAATCCTCGCCCCCGTCCGCCAGTCCTGCCGGGCAGCTTTGTCGTCCTCGTCGTAGGCCGCTAAGCGCCTCCACACCCAAACCCGGCTGCCCCCCGGGTCTCGATCGTGAGACCTGGGGCCTGACCCCCAAATCCCAGCCCCTATGAAAATCCTTCTCATCATCGTCGCCGTCACGCTCGTCGCCACCTCCATCTACGCCGACTACAAATGGAAGCAATGGATCGCCGCTCGAAAAGCCGAGCGAGAAGGCGACGTCCCAAACCATCCCACCCACCGCGACCACCACTAAACCAATCCCCTCTCCGCTCATCTCCAGTTACAATCACTCATAGGGAGCCGTCAAATACCTATGTTTCGATACCTTTGCCTTCCCCCTTCTGTTCGCTTTCGTCCCAACCGTGCATCGCTGTTCCTCGCCTTGGCTGTCGCCGCGTTGCTTCTCCTCGCCAGCCCCATGGCCCAGGCCCAGTTCGCCGCACCTTCTCCCGGAACCCATGTCATGGACACCTCCGCGCTCCACCCGCCTCCCGGCGCACGTGTAGCCATCGTTGAATTTGTTGATATGGAATGCCCTATCTGCGGCTCCACCAACCCCATCATTCGGGCGGCTGCCGCCAAGTACCACATCCCCATCGTTCGCCACGACTTCCTCATCCCCGCGCATGCCTGGAGCCCCATAGCCGCCGTCAATGCCCGCTGGTTCG
>PLKU01000552.1 GCA_003140705.1 Acidobacteriaceae bacterium
CTGTCATACATGGGCTTTGCACATATTGAGGCCGAATTGGCTGAGGCAACGTATTCTAAGCAATTTCCTGGCGCATTAGCGCTTTCTCGGATGGCGACATCTCGTTGGACTTGATGGCGGAATCGATTGTATTCACTAGCTAGTACCACTTGATCTCGCTCACAGCAGCGATCCGCTCTTGTGCCGCCGCCGGGCACGCATACCGCAAAGTAGTTTCGAGATCCGCGTGACCTGCATACTCCATCACCGTGCGCGGGTCCAGCTTTGGCGACCGAAGCCACATTGTGATGCACGTCCGCCGGAATTTATGAAGCTCTATTTTGTCACAGCTGCGGTCACCTATCACACGTGCGATGCAGTTTGGACACCAGCCACACTCGATCCCAGCACGCCGGGCTAGACGCTTCAACATTCTCAGCAGTTTCCCATTCGGACGGCCCTTCGATGTCGGAACGATCAGGTTTTGCTTCGGATGTGCATCTTTCCATTCCTTCAGTTCTCCAAGAAAATCCAGCGGGATCGGAATGTCACGCTCTTCGTAATCTTTCACAGTGAAGCCAAACTTTGGCTTGCTGCGAACATGGTAGACCGACTCTTCCCAACTAATGTCAGTAAACTCAGCAAACTGAACTTCCTGATCTCTCAGACCCAGCTTCAGCGCCAGATTGCAGACCATACGCTGGTACGGATCCGCTACTCCGAACATTGCTGCTAGTTCGGTCTGGTTGTAGATGGTCGGGAGTTTCTTATCGTACTTCGGTTTTGGTGGGAATACTTTCGGATCGATGCCGGCCCACCGAAGCATAGATTGAAGCCGCTGGCGTTTGTTTGCGATCGTGCATTTGCCACGGCCGACGGCCCGTAATGATTCATCAAACTCGAGGATCTTATTCCTGTCCACTTCGTCCACGAACACGACCTTGACCGCGGCCAGGAATTCCTTGGCAACAAGCACGGCTTTTTCCTTCGCCTCTAACGCATTGCGCTTTTGTGCGTCCGCAATATAGTCTTCAAACTCATTCTCCAGCAAGACACGCTTCGACGCCTCAGCCTCTGGGTCGCTGACTTCCAGTCCAGCCTTCTCAGCCAGATCCCGGCCGGCGGCCTTGCCCAACATACGCAGCCGTTTTGCCTCGGCGTCCGAAGCATTCTTACCCGCAGGGATATAAGTGGTTCCCTTATCTTCGACGCGGATATCGTACGAACATTCACCGACCTCGAGGCAAACGAGTTCCTTGGTCTCTGGATCTCTGTATTCGATCCAGCNNACCGGACCATCAGAGTGAATTTCATTGCAAAGCCTTTTCTTTCATCCCCATTGTAGACCCGACAACTCACCCGACAACATAATTTAAAGTATTTATTTTCAATGCTAAGATGAGAATCCCTCCTTCTCCGCCATATCGTTTACATTCTTATTTTGTTCAACTTAGATTGAGGCTAGGCTTCGATTTTTGGCCCATTTCCGGGAGTTTCTTCCCTAAACGAGCTTTTCAATTCCCTAATATGTCGCCGGAGGACGAGCTGTTTGATGGCTCGCCCGATCATTTGTGCCAATCTGGATGTTAGTCTTCCTCTGGTTCAGGTTGCAGGCAATAAGTCTTCACGTCGCGGCGCGTGCATTCGCCGGCCAGGCTTGTTGATTTCAGGTTTGTGAACTTCAAGTGAGGAATTGGAACAGGGAACATTCCTATGAAGAAGGTTCTTCTATCCGCCCTTCTGTTGCTTGCCGTTTCTGCTGGGGCATTCGCCTCATCGATGTTTAGCACGCGGCTTGACGATCCCAAGGCGGTGTATCTGACCNNAAGGAGTTTGGCACGCACGGCGATGGAAAAGCGGATGACTGCGCGGCGATCCAAGCCGCGATTGACAAGGCTGGAAGTGCAGCCCAAGAGGGTATTGTGTTCGTGCCCTCCGGCCGCTACAGGCTTACGCGGACCATATACATTTGGCCAGGTGTCCGCGTGATTGGCTATGGGGCCACGCGCCCAGTGTTTCTGCTGGAGGACAACTCACCGGGGTTTCAAAAGGGTGTGGGCGTCATGGTAATGTTCACGGGTGGTCGCCCTAGACAGATGCCTCCCGGCATGGGTGTGCGGGTTCCGTTTTCACCGCCGGGCACGGTGCCGCCTGATAGCGCTATCGCTGACGCTACTCCCAGCACATTTTATTCGGCTATGAGTAACATCGATTTCGAACTTGGCGAAGGCAACTCAGCCGCCGTTGCCATCAGGTTCCATGCGGCGCAGCACGCTTACCTCAGCCACATGGACTTCCATATCGCGTCAGGACTTGCGGCACTGACCGAGATCGGCAACGAGGCTGAGGATCTACATTTTTACGGCGGACGCTACGGCATCCTGACAGATAAGACCTCGCCGGCCTGGCAATTCACGCTGATCGATTCAACTTTTGAAGGCCAGCGGGAAGCGGCGATCCGCGAGCATGAGGCAGGTCTCACCCTGATCCGCGACACGTTCCGCAATGTGCCTACCGCTGTAGATATCGATCCACAGTATTCCGACGAGTTGTGGGCCAAGGACTGCCGATTTGAAAACATCTCAGGCCCCGCGGTGGTCATCAGCAACGAGAAAAATCCTCTAACTGAGATCGGTTTTGAAAACGCTGTGATGCAGGATGTGCCGACCTTTGCTCGGTTCCGCGAAAGCGGGAGAACTGTGCCGGGCAAAGGTGCGATTTACAAGGTGAGGAATTTCAACTACGGGCTGATTGTGCCCGGCGAGGGAATGACTGGCAGCATCGGCATGCAGTATGACGGGGCGTCGCTAAGCAGCTTGCCCATTCCGCTGCCGCCGGCCATCTCAGCGCTGCCACCCACTGAAGAATGGGTGAATGTCCACACACTTGGTGTGACAGGAGACGGCACAACCAACGACACGGCCGCGATTCAAAAAGCAATCGATACGCATCGAGTGCTTTATTTCCCCAGCGGTCACTACATTGTCAGCGACACACTAACCCTGAAATCTGACACAGTGCTGATTGGTTTGCACCCTACGCTGACGCAATTTGACCTGCTGGATAGCACTGCGGGTTATCAGGGTGTGGGACCACCGCGTGCCGTGATTTCTGCGCCTGCGGGCGGTAAGAATATCCTTTGCGGATTTGGAGTTTTTACTGCTGGCGTGAATCCGCGCGCAGTTGGGGTCCTGTGGAGAGCCGGCGCCGGTTCACTAATCGACGATGTGCGCTTTCTTGGCGGCCATGGCAGCGGAACCAACCCGTACAACAACAACCACACCGCTGATTCCGATTTGCACAAGCGCTGGGACGGGCAGTATCCCAGCTTGTGGGTGAACGATGGAGGTGGCGGCACCTTCGCAGACATTTGGACTCCGAACACGTTTGCGCAGGCGGGGTTCTATGTTTCGAATACGAAGACCCCGGGCCACGTTTATGAACTCTCGACTGAGCACCATGTCCGCAACGAAATCCGGTTTGACCACGTGGAGAATTGGGATCTGAATGCTCCGCAGACCGAAGAGGAAGCCGGCGAGAGTCCCGAATCGTTGTCATTGGAATTTGATTGGTCAAAGAACATCACTGTCGCCAACTATCACGGCTATCGCGTCACTCGCTCGCGCGCACCGTTTTCCGCTGCTGTGCGGCTGTTTCATTCAGGGGAGATCCATTTTCGCAACGTGCATGTGAATGCTGAAAGCGGATATGCGATTTGCGATGACAACGGCTGCGGTACATTTCTTCGGGTGAGCAAGTTCCCATACGAAAATGGGATTGAAGATGTGACGCATCATCTGGAAGTCCGCGAACGAGAATTCGCTATGCTCGATATTCCGGCAGAGCCGCTCAGGCCCTCAGTGCAGGGTGACTGGGGAGTGTTTGCCGCTGGGTCCAAAGTTGAAAAGCTTGAAGACGGCTTCTTTTCCATTTCGGGCGCAGCGGTAGATGCATCCGGGAAGCTTTATTTTGTGGACCATCATCAGCAGCGCATTTATGGCTGGTCGGCAAGCGAGGGACTCACCGTTGAACGAGACAATCCGCTGGACCCGGTGAACCTGGCATTCGACAAGGCTGGGGACCTGCTGGTTGTCTCGTCTGATGGCCCGGAGGGAACTGTCTACTCATTCCGCCCCGGTTCCCCGGAAGACCAGTTGACGGTGATTGCGCCGCAAGCTACCAGGCCGCATCCGGGTGCTGCAGTTTTGCTGCCGGTGAATTACTGGAACAATGGAGAGTTCAAGAACCAGTTCGACTTCAGCACCTACACATACACAACGCTGTGCGAGATGTTTGTTCAGGACGTGTCTACGCCCAAGACGAGAGAATATGTGTCGCCCGACGGGAGTGTATATCTGCCTGCCGGACGCGTATTTCAGCAGGGGCCACCGGACTGGAGCGGCTGGCGATTCTCTGACGACCTTGACGCCGAAGGTTTTATCGCCGCCCTCCCCGGTGAGCACGTTTTTATCAGCAGCGCATCAGAAGACCGGACCTACCGCGGACTCGTGGCTGGAGACGGCACACTGACCGATCTCAAGCCATTTGCTGAGAGAGGCGGTGAGAGCGTCGCAGTGGATGGCAAGGGCAACGTGTATGTAGCCAACGGCCAAATCTTTGTGTATGACTCGGCTGGAAAAGAGATTGGCGAAATCGACGTGCCGGAGCGTCCTATTGATCTTGCGTTCGGCGGAGCGGATCACCGCACGCTCTTCATTCTCGCCCACCACGCGCTGTTTGCAGCGACGATACGAAGTTCAAAATGATGCCGAAAGCTCCGAGTGAACAAGATAGGACGATTGATTGCTTGAATCCATAAACTCATATCCATTTCGATTCGTTCGTTACGTCAATCACGCAACACATCAGAAGAAACGACATTTCGCATCATTCTGTTGACGCTTCGTCACTCGATATTAGACTTTGAGGTAAGAGCCGCAGAGTCTTTCTTTCTTCACTCATTGAGCAAGGTGGGATCGGCAGATTGCCTGGGGCGGTCGACGCCCGGGTGAAGTTGTTGCCGGATCATCGTCGCGCTTTTCGTCCTAATTTCATCGAATGTCCAGCGCGCTGCGCGCCAGATGAGATTACCTCTGTGGATTTCGGTTGTGCGCGTTATTGATGAAGCCTACAATGCAAAAGTTCCCCAATCCACAGCAATTACAACCACACTTCGAAAGGACTCCCACCTCATGGAAGAGCCGCGCATTGATCACATCATGCAGATTGGCCTTGGTTTCTGGGCCTCAAAGACGCTGCTGAGCGCAGTAGAGATAGAACTGTTCACGGAACTGGCAAAGCACCCCGAAGACCTTCCCACAATAACCGGACGCCTCGGTCTGCACCCACGGTCTGCCCGCGATTTTCTTGACACACTGGTTGCGCTGAAGCTGCTTGATCGGCGCGACGGAGTTTATTACAACACTCCTTCGACTGACCGCTTTCTGGACAAGCGCAAGCCGTCGTATACGGGAGGGATCTTGGAGATGGCGAATCGCCGCCTCTACCCTCACTGGAACAATCTGACCGCCGCATTGAGGACGGGCCTACCGCAGGGAGAGGGTGGACCGAGCGAACCTGACACTTTCGCCACCCTCTACGCCGATCCAGAGCGGTTGAAGGGGTTTCTGCGAGCCATGACAGGGATCAGCCATGGTGGTAACCAGGCGATCGCGAGGCAGTTTCCGTGGGCGCAGTACAAATCGGCAGTGGATGTGGGCACCGCGCAAGGGGATCTCATCGTCCAGGTCGCCCTGGCCAATCCGCACATTGCCGGCATGGGCTTCGATCTGCCTGAAGTGGGTCCTATCTTCGAGGACTATGTTGCGGCCAATGGGCTTTCTTCTCGTGTTGAGTTTCGTTCAGGAAGCTTCTTCGACGCACCGCTGCCTGAGGCCGATGTAGTGATGATGGGGCACATTCTTCACGACTGGGACCTGGAGCAGAAGAGGCTATTAATCGCCAAGGCGTATGCGGCTATCAAACCCGGTGGTGCATTTATTGTGTACGAAAGCATTATCGACGATGACCGTAAGGAGAATGCCTTTGGGCTCATGATGAGTCTGAACATGCTCATCGAGACGCCTGGGGGATTCGACTACAGCGGGGCCGACTGCATGGGCTGGATGAAGGAAGCCGGCTTCAGCGAAACGCGTGTAGAAGACCTGGTTGGGCCCGACTCCATGGTGATTGGAATCAAATAGCGCCTTCGACGGATGAAGCAGCCACAGAGGATGATGCGCTATGGTTGCATGTTCATGATTGAATTCCCGCGAACCTGTTGACTCCCTTGCCTCAGTGCAATTGATATGGCTGAGCGGGCAAAGGGACGGGATCATCGGGTTTTGGCGCATCGGTGGGTGCGGCGCCGTTCAGACCAATGCCGGTTACGTTGCTGGTATTGATCAGGGCTCCCGCGTAGCCGGTAACGCTGATGTTTTTGATCTCAGCCCGACGAACATTCGCAAGATAGATTCCTTTGGCGCAGGTACCGGTGATATTGACCAGGGAGAAGCCTTCAAGAGGCTTGTCCGGATGGACGCTGGTGCCGTCTACAAGGATTGGCGCATCGGTGACGCGAATGTTTGAAAATCGAAAGTTCCTGACCGTAGGAATGCCATCGTTGCCGGGGACAGGGGATTCATCCTGCTTGCCGCTGCCGAGCAACTTGAAACGAATCAGTCCGCCCTGGGTTCCGGAGACGTCGAGGTTGTTGGCAACGATGTCCTCGATAAACGCGCCGCGACCGGGACGGGTTTTTATGTAGAGAGCAAAGGTCTTTGCGCCGGTGAACTTGCAGTGTTCGATGCGAACGTTGCGGATGCCACCCGATGTCTCGCTGCCAATGCCGATGCAGGCGAAGACCAAGCCCGCAAATGTGCAATTGGAGATGTGCACATCCTCAGTGGTTTGGTGCAACAGATAGCCTTCGCTGCCGCCGCCGGAGCAACCAAATGCGCCGATATGCTTCGCATCCACTTCGGGAAGCTGGGCGAGATAGTCGATGCCGCGCATCGCGTCCCAGAGCTCATAGAGTGCGAAGGTATCTCCAATCAGCATCGGCTTGAGGCTGGCTTCGCCGTGTTCGCCAGTGGGGCCGGTCGCGAGCGAGGAGCCAGGCTTGGCGGGATCGGGATACTGCAGGCGCTCACCCTGGCCGATTGGATCGTACGACAAAACGACAAAACCGTTTCGAGCAAATAAGGCAGCGGCGCTGTAATCACCGGCCTTGCCGGCAGGGCTGTGGCCCGGGCTCATCAGAATGGCCGGAAACTTGGTGTCCGCAGGTGCGCCATCGGGAACATAGAGCAGCGCCGTAACCGGAAAGCTGGGTTGACTGTCGAAAAGGACCTTCTCAATTCGAAAGCCGTCGGCCTGCGTGGAGCCGAGAGTTCTGGGATTGAGCGGCGTGCGCTCAGGTAGCGTGCCGACGAGTGACATGATCTGTTTGCGGACCCTTGCTTGACGCGCTTCAGCGTCGGCAAGTGATTTGATCAGGCCAATGCTTTCGGCGCGGGTCGAGGTATACGCGGCGGCGAGGTTGTCAAGATATTCGGTGAGGTGCGTGCGGCCGATTTGTGCGGGGCTGTTTGGATCACTCCTGGAGCCTGGAAGGGGAGCCGGACGAACAGGCGGAGTGGGGGTCTGAGCCAATGCGACGCCGGCAAGTACGGCGCCAGCGCACAGTGTGCGAACAACGGAAGAGATAGCCCTGCACATCACGATGCCTTGATACTCTTCGAAGAAAACTGGTCAACAACAAATGCGCATCAGTTCTGTGGCGCGACATTCTGGATTGGGACATGGTCTGCGGGGATATGCTGCGCGACAATCGGCTTCTGCACCTCGCGGACCAATGGTGAGGCGCCGTTCAGGTACGTCGGGTCCATGGAAGCGATATCGGCGCGAAAACTCACAGTGTTTGCGGTGGGAAAGCCGGCCGGGATCTTCTGTGTGACTTTCCCGGTGGCTACCCACTCGGTGCCGCGCTGCAACAAGGTCATCAGACCAACGCAACTTAATGCGGATACATCGTGCCCCATCGTGGTGTGAAAGACTCTTCCCTTTCCGTAACTCACGACCATCACCATCGGCTCGTCACGATCTGTGCCCTTGTTTTTTGGATCGGAGTGGGCAGTGGCGAGTACGGTCATGTTCTTGCCTGGACCGCGAAGGGTGGCGTAAAGCTCGTCGGCAGCGTGCATCCATACGGGCGGCAAACCTTTCATGATTGGATGCTCGGATTGGCGCGTGACAACCTGAAATGGAAGCCGCGCCCCATGCGATCCGGCAGATCCTGGACTGGGATCGGAGACCAGCTTGCCATCCTTGATGAACCACATGGGCCCTGCCTTCTCCGTGCGGCCTCTCCAGCCGCCAATGCCGATCATCAGGTTATACGCCGACCAGTCGGGGAAGGCATTATCAGCCGCATGGACCACCACAAGGCCGCCGCCCTTGCTCACGTACTGCTCGAACTGTGAACGCAGAGCCTCGGGCCAGTCGGGGGCATCGTAGTTCGATACGATCACCTGATAATGGCTGAGGTTTGGCTTGAAGTCGCTCAGGTCCTGATCCGATGGAGGCGCGGTCATCACCGTGACCTGAAACAGCCCGGTCTCCTCGAGCTCCGCCCGCAGCACAGGAGTGGTGAGTCTCCAATTGTGGTAAGGTCCGCCGCTTTGTCCATCGAGTAAAAGTACCCGGATCATCGTGAGTCCATGAGCAGAAGGCGATTGGGCTATGAGGGCAAACGGGGCAACAAGAAGAATGCCGAACAGAACAAGGATTGCCAAGTGCCTCATGATCACAGCCTCGTAGCGGAGGGTTGTTCCGCGCAGGAGAAGAATACACCAGACATTGAGTTTTCACGCGCAGTGGCATTTAGCAATGAACAGCTCTTAGCAATGAACAGCTCTTATTGGTAGTTGCCGATGAGCACAAACGGCGCCCAGTAGAACGGATGCGAGTACTTCGACTCTTTGCCCGCGGCGGTTTCAGCCTGCTCGAGCTGAGGTCCCCGCTCTTTTGTGCTGTTCGGCGTTGCGGCACCTGCATCGTGGAGCAGCGCCAACTGCGCCTGTCGCAGGGCCTCCGCTTTGCCCGCCGAAGGATTCTTGACCCAGCGGACATAGAAGTCACTCATCAATCGGCTAGTACTGGCGTCGTTCACATCCCACAGCGTGGCCAGCACCGCTTCCGCATCCTTTTGCTGAGCGATCATTCCCAGGCTATCCATCTCAGTGCCGTCCCTGGTCTTGTAATCCTTCGCGGTGCTGCAGGCCGAGAGGGTCAGCAGGCGTGTTCCGTGAAAGGCAACCGTGGAATGTTCCATCTCAGAGAGATTCCACTCATAGCCCTTGTCTTCTCCGCTGTCCTCTCCGCCGAGCATCAGGAATGGCTCTTCGCCGCTGCCCGTTTCCACCACGAAGTGGCTGGCAATATGGACTACGGGAAATCTCTTCTCCCCGCCAAGCTCCGTTTTCAGCGCGGCTAACGTGAACTGATCATTGGGGAGCAGCTTTCCTTCCATGGGGCCGTGCGAATCAGGCGCCGAGGGGTCATGGACCACCGCATCCAACTCCGGCATCACACCGGGCAATGCGGGCAGGCCGCCGTAGCTCCTTGACAGGCCCATCGCCAGCACACTGGGCTTGGTCCCGTTGGTCAGCGGTGAATCCGTCATATGACCGTAACTCTCGGGAGTAAAGAGAACGTTTTTGAAGCGCTCAATCATGTAGCTATGGCCGTCATAGAGCGCGGCCATGGGCAAGTACCGCAAGGCGTCGTCCAAGGACCAGAGCAGCGTTGGAACACCGGCTTGCGCGCTTGTGGGCGGTTCGATGGTCTTCAACTCACCTTCTACAGGAGCCACGACCATTGCGTACAACTGGGTAAGGAGTGGTTTGGGATCAGAGGTGCGCGCAGCGAGGTTCTCCACGACCTCAAACACCTTGCTGCGCAACTCTGCAGGGGTTGCCTTCAATGCGAACTTCTTGCGCGTAGTGGCCGTGACCACAATCGCGTAGACATGATCCTGCCCCATTAGAATACGGACGCCCATGACGCGCGGTCCCAGCTTTGCCAGCGTGCCCTGCAGATAGCTCTGGCTGGAGTCGTCTCCGGCTTGAAGTTCATTGTCTTTCGGGGCGGCGGACCTGGCCTCTAGCCCGGGAAATATGGTGCCGGTGAAAAAGGCGAAAACCTCTGTATTTCCCTGCGTAAGACTGGCGTTCAGTTTCTTCAGTTGAGCAACTTCCGCTGGGGTGCGCGCCGGCTTGGCCTGTAGAGTCGCATGTTGAAGGCTCAATTCCTCAAGAGCGATTACCTTTTGCTGCTGCGCGTCCAACTCGCTTTGCGCTTTTTGTTGCACGGCATTCAGTTTCAGGGGTTCAACTTTAGCCGCGGCATCGGGAGCGGCACCGCGCACCACGTCTTTCAACTCCTGTTCCTTGAGGAGATCGAGAACCTGTTCAGCTTCGCCAAGCCTGCCGGTTTCGACAAGGAGCTCGGCCAGAATCCGATATGTGGATGACCTCGACTGCGTAAATCCCGCTTGCAAATCTTTTTCCAGACCGACGATGTTCTTGCGAATCTGCTGATAGCTGTTCACCGCGTCCAATCCGAAGAAGATTGCTATCTCCGGGCGATGCTGCTTTTGGAAGCCGATCATCATCGCGGTATCGATTGCGCCCTGCATGTCCGGATCGCCTGCGGACTTGGCCAGTTCCAAGGCGGCGAGTGAATACGGAAACGCTGTCTGCGGCTGCCCCATTTGCGCATAGGCCGCGCCAATGAAGCCCAGAGCCATGGCTTCTCCGCGTGTCTCTTTCACTTCGCGCCAAACAGGAAGCGATTGGAAGCTGACCTCCAGCGCCTTGTTGAACTGACCCAAATCGAGATACGCTTTGCCGAGATTGCTCAAAGTCATTGCTTCGCCGCGGCGGTTTCCCACTTCACGCCAGATGGGCAAGGCCTGGTTATAGAAGCCCAATCCCTTCTGGGTTTGACCCAAATCGGCATAAGCCCTGCCTATATCGTTCAGATCAAGCGCCTCTCCGTTGCGGTTTCCCACTTCACGCCAGATGGGCAACGCCTGGTTGAGATAATCCAACGCGGTTTGCTTCTGCCCCAGATCGGAATAGACGCGGCCTAAATAATTCAGCGTGCTCGCCTCACCTTGGCGGATACCGAGTTCACGCCAGATCGCGAGCGCCTGATTGTAGGCCTCGAATGACTTCTGCTTCTGCCCCATATCGGCATAAGTGCGTCCGATGTTCCATAGAGTCAGCGCCTCGCCTGCGCGGTTTCCCTCTTGGCGCCACAGAGGCAGGGCCTGATTGAGATAGTTGATCGATTCGGACCCTCGGCTCATATCGCTATACACCCTTCCGATAGCGTCTAGTGCGCCGGCCTGGCCGTTGATCGAGCTCGTTTCGCGCGAGATCGTCAGCGCCTGATTCAGGAGATCCAGCGCCTTGTCCTCCTGTGCAAGATTGGAATAGGTCCGGCCGATGTTCCAAAGAGTCAGCTCTTCGCCCCGGCGATTGCCCGTCTCCCGCATCACCGGCAGGGCCTGGTTGAACATGTCCAGTGCCTTGTCCTCCTGGCCCAGGTCTGCATAAACCCTGCCGATATAGTTCTGCGTCAGCGCCTCGCCGCCGCGGCTACCACCGTTGTGCTCAATGGTCAGGGCCTGGTTGTAGTCGTCCAGGGCCTTATTCGTGTTGCCCGCCTCACGATAGAACTCGCCAAGATAATTCAGCTCGATCGCCACATTCCTCAAGTTCTTTGCGGATCGTGCTTCAGTGAGCTTCTGCTCGTGGTCCTTGGTTCGATCGTTCAACGACCCACTTTGGCCCGAGGCCAAAGATGCAGCTGTCAACAATCCAATGCTCAAGCAAGTAACAGTGCGAACTACTTTTGCCAAAGTCATTTTTCGTCTTTCGATACCCGGACCCGTTATCGAATTACGGCAGGGCTTTCCTGGCCGCCGCTTCGGCTGCTCGAAGCGCAAAATCCGCATCCGGCGAACTCCTGGTCATCACGGGATGCTGATGCAGCCCCGCGGCGGAAACACGATGAGCCACTTGTTGCGCCACTTCGGCATAGACCTGGCTCAGTGGCACCATGCCCTTATCATTCTTCAACGCCTGAAGCAGGAAGTAGGTGAAGTACCCGTGGCGCAGTTCGTCGCTTTCAAGAGACTCCTCGTTGACCTGACTGGCCGACATCACGATTCGCCCAGTACCTTCGCTCATCCGCGCCAGCATTTGCTGAGACGGCCCCGTATTTGCAGGTCCCGCGCCCGTCGTGCCAGAGTTCATCTGGGCCGATTCATTTTTCATGGAGCCGCCGCTGTAACAGGTATCCAAGATGACCGCAGTGCGCAACGCCTTCATGCGTGTTGCAACCGCATTCGCCAGCTCGACCATGGGATACGCAGTGGCAAACATGGCGTCCTCGTCGAATTTGCCAGCGTTGTAGACCTCGGTGTCGTAGGTGACCAGATAATTTGCTCCACCCGCGGTGTCCATGGTTCTCGGCGTGCCGTGCGTTGCAACATAAATCAGCACCAGGTCATTGGGCTGCGCACGGCGGGCGATCATGTTCAGCTCTTCTTTGATTTTCTTCGTGGTGGCCTGCTCATCAATCAGCACTAGAACATTGGCTGCTGGGAAATTGCCAATCCCCGGATCCTTCAATTGTGCTGCAATCGCATTTGCATCCGCGGTTGTGTAGTTCAGGCGTGGAATTTCATGGTCGCTAAAGTGGCCGATCCCGATGACAAGCGCCCACTTCTGCTGCACCGGGCCGGGCGGCGGCGCAGGTTTGACGGGGGTGGATGCCGCGTCTCCCTCGGCGGTAAGGCCGCGCCCGCCCGGCGTGGCGAGCACGAGAGGGTTCAGTCCTTCCTGGAGCGATTCTGAACCATTGAAACGCGCTTTTTCCAACGCATATTTGGCAAGCGCGTCGTGGCCAAGCTTCTGCTCCACGAGACTGCGGTAGTACCAGGCGTCCCCCAGTTCTCCGCATTCTGAAACTGCGTGCTTGAGCAGTTGCAATGCGTCTTCAAATGCGGCCCGGTCGGCCTGGGGGCTGATCCGCTCCAGCGCTTGAACCACCAGATCCTTGCCTGCCCCGCAGCGTGCCCCCTGGCACCACGCGGGCAGGGAAACGCAGGCTGTAGCAGCCACCAGGGCCGAGCGCGCCACGAAGCTTCGCCAACCGCTTCTCATTTTGCCGCCACAGATTGACGCGCCCGCGCCTTCATTGCGGTGAGCACATGTGCGCTCACTCCACCACCGGTCAGACCTTGCTGGCCTGCAGCGCTCAGGTCGAAATTGACGGCCTTCGAGGAACGGATCGTCTGCGCGACCGTGTCGTCGTCCACACCGGACTTGATCATTGAAATCACCTGGGCATTGGTGAGCGCTTTTGCTGGCGCAGTGGACTTGATGTCCGATCCCGATTTCGCATTCAGTTTTTCAATCTTGATTGTTGTCGGCGTGCCTTTCTGGATCTGCTGATCCTCGAGCTTTCTGTAATGTTCGATTGCCGTCTCAATGCGCTTCTGGGGTTGAAGAAAGTACTTCTCGACTGGTTTTGCATCAATGGCTTTACCGTAGTTAATGGCTGCTTCGTCGAGGAATTTCATTGCGGACGCTTCATCCTCGGCCTGATAGGCCAGCGCCTCATCGGCCACGCCAATGTTGTACAGCCGGTAAGCATCGTCTTGCAGCTTGGGAAGCGGGGGGGCTGTCTCAAACGTCTCCTGGGCGCGCTGCCACAATCCGGCCTCCGCCAGCTTGTCGCCCGCATCAAGCGCGCCTTTTTGCCGCGCAAGATATACCTCCACCGACTCTTCGGTGTTCACGAGGTGTTGGGCGATCTGGCGCACGGCATCGGCCATCAGCAGCGCTTGGAGCTCATCATCGGTCGGAGGATTCAGAGCCTCGCTGCTTGTTCCACCTTTGATCCGTTTCCATGTGGTGGTGACTGCTCCTTTCACGCCCCCGGACGCAGAGTTGCCAAAGCCGTCAAACTCTTCGTCGTATTTCGCGGTNNATCAGAACCAAGCACCTGGCCGCCCGCGCCCCTCGCCTGGAAGGATACATTGAGTGATCCCGTCACCCTCTTATAGGACTGGTTCATTGCCACACCCAATTTGAGGTCTAAACCAGGCTTTGTACTTACCGTAGGTGGAGGATGGGAATATGCAGTGATCTGGCATGTAATCACCGCGGATGGAGCGCGTTCATCCGCGCGCAGATGCGGATCGTCCTTCAGCAACTCGGTCTCGAGCTGTGTCTGCAGATCATGTGCCAATTCGGCCTGGTCGCTGTGCGCCGTCGCCCTCACTTTGAATGAAGTGCCAGTCAGATGCACAAGGGCCGGGAGTTTGCGCTGAAGAAGAACCCTCACCTTCGCCGCGCCAAAATCCTGAGCCCCGGCTGTTAATGCCGCGAGCATTCCAATGCTTAGGAATGCCGCAGCTCGCATTCTCCGCTCCAGATTCATCTTCTCCTCTTGGATCCTCAGATTATTGTGTTGCCGTGGTTGGAATGCTGCGAATTCTTGTCAGGTCGATGCCCCAGTCGGTCGGTACGGGTTCAGCAAAGCCGCGCGAACCGCTGCTGGCGCTGGTTAGCAGCTTCTGCAGCGGAGTATCCGCACCACGTGCCCCCCGCGAGGCGACCCCCTCAAAGTTCAGTGCGGAAGGATCGGGCAACGGCTGTGCAGTGCTTAGCAATATAAGCGTGTCCACCCCATAGGGTGGGCCAATGCGCAATGTCAGCGAGTGGGGTAAAACGAACTTCTTTTCATTTTCACCGGCATTCGGAAATTGATTCTCAGAATAGTTGATTGGATAAAGAAGCGTGCCCTTGCCGTGACAGTCGATGTCCAGCACATAGACCCAGCGCGGATCGGTAACAGGACTGTCTGCCTGCAATGCCATCTTCATCCGATCGCCCTGCCTGGCAGGCTGGCTTTCAGGCAAAGTCGCGTCGTCAGAGGCGCGGACCATTGTCAGCTTGTAAAAAGAGGCCGCCGATTCGCCGGTTGCGCTATCCGACAGGTTGATCCACCCGTGGACCTTACCCAGGCGAAGCGCGTAATCGTTGAGCTTGTCACCCACAAAATGGATCCGTGTCGCATCGCCGAGAACCGCCCAATCCGTGCGGACTGGGTAAGGCGAGGTCGCGGAGCAACCAGGGCTGTGGTCGTTCATATGTGCAGCTTGCGGGCCGGCATCAAATTCGCTCTTGTGAAACCAGGCATACGCTGGCCCATCCTGGGTGAGCACCCCGGTGAGTACATAATTGGCTGCGGCAAGGTTGGCGGCTGCTTTCACAGCACTGCCATTGTCATGTAAGGCTAGCTTTGCCGCCAGTTCCCTGGGGGCAGGCAGATTGACCCAGAGTTTCGCGCCCAATTGGAGATGCTGCTTCAGCGCGTCTGCCGTCAGCTTTGCACCGAGGCGGACTGGAGGGTTGGGCTTTGTGTCGAGGTTGATAGCGGGAGGTTCTGCAGCTGACTCAGATCCGACAGGTTGTCCAGCTTGTTGGAGAGTCCAAGCGGCTCCATCCCAGCTAAGGATGTGGGTCCAGGATTCCTCCGCAGGATCTGAAACGGAGGCAACACCGGCTGCCTTGACTTGGGCGGCGGCGGCTAAAATCTCGTCTACAGAGAGGTTCGACGGCCAAAGCCAGAACAGCAGCGGAGCAGACTCTGCCGGAACCAATTTGGTGAGTTCGAAGACGTCGCCGGGCGCGACCTTGGCCTTGGTTGGACTGACGACGCTGGCGGTAGAGCGCGCAATACCTTGCAGATCGTTTACGCGGAGGACCAGCCCCTTGCCGGCTCCTGTTCCAGCGGTGGAGGAAAACTCACTTCCGGGCCCGATGCCGGACACGCGGCCAATGTCCAGCCATACCAAGCCATCTTCGTCGGTCTTGAGCGCAGCGGTGAGGACCTTGCCGCTGTCTGTCGCCTGTCCCCCGAAAAGAGGCTGCTGACGCCGCGCCTGAGAGGCGTCCAGATCGGGCTCCTGCTCTGAGACTCCGTTGCCTTCGAGCACAGCCTTCACACGCTGATACACAACCAAAGCTGACGCATTGGCGGGCAGCACTTGCAAAGCTTCAACAAGCGCTGCGGTAAAGGCTCCGTGCGGTTCGGTCATGGTCTCGGAAGGAGGAGATTCCTTGGCCGTCTGGTCCTGTTGTGCCGCGGAGAAGACCAGCAATGGATTGTCCTGGCGCTCGGTTGGCGCAGGGCTCGGCTGCCCGTTTGGAAGCACCTCAGCAGTCTCAGCAATATCCCGCGGATCGAAGGCCAGGCTGCGCTCGCGATACTTAGGGCCGATTCCGCGCGTTGCACCGCCGCTGTGGCAACTGTCAAAGATGGCAGTAAGGTGAACTCCCTTGTCCAGGGCGGCATTGAAGATGCGGGTCATCTCCCGGTCGCGAACGTCGTAGCCGCCTTTGTATGCGTCAGATGGAACCAGGGTGCTGTCGGCGTGAACAAGCTTCCCGTTCACAAGGACCTGGAGCTTCGAACCCTTGCTGTTGATCCGGAGAGAACCGTGGCTGGCGTCGTAAAAAACCACCGTGTCGCCCCGCTGGGGCAGGTCAACGAGATACTTCTGCATCGCGGCAAGGATTCCGTCGCGGGTGGTTTGCGAAGCGGGCAAAACGACGACTCCGGACCTTGGACGAGGCGCTGCGGGGTCGGTAAGCAGAACTACCTTGTCCGCCGGGAAGCCGAACTTTGGGCTGGTCAGCAGGTCCGCCATCGACTGAGCATCGTTGACCGAGCCGGCGAGATTCTCAAAAGCGCCCAGTTCGCAGCGTCCGTAGATGCAGCCTGCTGGGTGTTCCGCCTGGGTGCCCGCGGGTTGATAAGTGTTGATCCCGATGAGCAGCGCACGCCGGGTCTGTCCGGGAACTTGCGGCCCGGAGAGAGCGCAAAGCAACAAGGCAACAGCGCCGAAGTACCGCAGCATAGGCCCTCCGACAAGGGGTTGTGTCAGGGTATAGGGTGTGCAGGTCCTGATGCAACAACAATGTACCGCAAGTCGAACCCAGTCAATATAGACGTAGACTTTCGGCATAAGTTTCGACGATTCTGCGGTTTGGCGGCGCCCACTGGGATGTTGGGAATTCGTCCTGTTGCTGGCAAAAGAGTTATCGGGCGAATTGGCGCTCGAGGTTGACGGTGGAAGGGCAAGGACGCAGACGGGATCGGAAGGCTGGACGGACCGCAAAAGGCCGTCAGTGAAGGACTGCCTGGCCTACGACTCGCGTCCAATGGCAATCACAAAATAGTTGGCGTTTGTGTCGCCGACATTCTTGAGGCCATGCATCACGTTTGACGCGGCGAAGATTACGCCGCCGGGCCCTACTCGCTGGAAGGTTCCGTCGTTGTCGAACTCGACCGTTCCCTCGCGAATCAACATGAACTCTGAGTGGCGATGCTTATGCGGAGGGTGCGGCATATGCCCCGGTAGAAGAGTTGTTTCATGCAATTCGACAGCCTCACCGGTCGGTAGCACGCCATGGAGAACGGCCCGCGACTCCCCATTTGCGCTCTTCGACGCCGGAAGCTGGTCGAATGGATATGCACGCTGTACCGACAACAGGATCTCGCCTGATGCACCCTGGGCTGGGGTTGCGGCCGAGGATGCCTGGCCTTCAGCCGGCCGGACAGCAACTGCGGCTGCAATGGACGAGAGAGCTACGCAAAGATCACGACGGTTCATGCTTTTCATGCAGAAGATATTACTCCGTGACCGGGATCTTTGTATCCGCTAACGCATGACTATAGCTGAACTGAATTCACCAACTGCTCCATACGCTCCTCTTGATTAATGATGGACTCGAGCAGTTTGAACTGTGCTCGGCAGCGGTCAAGATTATGGCCATCGCGATGCACCTTGTAATATGTATCGCCAGATAGATAGTCAGCCAGGAATCGAATGCCCTGCTCGAACGTGATCACTTTGCCGGATGAGGCAAGATGACTCTTCTCCGCTTGGGTGAGGAAGCGGCCAGCCGAGCTGAGATACCCGCGCACGAGTGCCTCGAACATGGGGAACTGCATGTGAACCTTCGAAAGATCGCGTTCGTCTTCGGTAGCCGGGCTCGTCGTTGTGCGCAGCATGTCGCCGAAATCAAAGAGCACCGATCCTGGCATGACCGTGTCGAGATCAATGACGCAGATGCCTTCGCCCGTCGCGTCATCGATAAGTACGTTATTGAACTTGGTGTCGTTGTGGGTGACGCGCTCTGGAAGATTGGCATCGACCAGGATGTTGGCGACAGACTGATTCGCGAAAGCGAATTCAATCTCACACTTGGCCATGATTGCGCGGCCGGCTACGTCGGAACCGACTGCCTGTTCAAAGGCTGCAAATCGTTGCGGCGTGTTGTGAAAGTCGCGGATTGTATGGTGCAAGCGCGGGGCTGGCAGGTCTGCGAGGAGTTCCTGGAAACGTCCAACGGCCCTTGCCGCTTGAAATGCCTGGTCCACGGTCTCTACCGCGTCATAACTATGCGCCCTATCGATGAAGCGATAGGCACGCCAATAATTTCCATCCGCATCCAGGTGCCAGGCCCGTCCGCCGTGCGCAGGAATCAGTGCGAGTACGCGACGGTCGGAGTCTGTCTCTCCCGAGACCTTCGCGGCAAGATGCGCCGTGACGCGCTGGATGTTTTCCATCAGGGCTACGGGATTTGTGAAGATGTTCTTATTGATGCGCTGCAGGATGGACCGAACAGGAACACCGCTTCGACTGGAGACGACGCACCAGGTGTCGTTGATGTGGCCGCTGCCATAGGGCGTAGCCCCGAGGCTTTCGCCGGGGATTTGAAACTCGCGTGCAACGGCAGCGATGTTTTGCGCGTTGCTCATGTCCAAAGCCTGTTGGGATAAATGCCGTCGTGAATGAGGCGGCCAATGCTTTCGACGACTCGCGGGCGGTCTTCGCGGTTTGTGACGCCAAACCATCCATCCATAGTGCGCAGAACTCTAACACGCGCCTGCGCTTCAACGACTAACTGATTCACTGCGCATGGAAGGTAACACTCCGACCTTGCATCTGAGCCCTTCTCTGCGAGAAAACTTTGGAAGTATTTTCGCAAAGGCGCGAAAACCTGTGGAGTGAACCCCCACATGTTCATCGAAACCAGTTCGTCACCGGTCAGCCGGGTCAGTTTGCCTGCAGCTTCGGTATCGGTTGCACCCTCACCATCGCGTGCAATGCTTGTCATCTCCACCACGTTCTGCAGAATACCGTCGCCGTCAACTTGGCACACGCCCCGCGACACGGCGCCAAATTCAGAGAGTGTATTGCGCAGAACAAATCCGACCATCGCATAGTCAGATGTGCCTGACTGCAGATGCTGTGCCAGCGCGCGATAACCCTCGGCGCCGTAGAAATCGTCAGCATTGATCACAGCAAACGGTTCGTGAATAGCGTCCGCGGCCATGAGAACTGCGTGTGTTGTGCCCCAGGGCTTGCTCCGGCCAGGCGGCACGGCAAACCCCGGCGGAAGAAGGTCGAGTTCCTGAAAGACGTAATCGACGGCGATGCGATTTTCAAACCGCGCACCGACGGTTTGCTTGAATGCCTGCTCAATATCCTTGCGAATGATGAAGACGACCCTGCTGAATCCAGCACGATGGGCGTCGTAGATTGAATAGTCCAGGATGGCTTCGCCCTGTGGGCCAACCGGATCAATCTGTTTCAAGCCGCCATAACGGCTACCGAGGCCGGCGGCGAGAACAAGCAGAGTCAGAGATTTCATCGCACTCATTAGATTATATGGTGGATTCGTTGGTGTCTGCGTGACTGCGGCAGCGTTGGTGGGAGAATTCTGAAGAGCCTCCGGGTTGACCTGCCACGTGCCCTTAGCAGGCCGCTATTGGGCGGTTAGATCGAGCGTGAGAACCTGAAAGGGGGCGAGATGAAACTCATGCGCCTGTTGCGCGTTGAGGAAAATCGGATTGCTGCCAACGTCGTCCTTCCAGGGACTCTTCGCGGAATACGCCTGCACGGCACCCGGCGGCAATTCGAAGGCGTCCTGCAGCTTGATGCGGATGGTCTGTGCCTTAACGCTCGGGTTGCGCAGCACGAGAATGCCCTTGCCAGGCATCCACGACGCCCAACCGTACACCTCAAGCCATGCCGGATCGCCGCCGATCCAATGCGTATCCCGCAGCACTTCGGCGTTTGCGCGTGACCATTTCGCGGCTTCGGCCAGATCGTCCCAGTTGGCTTGGGTCAACAAGGACGGCGTGATGTACATCTCCTGAAGTTGCGTGCCGGTGCCGAAGTACGACCGGATCTCATTGCGGAAGTCACTCCCTGGATCCTTGCTGAGCTCTTTGTGGAACCTCGCGTAGATCATGCCATGGAGCATGAGAGAGTTCAGCGGGAAGAGCGGCTCGTTCTGCACGACCCGCTTGTAGGTCTCCGCGTCGCGATAGGTGATCCAGCGCTCGCGGTGTGGGCCTACTCCTGCGGTACTGTCATCCTCACCGCCGCGCCAGATGGAATCCGCATACATCAACCAGAAAGGAGAGGGCCAGGTGCCCGTTGTGAGATTGATGAAGATATCGGGCTTGGTGGCGCGAAGCTCGCCGATCAAGTGGATTGCCGCGGAGAAGTCGCTGTCGAACTGGCTGCCGGGGAAGACGGAATCCACATTTCCAGTGCCGTCAAACTTGAACTGGTTGATTCCGTACTTGTGGATCATGCCCATGCAGACATCGCGGAACGCCGCGTAATATTTCGGGCCGGAGAGCGCATATCCGTTGGCCACGATCTCGTATCCCGCAGCAGTTCCAAACTCAATTCGTTCCTTCTTGGGCTGGGAATAGCCGCCCCAGGGTGACATCCATACGCCAGGATCGGCGCCGTACTTTTCCGCGGCTTCCCTGACGGGAGCGAAGCCGTCGGGCAATCCGTCGTTGAATTTCCAGAGCGACTTGTGGTTATCCCAGCCGTCATCGAAGAGGAAAGAGTCCAACTTAACTCCGCGTTTTTGGGACAGTTCGTGCCCGAATGCGTTGACGCGATCCAGCGCCCCTGCCTGGTCGTAAGGCGTAAAGTAGCCGAGATCGTACCAGGAATTATAGTGCAGAAACGTCCTGTAAGGATGCGCCCGTTCCTGCTCTAAATATGCAAGGAAGTCGCGGCGCATTTGGCTGGTGCGGGCAACTCCAATTACGGAGGAGTACACGATTGACTGGTTAGCCCGGAGAGGCAGGTCGCGATCCATCCATGCGGTCGCACGGCCGGCCGTGACCTTGCTCTGCGACAGTGGGTGCTCGAATCCGAGGAACAGGTTTCCAGCCACAATGGGCGAGCCTTGCACCGATCCGCTGACATGCGCGCCCGGAAGTGCGAGATCGATGAGCTGCACGCGGCTTATGGGGACGTCCTGGCCTGGCGCGCTTATGGTGAGCAGTTGCTTGAGATAGGACGAATCGTCAAGCAAGACAACGGACCACACCACCCGCAAGGAATGGTCGCTGTTTTCCAAGGGAAAGTCGAACCCCTTTCCGTGCAGCCTTTCGGCCATGCGGGCGGCGTCAGGCTGCGGCGTCAGCTCGCGCAGGACGGGCTGGCCCGCTAATTTGAGATTGAAGGCATCGTAGATCGTCCCATCTTTCAGGAGGATGGCGAAGGGCGTGGAGATGTTGAGCTCTGTTCCATCCAGGCGGTTGGTGACGAGGAGGCCGCTCACGCCGCCGTCCATCACAGACCACTTTGCTCCGATGACCTGATTCTCAAGTCGGAAGTTGCTGGCGGTTTGTGTCGCGGCGGCGGCGCCTGCCTTGAGTTGTTGCATGGTGGTTTCTGCAATGACCGGGAGATGGACCGCTGTGAACGATAGCATCAAGACGGCTGCCGTGTGCTTGACTGCCTTTTGATGATGCATGCCTTTTTCCCCTTGGCTTACTCGGTGCTTTCTGTGCGAATTTGAAACGGCTTTCGTTGCTACGTAGCGTAGTCTTCGCGCATGGGAGTAAAGATATCAAGCACTTCAGAGTCCTCAAGAGCCCATGCCTGGTGCGCGACATTGCCCGGCACCAAAAAGCTCTCTCCCGGACCGACCTCGAAGACACCGCCGGGATGCTCAAAGCGAATGCGACCATGGACGACGTAGACCATCTGCTCGTGTGGGTGGCTGTGCTTTGCGCCGCCCCAGCCCTTGACCATGGTATGCCGGATGAGCATCATGGCACGGCTATAGGCCATTACCTGACGGCGAAGACCCGGCTCTGGCGTTGACATTCCCTCATCGTCTGAAGCGAAGACTGAAATTGCATTCCCCGACATTGATCCTCCTGGCCTGTTCGTGACGCAGTGTCAGCCCATATCGCAAAGGCTCAAGCTCGATGATCTCACTTACAGCTGCTGACAGCATTTAGAACTGGACCTTGTTATTCATCAGCGTAATCTCTGGCAGCTTGCCGCCGATCTCAACGGTGACGCTTCCACCCTTGCAGTCAGCGCCGTGCGGCAATGTGAGGGAGACGACTTCAGCTTTTGGGAGCAGGTCCAGAGGCGCCTTGAGTGCGGCGGCGTGCGCCGAGGCAAGTACCTTTCCCGTGGCATCACGCAGGACGATCTTCGAAGCCGGGGCGTCAACCGCGCCGAGGCCGTGAATTGTAACTTTCATGTGGTTGCCTTCGACTTTCACATCGTCAGCGCCAATGCCGAGGTCGGGCCTGGACCAATAGGGCACACCTTTGTCGACCAACTTTAGCTCCAGGACCGTGGTGGTGTGGGGATCAAATGTGAACTCGAGGCTGGTGCTGCGCTCAAAGCTCGCGGTTCTGGAACTGGCGCCCTCGAGCGAATCAGTGTCCGCATCGCCACGGGTCCCTTGAATAATCTCCCACTTGCCCGGATCGATCTCCCACCCGGTCATCTGGGTCTTCACGGGAACGGAGTCAAGGTTGTAGACAATGATCTTCAAATGATCAGGCGTCGCCTCGGGCACGAGGATGCCGAGGCTGCTTGGCGTGGCCGGCGCATCGAAACGCCAACTGACCGCATTGCCCGGATAGATGTGGTTGCGGATGAGCGCGACGCCGCCAAAACGCGCGCGTTGCAACTCTGTGTTAACGAACATGGGGCCGGCAGAGTCAGTGATGCGATCAATCCAGAGACTGCCTTCGGTATTAATCCACTCGCGATCAGATTCCGCCTCCAACTGCGCGAAGTAGAGCCGGTCAAGATATTTCGTATCGCCAGTCGCCTGCCAGGCGAAAGTTTCAGCTGACCCTGTCATCGACAGCGCACCTGTTGGCGCCACTCCGGTTGTGGGGTCAATGGTCTTGGCCGCCGCTATCACCTGCTTGCCCCAGGTGTCGCGGAGGTTGAGGATGTCAAGGGCATCGGAGCTGATGTGCGCCAGCGCGGATGGGCCCGCGTCCATAAACGGGAGCAGGTATTTCTTGTTACCTGTCCAGCGATATGCGGCCCAGAACATGAAGTCGGGCGTGGCATCGCCGCCGGGCAAGTCTTCATCGGTCTTGAAGTTGATCTCGGTACGCGTGACCCATCGGCCATCAGCTTCCTGCTTGCGGTGGGCCAACATGCCGTCGACAGTCTCGAGAACCATCTTGCGTGTCTCGGGGGCCCCGTTGAAGAGGACAAGGTCAAGCGCAGGATGAAAGACCATGTAGCCGCGCGCCTTCGTCCATCCCCACACGCCGCCTTCAGCCATCTTTGAGCCACTGAAATACGCTGAGCGGATGTGCCTGTGCCCGGCGGCGTTGATGCCTGTGAGCCACTCCAGACGCTTGGCTGTGACCATGGCGCGCTCCAGGTCCTTCGGGTTTCCAAAATCCATCATCAACGATTGGCCGAGAACGTTAAGTCCATCCTCGTAGCTATGCAGCTCGTCAAACTGCGCCGTGGCCAGCCCATTGGTCCACATCTTGTTTTCGTACATGGCCTCAAGTTCTCTTGAGAGAGAGGTCTTCAGCTTCTCCGGTTCGGTACCCATGAGAGCGAGGGAGGGAAAGAGGTTCGTGAAGTCGCTGTCGTCGCCGAGACCGCCGCCGAATTCACCGTCCCAGGCCTGGCGCATGTCGACATAGAAGTCGGCAATGCGCTGGAAGTAGTCCACATCTTTTGCCTGGAGGTAGGCCCACCTGGGTACTTCTGCAGGCACCGGCGGCGGAATGTAGGCAGGAGCCAGCGTTTCCGGGTTCCATTCGTGCCAATACTTGCGGCCGAGATCGTTCGTTGGATCCACACGCAGAAGATCTGTGATGTCGGCATAGAAGCGGTCGTAGGTGTTCAGGTGACGGCTGTTTACATGCTCTTCAGTCATATTGGAGAAGTTGTCGCGCACCTGGGTGAGGCGGTCGGCGATGTGCTCCTTGGCCGCTTCGTTGTACGGCTTGAAGATGAGGCGCACCTCAGCGCCATCGAGCGCACTAGCCGTAAACTCCGGACTTGCGGAGGCAACAGTAATGAGCAGGCTCTTGTCGTTAGGCAGAATGCGGTCGCGCGTATCCAGCCACAAGGTATGCGCCTCGCCCGGCTTGACAGAGAAGGTGAAGTTGAGCATGTCGCGCATCGGCCACAGGGGATCGCGCACCTCGATGTTCATTGGCACCAGATCGCCAAGTGTTGGCTTCACGTTGAGGGCAGGCAGATCGATGGCAATGCCGTCGAGGCCTGCGTTGATGTTGTCCCATGTGTAGGAGGGAACATGCGTCGTCTCAGCCGGCAGTCCACGGAAGTCAGCGGGAATGAGGATGTGCACAATAGGCAAGCTTAATGCGCCATCTGCGTTGGATGTTCTTTGCCTTGAACCTGCGCGTCGGCCGCCAGCTCCGGCTGGTATGCCGATGATCAGCGAGCGCTCGTCAGCCGGATAGCGATCGTGGATGAAGCTGACCAATGACGTGAGACTCGGATTGTCATCAGGGGAAGTGTTTGCCGACAGCCTGTACTTGAGCTGCAGGATCCCCTGTGGCGGGTCACCCGGGTGAACGTAGTAAGCGGCAAACTCG